>JAICKR010000238.1 GCA_025927835.1 Jatrophihabitans sp. | reverse complement strand
TCGACGACCTCGCCGACCTCTTCGATGATCCCGGTGAACAAGCGTCCGCCTTACGTCGATCTAGTCCTCTGCCACGTGCTCGGCCCAGCGGGGCCGGGCCACCACCTTGATGTCGTCGCCGAGGCGCGTCACCGACTCGACGTCGAGCAACAACGCATCCGCGAGCGTTCCGATGCCCGCGTCACCCAGTGCCGCAGGTCCGGCGCCGAGCAGCGTGGGCGCCACGTAGGCGATCACCTCGTCGATACAGCGTGCCTCGACGAACGCTCCTGCCAGCGTAGGACCGCCTTCCAACAGGACGTGGCGCACACCTCGGTCATACAGGGCTTTCATGGCGAACTGGGGCACTGCTGTGTCGAGCACCACAGTCTCGGCGCTCTCATCGAGCACGCGCGCGTCGTCGGGCACACGATGCCGTCGGTCGAGGACGACGCGCAGCGGCTGGTGCGCCGCGAGCCGCTCACCCTCGCGCACGCTCAGCTGCGGGTCGTCGACGAGCACGGTGCCGCTGCCGACGAGGATCGCGTCGATGCCGGAGCGCAGGTTGTGCACGTCGGCGCGGGAGGCAGCCGAGGAGATCCAGCGCGAGGTGTAGTCGGCGGCCGCGACCCGACCGTCGAGCGTGGCCGCGAACTTCCAGGTGACGTAGGGCCGGCCGGTGCGCACCGCGTGCAGCCAAGGGCGCAGCGCACCGCTGGCTGCGGCGTGTTCTTCGAGGCCGGACACGACCTCGACACCCGCCTCGCGCAGCCGCTCGCCACCCCCGGCCGCCTCGGGGTTGGGATCGTCGACCGCGTAGATGACCTTGGTGATGCCGGCCGCGACGAGCGCCTCGGTGCACGGGCCGGTGCGGCCGGTGTGCGCGCACGGCTCGAGCGTGACGATCGCGGTGCCGCCGCGCGCCTTCGACTCCGCATCCTGCAGCGCGACCACCTCGGCGTGCCGGCCGCCGGCCCGCTCGGTGGCGCCCTCGCCGACCAGGTGCCCGGTCTCGTCGAGGATCACCGCGCCGACCGCGGGGTTCGGGCTGGTGCGGCCGCGCACCGTCTCGGCGAGCGCGAGCGCGCGGTGCATCGCGGCGTGCTCGGCCTCGGTGACGTCCATCAGCCGCTCATCGCCGCCCGGGCCTGCCGGCGCAGCGACTCGACGGCCGCGGCCGGGTCGTCCGCACCGTAGACGGCCGAGCCCGCGACGAAGACGTCCGCCCCGGCCTCGGCCGCGGCCTCGATGGTGTCTGCCGCGATCCCGCCGTCGACCTCGACGAACAGCCGCAGGTGCCCGGCGCGCACGTGCTCGCGAGCGAGGCGGACCTTCGGCAGCACCTCGGCCATGAACTCCTGCCCGCCGAAGCCGGGTTCGACCGTCATGACGAGCAGCGTGTCGAACTCGCGCAGCACCTCGAGGTAGGGCTCGAGCGGCGTGCCCGGTTTGACGGACAGCCCGGCGAGCGCGCCGGCCGCCCGGATCTTGCGCGCGGTCTGTACGGCATCGGCGGCGGCCTCGATGTGGAAGGTGACATTGGCGGCGCCGGCCTCGGCATAACCGGGCGCCCACCGGTCCGGGTCGTCGATCATCAGGTGGCAGTCGAGCGGGAGCTCGGTGGCCCGGTGCAGGCTCTCGACGACCGGCAGCCCGATCGTCAGGTTCGGGACGAAGTGCGCGTCCATGACGTCGACGTGCAGCCAGTCGGCACCGGCGACCGCGTCCGCGGCCTCGGCGAGCCGGGCGAAGTCGGCCGACAAGATGCTCGGCGCGATCATCGGCTCCGGTCTGTTCACGGGCGTAAGCCTATTCGTCAGCCCCACCAGAACGCGGTGGCGATCAGCGCGTAGAGGGCGACGAGGGTGAGCCCTTCGAACCAGTTCGACTCGCCGTCCAGCACGACGATCACGGTGACGATCACGGCGATGGTCAGTGCCGCGATGAGCAGCGGCGACAGTACGAGCGTGAACGTGGCGCCGACCAGGGGCGCGGCGAGCACCGCGACCGGCGCCAGCACGAGCGCAATCTGCAGCGGGCTCTGCAGGATCAGCGACAGCGCCACGTCGGGCTTGTTTCGCGCCGCGAGCTGGATGCCGACGACGTTCTCCACCGCGTTACCTGCGATCGCGACGATCACCAGCCCGGCGAAGGCCTGGCTGATGCCGAGGCTGCTCATCGCCGGCGCCAGCGCGTCGACGAACCAGTCGCTGACGAATGCCGCGCCGACACCGGCTGCGGCGAGCATGCCGATCGCGACGGGCAGCGGCCACCTGCCCTCGCCGCCGACACCGCCCTCGTCGATCGACTGCTGCTGCAGGGCGGCCGGCAACGATGCGGCGAAGAGCACGAGCAGCACGACGGCAACGATCACCGACAGCGCGCGCTCGTGCCCCGCAGCCGGGGTGTGCAGGTGCGCGGTCAGCGCCGGGACGAGCAGCGCGGCGACGGAGAGCACCAGCAACAGGCTGATGCGGTTCGCGGACTCGGTGGCGAAGCGCTGCGTGCCGTGCCGCAGGCCGCCGACGAAGAACGCGAGGCCGAGCACGAGCAGCACGTTCGCGAGGATCGAGCCGACGATCGCGGCCCGCACCACCTCGTACAGCCCGGCGTGCAGCGCGAAGAGCGTGACGAACAGTTCGGGCAGGTTGCCCAGCGCGCTCTGGATGACGCCGAGCGCGCCGGCCCCGAGCTGATCGCCGAGCGCGTCGACGCTGTGACCGACGAGCGTCGCGAGTGCGGCGAGCGCGACGGCGGCGACGACGAACGTGGCGACCTCGCCCACGTCGGCGTAGAACAGCGCACCGGCGATCGCGGTGAGCAGCGCGCACACCCCGACCAGCTGAAAGTCGTGTTTCGTCAAACCGTGTCGCGAAGCCATCGTGGCCACCTCCCGGCGGCCATCCTGCCGCAGGCTCAGGGCGTGCGGTGGATCACGGCGCAGAACATCGCGTCGGTGCCGTGCCGGTGCGGCCACAGCTGCACCGTCGG
>JAICKR010000183.1 GCA_025927835.1 Jatrophihabitans sp. | reverse complement strand
GACCCCAGAAGATCTCCTCCGGCTCCCACACGTCCGTGCGGCCGAAACCGAAGCCGAACGTCTGGAAGCCCATCGACTCGAGGGCGACGTTGCCGGCGAGGACGAGCAGGTCGGCCCACGAGATCGCGCTGCCGTACTTCTTCTTCACCGGCCACAGCAGCCGGCGCGCCTTGTCGAGGTTCGCGTTGTCCGGCCAGCTGTTCAGCGGGGCGAAGCGCTGCGAGCCGTCGCCCGCGCCGCCGCGCCCGTCCTCGATGCGGTACGTGCCTGCCGCGTGCCAGCTGAGCCGGACCATCAGCCCGCCGTAGTGGCCGTGATCGGCCGGCCACCAGTCCTGCGAGGTGGTCAGCACCTCAGTGACGTCGCGTTTGAGTGCCTCGAGATCGAGCTTCGCGAACTCGGCCGGATAGTCGTAGTCCGGGTCCATCGGGTTCGACTTCGTCGAGTGCTGGTGCAGTGGCGCCAGGTTGACCTGGTTCGGCCACCAGTCCTGGTTCGTGTGCGGCCGTTTCGCCGACGGGGTCGGGGACTTGATTGCCGGGTTCTCGCTCTCGGACACGTCTGCCGTTCTCCTGTCTCGTTCTTGTGGCTCGTTCTAGTTGATGCGTGCGTTCGGTTGGCACTCGGGACACAGACCCAGATAGACCACCTCGGCCTCGTCGATGTCGAAGCCGTGGTCGTCGGAGGCGATCAGGCACGGGGTGTCACCGACGGCGCAGTCGACGTCGGCGATCATGCCGCACCCGCGGCACACGACGTGGTGGTGGTTGTCGCCGACGCGCGACTCGTAGCGCGCCACCGAGCCAGGCGGCTGGATGCGCCGCACCAGGCCCGCGGTGGTGAGCACGCGCAGCACGTCGTAGACGGCTTGGTGCGACACGTCGATCATCTCGGCGCGCACGGCCGCGATGATCGAGTCGGTGTCGGCGTGCGGGTGTTCGTGCACGGTGGCGAGCACGGCCAGCCGTGGCCGGGTCACCCGCAGCGAGGCCTCGCGCAACATCTGCTCGATGTCGGACGCGGTAGGCACTCCCGAAGTCTTTCCCCCTTTCTGGAATCAGTCAAGAATGGATCACCTATCGGGGTTACAGTTAACGCAATCTTCACAAGCGGGACTGAACGTGCCGGAACAGTCTGGAGCAGCGCATTGGCGAAGAGCGTGATCGCGCGACGCCTCGTGGCGGCATTCGCCGTGCTCGTGCCGGCCATGTTCGCCCTGGCCTCCCCCGCGGCTGCGTCGGTCGACCCGCACGCCCGCGGTCACGGCCACCGCCACACGCAGGCGCACAGCGCACTCGCGCAGCACGACGTGCGGCACAAGGCGCGCCACCACGGGGTGCGCCGGCACGCCGCACACCGCGCGAAGCTCATGCCCGCGCCGCGCCAGGCCCGGCCGGGCGACGTGCTGCTCGCCGGCGCACCGGTCTCGACGACGGTAGCGACGACGCAGCACGCGCAGCGCGCCGCCCGGACGACCACGGACCGCACGCCGGCGGTGAGCAATCCGCGACCGGCGATCACGCTGCCCCGGCCCCGCCCGCCGTCCGGCCCCCATCTCCTCCCGCCGTCGCTCGGCACCGCGCTCGCGCACCTGCCCGGCATCGGCGCGTTCAGCGGCCGCAGCGGCTGGCTCTACGCCGGCTCGGCGCTGTTCGCGGCTTTGATGATCATCGTCGGCCTGGTGGGCTGGCGTCCGCTCGGCCGGCTGCGCCGTTGAACCGCTACGGCAGCCGGTAGGTCCGCCGCGCGACATCGCGCAAGAGCAGGTCGAGGTCGGCGTCGCTTCCCAGCGCCTCGGTCACGAGTTCGAGGCTTGCCGGGATCGTGTGGACGGGCTTGTCGATCGGGAAGTTCGACGCCCACATCGTGCGCTGCGCGCCGAACACCTCGTGCACGTGCCGGATCAGTGGCGCGCACCGGTCGAGCACCTCGCCGACGGTCGCACCGGTGATCGGCCGCTTCGGTGGTGCGCCGAGCATCGGCATGCCGAGCCCGGAATGCTTGGCCAGCACGTTCGGCAACTCCGCGAGCGCCGCGATGTCGTCGCGCCACCGGGCAAGCAGGTCGGCACGCTCGCGCGCCGTGCGGCCGGTGCCGCGGCCGCGCGGCCCGAAGATCCCGACCGGCGTGGCGTCGTGGTCGAGCACGAACGTGGTCTGCGGGTACTCGGTGGCGAGTACAACGGCGTCCGGCAGCTGGTGCGCGTGCGTCCAGATCTCGAACGACAGGCCGCGTTCGGCGATCGCGGCGAAGCCGCGCACGAAGTCCGGGTCGGCGAGCAGGTGCGGATGCTCGTTGAAGCTCAGTACCCCACGGTCGGGGTGGTTCGTTGCCGAACACCGCACGCCGCGCACCCGGTCGCTTGCCGCGAGGTGCGCATCGAGGACCTCTGTCACGTCCGGCCAGCGCGGGTCGGCGTGCACGACCAGCGCGCCGAGTTCCGGGGCACCGTCCTGCTGCCACGGCAGCGCCGACACCCACCGCGTCTCGTCGACCGTGTCGAGATGCTCGGGGGCGGGCCAGGACGCCTCGATATGGACGACCGCGTCGACGCGCAGCGGTTCGGCGTCGCTGCGGTAGTCGGCGGGCAGGTAGGGCCGCAGCACGTGGTGCGGGTCGTGCACGAACTCCCGGTTGGCGCGCGGCTGCAGCCGGGTGATCCAGCGCGGGACACGAGGCAGCCGGCGCAACAGCCGCGCCTCGCGGGCGACCCGGTTGGGCGTGCTGAACGGATCCCACTGGTGGATGTGCGGATCGATGATGCCGTCGGGAAGCGGTCGGCTCATCGCGCGAGTCTGGCAGACCCGCTAGTTGCCGCCGCGCACGAACCGGGCGATCTTGCCGAGGTTCGCGACGTTGCCGACGAGACCGTTGCTCGCCGACGAGGCGGAGCTCGGCAGCTGCGCGCCGAGGTCGGCGAGCACGACCTGCTGCCCGGTCTTGAGTCCGGTCTTGATCTCGGTGACGTCGTCGCCGGCGAGCCCCACTGTCACCGGCACCGTCGTCGTCCTACCGCCACTGGCGACGGTGACGGTGCGGGTGCCGGCCGGCCCGGCATGCACCGCGGAGTTCGGTACGACGAGCACCGCGCGTGCCGTGCCCGTGGTGATGACGGCATCGGCGCCGACCCCGTCGTAGAGGCGCGGGCTGTCCGCATCGAGCCGCACGGTCACCGGGAACGCCGTCGTCGAGCCGGACGAGCTGCTCACCAGGCCGATCGCGGTCACCGTGCCGTGCAGCACCGCGCGCGACCCGTCCGCGGTCACCGTCACCCGCTGGCCGGTCTTGACCTGGTCGATCTGCGCGAGCGGCACGGTGACGGCGACACCTTGCACGCCGGTGCCCACGATGGTGATCGTCCTGCCGGACGAGGACGCGCCCTTTTCGAGCTCGAGCGCGGCGACCCTGCCGTCGGTCGGGCTGGTGAGCACGGCGGCGGCGAGGTCCTGCCGGGCGACCGTCACCTCCGCCTGCGCGGCGTCGATCGCGGCCTGGTCGGCGGCGAGCTGTGCTGCGCCGGCCGGCTGGTCGGCCGCTGAGTTCGCGGCAGCTGCGGCACTGCTGCCGGAGCGGGAGCCGGTGCCGTTCGACGTACCGGTCGGCGCCGTCGCACCGTGCGTCGAGCCGGTCGCGCTACTGCCCGTCGACTGCAGCCTGCCGACGAGCAGGTCCAGGTTCGCGATCGCCGTCTCGAGCGCCTTGGTGTTCGAGCGTTGCGTGCCGAGCTTCGCGTCGAGCACGGCCAGGTCGGCGGCGAGCGTGTCGGCCGAGGCCTGGTAGGCGACCATCGCGGTCGGGCAGTCCGTGGGATCGCCGGCCGATGTGGACGGCGCATCGCTCGAGGTGGAGCTGTCGCTCGCCGAACTGCCGCACGCCGCGACCTGCGCGTCGCGCAGCCGGGTGTTGGTCGCGACGTCGTTGTCGACGCTCTGCTGCGCGGCGTCGACATCGGCCTGCGCCAGGTCGACCGCGTGCTGTGCCGCGATCACCTGTTGCTGGGCGGCCTTGACCTGCGCGGTGAGGCTCCCGCCCGTGCCACCGCTGCTGCCGCCGGACGGCGCGCCCGATGGCGATGCGGTCGCCTGTGCGCTCGCGACCTGTGCCCTCGCCTGCGCCTGCGCCGCGGCCAGCGCGGCGGAATCGACCGTCGCCAGGGCCTGGCCCTTGCGGACCTTCTGCCCGGTGGTCGCCGCGACCGTGGTGACCTGCCCGGAGACGAGGAAGTTGAGCTGTTCCTCCTGTGCCGGCGCGAGCGTGCCGGTTGCCGAGACCGTCTGCTTCACCGTCCCCGTCGTCACCGTCTCGGTACGGGTCTGCGCGGTAGCCGCGCTCGCCGCTGTGCCCCGGGTGCCGAAGTACCCACCGGCCACCCCTCCTGCGGCGAGGACGAACGCGATCGCCGCACACAACCACGGATGCGCGCGCAGCCGGCGCAGCGCAGCCCTCATCGAATTGCCTCGGTCATCCCCAGCTCCTTCTCGGATCGGGGACAAGATGAACAGCTCGAGCTACGTGCCCGCAGTAGATGCCCTGAGCGACAGCTATGACCGCGGCGTAGCGTCGAAGTCGTGACCCGGCTGCGGATCGTGGTGTGGGAAGAAGCCGTGCTGTCGCTGGGCATCGAGCCCACGCCACGGATCCGGCCCAATCCGGCGCAGTGGCTCTGGTACGCCGTCTGGGGACCGCTGCCGGAACGCAACCGCATCTGGGTGCTCTTCGACGCCACCACGTCCACCTGGGTGCTGCGCCACTTCCTGCGCATCCTCACCGTCATCGCGCCGCCCGTCGCGGCGATCGCGATCTTCCTCCCGGCCCCCGGCGGGCTCCGCGCGCTCACCGCCTTCGTCACCGGCGCCTGCGCGTTCTTCCTGACCGCGGTGTGGGTGAACGAGGGCACCGAGCACCGCCTCGCCCAGGCGGGCTGGCGCTGGGGCATCGGCCCCGAGGTGCGCGAACTTCGCTCCCACATGATGCAGCGGGTCGCGTATAAATAGGCACACCGATCGCCGGTGAACGTGAGCTGCCCCAGGAGGGTCCGTGAAAGCCGACGAGTTGAAGGAGCGGCTCGGCAAGGTCGATCTGTTCGAGGGTCTGTCCAAGCGCTCGCTGGCCCATCTCGTCAAGGGCGGCCGGGAGATCACGCACCCGGACGGGCACGAGGTCGTCACCGAGGGCGCAGGCGCGGTCGGCTTCCACCTCATCACCGCGGGCAAGGCGCGCGTGACCACCGGCAGCACCGTGCGCCGCACGCTCGGCGTCGGTGACTACTTCGGCGAGATCAGCGTCATCGACGGCCGGCCGCGCTCGGCGAGCGTCGAGGCAATCGAAGGGCTCGCCACGTTCGCCGTCGCGCCTGCCGTGGTCAACGGGCTCATCGAGGACAACCCGGCTTTCGCCCGCCGCCTGCTCATCCTGCTGTGCAGCCGACTCCGGGAAGCCGAACGGCGCAGCGAATAGTCGATGCCCGACCTCGGCACGGAGCTCGCCCAGGTACCGCTGTTCGCGGGGCTCGACCCCGCCGAACTGAGCGCGCTCGCCCGGCACGCGTTCGTCCGCCGGGTCGCGCGCGGACAGATCCTGTTCACCGAGGGCGAGCCGAGCGAGCACATGTACCTCATCCGGTCCGGACGGCTGCGCGTCTACGTCGCCTCACCCCGCGGCGAGGAGCTCGTCCTCGCGGTCGTCGGGCCTGGTGAGTCACTCGGCGAGCTGTCCGTCCTCGACCGGCAGCCGCGCTCGGCCACCGTCGACGCGCTCGAGCCGGCGGAGCTGATCGCGCTCGCCGGCGACGACGCGCGCGAGCTGCTCGAGACGAACCAGCAGGCGCTGCACGCGGTCGCGATCGCGCTCGCCGCGGGCATGCGCCGCCTCAGCGGGACGGCCGCCGACCTCGTCTTCCTCGACCTGCCGCGGCGGCTCGCGAAGCTGCTGCTCGGCGAGGCGGAGAAGCGACCGGACGGTTCGCTGGTGAGCCAGCTCGCGATGAGCCAGACCGGCGTCGCGGCGCGGCTCGGCGTCACGCGGCAGTCGCTCAACCGCGCGCTGGCCACGCTCGTAAACCGCGGCTGGATCACGCTCGAGGGCACCACGGTGCGCCTCGACGACCCGCCCGCGCTGGAACGGTTCGCGGAAAGCTAACCCGCGACGGACAGCGGCGGCGCGCCGTCGAGCTCGCGCAACCAGGCGTCGGCCCGGAGCTCGGCGAACGTCTGTCGCGCGGCGTGCAGGTGCGGTTCCGCGTCGGCGGCCCGGCCCTGGCCGATCAGCCACCGACCCAGCGCGGCCTGCGCCCGGGCGCGGTCCGGTACGACCCCGAGACCGTCCAGCGCCGGGATGGCGTCCAGGAGATCGTGCTCGATCGCTGCCGGATCGGCGCTCGAGCCGGGGTCGGCCGCCTCGATCGTGCCGCGCAGTCGCGGCAACTCCGCAGCGAGCATGGGATTCAACCGGGCCTCCGGCG
>JAICKR010000186.1 GCA_025927835.1 Jatrophihabitans sp. | reverse complement strand
GGGCGCATGAACCGGAACAGCAGCGTGAGCAGCAACGTGGTGATGTGCTGACCGTCGACGTCGGCGTCGGCCATCAGCACGATCTTGTGATAGCGCAGCTTGGCGAGATCGAAGTCGTCGTGGATGCCGGTGCCCAGCGCGGTGATGAGCGCCTGCACCTCGGTGTTCTTCAGGACGCGGTCGATGCGCGCCTTCTCGACGTTGATGATCTTTCCGCGGATCGGCAGGATCGCCTGGAAACGCGAGTCGCGGCACGACTTCGCCGAGCCGCCGGCCGAGTCGCCCTCGACGATGTAGAGCTCGCTCTCGCCGGGGTCGGTGGAGCGGCAGTCGGCGAGCTTGCCCGGCATGCCCATCGTGTCGAGCGCGTTCTTGCGGGCCAGCTTGCGCGCCTGCTGCGCTGCCTTCCGGGCCCGGGCCGCCTGCGCGATCTTGGTGACGATCTGCTTGGCGTCGGTGGGGTTGCGCGCGAACCAGTCGTCGAGCCACTGGTTGGCCACGCTCTGCACGAACGTCTTGGCCGACGAGTTGCCCAGCTTGCTCTTGGTCTGCCCCTCGAACTGCGGGTCGCCGAGCTTGATCGACACGATGGCCGCCAGGCCCTCGCGGATGTCGTCGCCGGAGAAGCGGTCCTCCTTGGTGTCCTTGATGACCTTCTTCTCGATCGCCCACTTGTTGACCACCGAGGTCAGCGCGGAGCGGAAGCCCTCTTCGTGCGTGCCGCCCTCTTGGGTGTTGATCGTGTTCGCGAAGGTGTACACGCTCTCGGAGTAGGTGCTGTTCCACTGCATCGCGATCTCGACCGAGAGGCGGTTCTCCTTGTCCTCGTCCGCGAAGTAAATGGGGTCCTTGTGCCCGATCGGGTCCTTGGACTTGTTGATGAAGCGGACGAAGTCGGCGATGCCACCGGCGTAGTGGTAGGTGACCTCCTTGGCCCGGTGCTCCTTCGGGGCCTTGGTATCGGCGACGGCGTCGTCCTCCTCGACGATCTTGCCGGGCCGCTCGTCGCGCAGCACGATCGTCAGCCCCTTGTTCAGGAACGCCATCTCCTGCAGCCGGCGGCTGATCGTCTCGAACGAGTACTCCAAGGTCTCGAAGATGGCGTCGTCGGCCCAGAACGTGACCGTCGTGCCGTGCTTCTTGGACGCGGCGCCCTTCTGCAACGGCTCGGCCGGCTTCTGGTTGGCGTAGCGCTGGCTCCACTGGAACCCGTCGCGCTCGATCGCGACCTCGAGCCGGCTGCTCAGCGCGTTGACCACCGAGACACCTACACCGTGCAGGCCGCCGGACACCGCATAGGCCTTGCCGTCGAACTTCCCGCCCGCGTGCAGCACCGTGAGGATGACCTCGACGGCCGGCTTCTTCTGCGTCGGATGCATGTCGACGGGCATGCCGCGGCCGTTGTCGATGACGCGCACGCCGCCGTCGGCGAGCAACACGACCTCGACCCGGTCGGCGTAGCCGGCCAGCGCCTCGTCGACGGAGTTGTCGACGACCTCCCACACGAGGTGGTGCAACCCGCGTTCGGAGGTCGAGCCGATGTACATGCCGGGCCGCTTGCGGACGGCCTCGAGGCCCTCGAGGACGGTGATGGAACCAGCGCCGTATTCGTTCTTGCGGACGGTCGGCTTGCTGGCTGCTCTTGCAGGGCTGGCCACGGCACAACCTCTCTGCCGGGGCACCCGGCGCCAAACGTGCACAATCCAGACACAAAGCTGGGGCGGATGTCGCGCGGCTGCACCGCACGCCACCACCCCGGGTGTGTTGCTACCAGTCTAGCCGAGAGCGGCACCACGATGGGCGCGCCACGCGTGCTCATTTGCCTGCAGAGCCGCTAACCCCCCACCTGTCGCGGGAACCTACTCGGGAGGCCTGTGGAAAACCGTGTGCGCGTGATCAGCCGTATGTGTCCCGCGGGCCGCGGGCGCCGCGCACCGACCGGTTGCCGTGCTTCCAACTCGGCCCGGTGGGGCCGGTGATCGCCAACTTCGTCACGATATCCGGGCCGAGTTCGGCGACCAGCCGAGCCAGCAACGTCGCTGCGAGCAGCCGCAGCTGGGTTGCCCAGGCAGTGGACTCCGCGGCGATCTTCAGCTCGCCGCCGGACAGCGATTGCGGCGCGCAGTGTGCCGCGACGTCCGAGCCGACGAGCACCTCCCATTCGGCGAAGACCCGCGCCTCGGCGAGCGGACGTAGCCAGCCGCGCTCATCGACGTAGCCGGCCAGCAGCGCGCCGATCTGCTGTGGATCGCGCACCGGATCGGGTCCCGGTCCGGAGTAGCCACCGGTGCCACGCCCGGCCAGGTTCTGCCGCCGGACCCGCCGTGCGGTCTCCGGATCGCGGCGCCGCCGACCGGTGCGGGCGATGCTGCGGGCGTCCGCGAGCGCCGATTGGGCGAGGTCGGCCGGCACCGCATCGTCTACCTTGTCCACAGCCTGTCCACTGTTTTCCGTGGATAACGCGTCCGATTCGCGGTTTTCCTGCCGTTGTACGGGGCCCGAATCCACAGCCGCGGGCGGTTTTCCACCGTCATCTGTGGAAAACCGTGTGATCGGCGCCGCATCGCGACGGGCCTCATCGGACACGGCGCACCACCCCGCCGAGCACCTCGAAGCGGGCGCCGGACAGCTGCTCGGGCACGTCGCCGAGCACCGCCGCAGTCACGATCGACTGCTCCGCCTTGCTCGCGGCGAGGGCGAGCTGTTCGCGCCGTTCACCGTCCAGCTCGGCGAACACGTCGTCGAGGACGAGCACCGGATCGCCGCCGGGCAGCCCGTCCGAACGCAACAGCTCGTAGCTGCCAAGCCGCAACGCGAGCGCGACCGACCAGCCTTCGCCGTGACTCGCGTAGCCGCGCACCGGCAGCTCGCCGATACCGAGGTCGAGGTCGTCGCGGTGCGGGCCCACCAGGTTGACGCCGCGTTCCAGCTCGGCGGGCCGCGCCCGGGCCAGCTCGTCGAGCAGCGCCGCCTCCAGGGTCGGCTCCGCGATCACCGCCTCGTCCGTCTCGAGCTGCGGCAGTGCCGTGGCGAGCGCGCTCGCGTACCGGATCGTCACCGCGGCGCTGGCCGGCGCCACCTGCGCGTAGGCGGCCGCGGCGTGCGGGCGCAGCGCGTGCACGGCCGCCAGCCGGGCCGCCATCAGTTGGGCGCCGTTCCGGGCGAGGTGGCCGTCCCAGACGTCGAGTGTGCCGCCCACGGAGTCGGAGCCACCGCCGCGGCGGGCCGCGCCTGCCGATTTCAATAGCGCCGCACGCTGCTTGAGGACGCGTTCGTAGTCGGCGCGCACCGCGGCGATGCGTGGGGCGCGGGCGACCACGAGCTCGTCGAGGAACCGGCGGCGTTCGGCCGGGTCGCCGCGCACGATCGCGAGGTCCTCCGGCGCGAACAGCACGATCCGCAGCGCGCCGAGGATCTCTCGCGGTCGCGGGACCGGGGCGCCGTTCAGCTTCGCCCGGTTGGCCCGCCCCGGCGCGATCTCGATCTCGACCCGCAGTTCGCGCTCGTCGGCCACCACGGCGGCCCGCACGACAGCCCGCTCGGCGCCGGAGCGCACCAGCGGCGCGTCGGTGGCGACCCGGTGGCTGCCGAGGGTGGCGAGATAGGCCAGCGCCTCGATCAGGTTGGTCTTGCCCTCACCGTTGGCGCCGACGAGCACGGCCGGCCCCGGCTCCAGCGCGAGGTCGGCGCTGTGCCAGCTGCGGAAGTCGCTGACCGTGAGGTGCCGGACGTGCACGCTCTGCTATCCGTTCCTCGCGCGAACGCTCATCGCTCGCTCAACCCGGCAGGCGGACCGGCATGATCAGGTACGTGTACTCCTCGTCGTCGGCGGCCTCGGGGCGCAGCACGACCGGCTTGGTTGACGAGGTGAAGAGCATGCGCGCGGTGCCGGTGCTGAGCGCGCCGAGCCCATCGAGCAGGAACTGCGGGTTGAACGCCGTGGTGATCGGATCACCCTCGTAGATCACCTCGAGCTGCTCCTCGGCGCGGCCCTCGTCGTCGCCGCCCGCGGTCAGCGCGACCGAACCCTCGCTGAACTCGAGCCGCACCGGGGCGTTGCGGTCGGTGACGAGCGCGACCCGCTTGACCGCCTCTACGAGCCCGGCCACGCCGATCTCGGCCGAGGACGCCCACTCGCTGGGCAACAACGAGCGGTACGGCGGGAAGGTGGCGTCCAGCAGGCGGGTGGTCGCGCGGCTCGCGCGGGTGTTCGTCGTGCCGGAGAAGCCGATGATGCCCTCGCCGGCGCCGCCGGCGGACAGGGCGATCGTCAGACTTTCGCTGTGGGCCAGGCTCTTCGCGGCGTCGGCCAGGGTGCGGGCCGGGACGAGCACCGCGGCGCTGGCCGACGTCGGGTCGGACGGGTTCCAGCTCAGCTCGCGCACCGCGAGCCGGTAGCGGTCGGTGGCGGCAAGGGTCAGCTTCTCGCCCTCGATCTCGAGCCGGACGCCGGTCAGCATCGGCAAGGTGTCGTCGCGGCCCGCCGCGATCGCGACCTGCGCGACCGCGGTGGCGAACTCGGTGCCGTCGACGGTGCCGGCGGTGGTCGGCATCGAGGGCAGCTTCGGATAGTCGTCGACCGGCATCATCGGCAGGCTGAACTTGGCCGCGCCACACACGATGGAGAGCCGTGCACCATCGACCGTGACGTCGACCGGGTGCGGCGGCAGGGCGCGGGTGATGTCGGCGAGCAACCGACCCGACACCAGGGCCTGGCCCGGAGCGCCGGCACTGACCTCGAGGTCGACCTCGGTCGACGCCTCGAGATCGAAGCCGGAGATGGACAGCTGCTCGCCCTCGACGCGCAGCATCAAGCCGGCGAGGACCGGCAGCGTCGGCCGGGTGGCCAGACTGCGAGCCGCCCACGCGACGGCGTCGGCCAGTGCCTCACGTTCGACCCGGAACTTCACGCTTCACTCCGTTCGACCAATGCTCTGTCCACACGATCCACCTGGTTGTCGTTCTTGTCGTTCACCATCAGGAAGAGAGATTCTCGTCTGTCGTCTTCGCAACTGTGGACGCTGGGGATGACAACGCGAGATTGCGGTAAACGCTAGCGTCGGCGGCCTTCGAGCCTGTGGACGACAGGCTGGCCGGCTGCGCACAGTCGCGCGTCGAGCCGTGGACGGACGATGACGAGAAGGTGTCATCCACATGGCGATCGTGCTTTTCCACAAAGATCCCCACATGGTGTGGACGAGCGGACGCGCACTGCGTCATCACGTGCGGGCTCGCAGTTTGATGCGGCTGGTGAGCTCGCTGATCTGGTTGTAGACCGTCAGCTTCTCGGCCATCTGCGCGCGGATCTTGCGTTCGGCGTGCATGACCGTGGTGTGGTCGCGGTTGCCGAACTTCTCCCCGATCTTCGGCAGCGACAGGTCGGTGAGCTCGCGGCACAGGTACATCGCCATCTGGCGTGCGCTGACGATCATCCGGCTGCGCGAGAGCCCGATGAGATCGTCGATGCTGATCGTGAAGTACTCGGCGGTCACGGCCATGATCGTGGCCGCGCTGATCTCCGGTGCGTCGTTCTCGCCGACCAGGTCGCGCAGCACCATCTCGGCCAGCCCGAGTTCGACGGCCTGCCGGTTGAGGCTCGCGAAGGCCGTGACACGGATCAGGGCGCCCTCGAGCTCACGGATGTTGCTCTGGATGCGCGAGGCGATGAACTCCAGCACCTCGGGCGGCGGGCTCATGCCTTCTTGGGCCGCCTTCTTGCGCAGGATCGCGATGCGCGTCTCGAGGTCGGGCGCCTGCACATCGCTGATCAGGCCCCACTCGAAGCGGGTGCGCAGCCGGTCCTCGAGCGAGTTGAGCTGCCGGGGCGACTTGTCCGAGCTGATCACGATCTGCTTGTTGGCGTTGTGCAGCGTGTTGAAGGTGTGGAAGAACTCCTCCTGCGTCTGCTGCTTGC
>JAICKR010000005.1 GCA_025927835.1 Jatrophihabitans sp. | reverse complement strand
GCGCGCTCGCTCGGCACGTCGAGCGACGACGTCGCCTCGTCGAGGATGAGCACCGCCGGGTCGGCGAGGAACGCGCGCGCGAACGCGACGAGCTGGCGCTGGCCGGCGGAGAGCCGGCCACCGCGCTTGCGCACGTCGGTGTCGTAGCCGTCGGGCAGGCCGGTGATGAACTCGTGCGCACCGACTGCCGTCGCGGCGGCCACAATCTCCGCCCGCGAGGCGCCGAGCCGGCCGAAACCGATGTTGTCGGCGACCGAACCCGAGAACAGAAAGCCGTCCTGCGTGATCATGACGACCGCGTGCCGCAGGTCGGCGTCGGCGATGTCGCGCAGGTCGACGCCGTCGAGGTGCACCGTCCCGGACGTCGGGTCGTAGAACCGCGAGATCAACTTCGCGATCGTCGTCTTGCCCGCGCCGGTCGCGCCGACCAGTGCGACGGTCTGCCCGGCCGGGATGTCGAGTGAGAGCTCGGCCAACACGACCCGGTCGGAGCGGTAGGCGAACGTGACCCCCTCGAGCGCGACCGCGCCGCGCAACGGGTGGACCAGCTCGGCCGGCACCTCCGGCTCGGCCACGCTGGGCGGCTCGGCGAGCACGATCGCGATCTTCTCCAGCGCGGCGGTGGCCGACTGCAGCGAGTTGTAGAACACGCCGATGTCCTGCATCGGATCGTAGAACTGGCGCAGGTAGAGCAGGAACGAGGTGAGCACGCCGAGCTCGAGCCCGCCGTTCGACACCCGGTAGCCGCCGACCAGTAACACGACCACGGTGGCCACGTTGCCGATGAGCGCAGTGCCCGGGATGAACCACGCCTGCAGGTTGAACGTCTCGCGGTTCGCCTCGCGGTAGCCGTCGTTCAGCTCGGCGAAGATGGCGTCGTTGCGCTTCTCGCGGCGGAACGCCTGCACCGCGCGGATGCCGTTGAACGTCTCGACGATGCTGACGATCATCGTCGCCACCGTCTCGCGGGTGCGCCGGAACGCGACCGCGGCCCGCGGTGAGAACCACCGGTAGAGCAGCCACAGCGGCACCAGCGAGGTGAGCGCGATCGCGGCGAGCGGCGGGTCGAGCACGAGCAGCAGCACGGCAATCGCGGTGCTGTTGAACACCGCCGTCAGCAGCCCGTCGAGCCCGCTGTCGAGCAACTCGGTCAGCGTGTCGACGTCGGACGTCAGCCGCGAGATCACCCGGCCGGACGTGAACCGCTCGTGGAAGGACACCGACAGCGCCTGCATGTGGTCGTAGCCGCGCTGGCGCAGATCGAACAGGATGTCCTGCCCGATGACGCCGCTGCGCAGGACGAACACCGAGCGCAGCCACCCCGACAGCAGCGCCGCGACGAGCAGCAGCACGCCGACGACGACGAGTGACGTGTAGCGGCCGTCGCGCGCATCGGGCAGAGACGTGTCGATCGCGACGCCGACCAGCCAGGGCGCGGCCATCGTGGCCGCGACCTGGGCGAGCACGATGAGCAGCACGCCGACGATGGGACGCTTGTGCGGACGCACCAGCTCGCCGAGCAGCTTCCGCCCGGCCGATCGCAGTGCGATGCCCTGCGCGGCGTCCGCTTCCTGGTTGGCGCGCGCCTGCGAGTCGGGGGTGAGCCGGCCCTGCCAGGTGACCGCCTCGGACGGGTTCTCCACCACGTCGGTCATCTAGCTCACCCCCTCTAGCTCGGAGGACTGGGCGAGCAGCTGCCGGTAGGCGGGAACGGTGTCGAGCAGTTCGGAGTGCGTGCCCACCGCGGCGACCCGGCCGTCGGCGAGCAGCGCGACCCGGTCGGCGAGCAGCACGGTGGACGGGCGGTGCGCGACGACGAGCGCGGTGGTCTCGGCAAGCACCCGACGCAGCGCCGCTTCGACCTGCGACTCGGTGTGCACATCGAGCGCCGACAGCGGGTCGTCGAGGACGAGTACCCGCGGCCGGCCCAGCACCGCGCGGGCCAGCGCGAGGCGCTGCCGCTGCCCGCCGGACAGCGACAGGCCCTGCTCGCCGATGCGGGTGTCGAGTCCGAACGGCAGGTCGTGGACGAACTGCGCCTGCGCGACGTCGATCGCCTCGGCGACGTCGGCGTCGGTGATGCCGGCCCGGCCGAGGGTGAGGTTCTCGTACACGCTCGCGGAGAACAGCGTCGCGTCCTCGAACGCAGTCGTGACCGCATGGCGCAGCTGGTCGAGGCGCAGGTCGCGCACGTCGACGCCGCCGATGAGCACGCGTCCGCCGGTGACGTCGTAGAGCCGCGGCACGAGCGCGGTAAGCGTGGTCTTGCCCGAGCCGACCGCGCCGACCAGCGCCATGGTCTCGCCGGCGCGCAGCTCGAGGTCGATACCGCGCAGTACCTCGTCCTCGCCGTCCTCGTAGCGGAAGTGCACGTCCTCGAACTGCAGCGTCGTGCCCTGCTCGGCCGGCACCGGGCGCTGCGGGTCGAGGATCGTCGGTTCGGTGTCGAGCACCTCGAAGATGCGCCGGCACGCGCTCGCGGCCTCCTGCGTCAGGGCGAGCAGCCAGCCCAGCATGATGATCGGCCAGACGAGCGTCAGGTACAGCGCGACGAACGCCACGAGCTGGCCCACCGAGATCGCGTGGTGCGCGGTGGCATAGACGCCGCCGACCGTGACCAGCGCGAGCACGACCTGCGGCAGCCCTTCGAGCAGCGCCCAGAACAGCCCGAGGGTGCGGATCTTGGTGAGCTCGGCCGACTGCAGCCGTTGCGCATCGGCGCGGAACCGGGCCAGCATGTGCGGACGGCGGCCGAACGCCTTGATGACCCGGATGCCGAGTGCGGATTCCTCGACCGACGTCGCGAGGTCACCGGTGAGGTCCTGTGCGCGGCGCGCGTCGCGGCTGTAGCGCAGTTCGAAGCGGCGGGTGCCGATCAGCAGCGGCACCATCGAGACGAGCACGATGAGGCCGAGCCACGGCTGGATCGTGATCAGCAGGACGACCACGACGCAGATCGTCAGCGTGCTGGCGAGCAGGAAGACCGCGGCGAGCCCGATGAAGCGGCGCAGCGTCGAGAGGTCGGTGGTGAGGCGCGAGAGCAGCTGGCCCGAGGGCCAGCGGTCGTGAAAGGAGACCGGCAGCCGCTGGACGTGTGCGAAGAGGTCCCGGCGCAGGTCGGTCTCGACACCGAGCGCGGAGATCGCCATTGCGCGCCGGCGGGCGAAGAACAGACCCGATTCCGTGACGCCGAACAGCAGCGCGACGCCGCTGAGCTCCCACAGCCCAGCCGTGTCGTGATGCCGGATCGGCCCGTCGACGACCTTGCCGATGACAATCGGGACCAGTGACTGGGCGAGCATCGCCCCACAGGCCGCGGCGAGCATGAAGAAGATGGCGCGACGGTGCGGGCGAGCCCAGCGCCGCAACCGCCACAGGGTCGCGACGGTGCTCACCTGTGAAGGCTGCGCTGCCGTCGTCACGTCCGTCGACGGTACGTGGCAACCCCGTCATCGGGCGACTCAGTTTCGCGGCAGGCCGGCATCGTTCCAGGCTAGAAGTTGAACCCCACTTCAACTCAAGCGGACCGAAGCTGGGGCGCCTTGCGGTAGGAAGGATGGGATCCGCCCGCGTATCGCGCGCAGTGGGTCGAGCAGTTCTGAGCTGGAGGGACTCGCGAAGGGGCCCGCTGCTCAGGTCAGTTTGAGCGTCGTGTCCTTGATCCCGTTGACCTTCATGTCGTGCACGAAGCTGCCGTCGCCCGTGACGTACTTCGCCTCGAGCCGGACGGGCTTCTGCAACAGCGACAAGGTGTTCACGCCGCGCTGCCAGGTGACGGACTGGATCTCCATCGGGCGTTTGCCCTGGAAGGTCGCCTTGGCGGCCGTCCCGACGAGTTTCGAGCCGGAGAAGATCTTCA
Source organism: Jatrophihabitans sp. (assembly GCA_025927835.1). GTDB lineage: Bacteria > Actinomycetota > Actinomycetes > Mycobacteriales > Jatrophihabitantaceae > Jatrophihabitans. Next base: position 40,215 of record JAICKR010000005.1, on the reverse strand, counting down.
CGTCCTTGATGGGCTTGACGGCGTTGGGGTCGAGGTTCTGGACCTCCTGATCCATCGCGTCCGCTTCGCCCGCCCACTGCTTCAGCGTGCCGAAGGCTTCCTTGAGGTCGCCGTTCTCGTGGAACTTGCGCCCGACGTACTTGCCCTCTTCGACCTCTTGCTTCATCTGCTTGAGCGCGCCCTCGAGCCCGATGCCGGCTGCGTTCTCGACGTCGACGAGCTTCCAACTCGGCAGGACGAGGCGCGAGCTCACAGCTTGCGGGGTCTTCGTCTTCTTCTTCGAGAAGTCCTTCAGCATCTTGCGCCGGCCTTCGACCGCGGTGACGATCTCGTCGAGTGCGCGATCGTAGGTGGTCAGCTTCGCCTTGTACTTCTTCGAGTTGAACAGCTTCGAACGCTTCTTCTCGATGTTGCGGCGGATCGTCGCGATCGCCGCATCGATACGCGCGTATTCCGGCGGCAGCTTCGCCTGAGTGGTCTCGAACGTCTTGATGGCGGTGAGGGTTTCCTCAGCGGCCTTCTTGATCCCGGTCAGGTACGAAGTGATCTCCGAGTCGGAGTGTTCGGACAGCTTGTCGTTCATGTGCGCCTTGATGTCGCGACCGTTCTTGTCGAACATCGCGTCGACGTAGTTCCACAGGACCTCGACGCCGCCGCAGAATCGCTCGAAGTGCGAGCCGGCCTGTGCGGCGTCCTTCTCGAGCTGGACCGCCAGCTCGTCACCGGACTTCGCGGCGGCCAGGACCTGCTTCTGGAGTTCGAGGATGCTGTTACGTAGATCGCCCACGATGGCCTCCGAGTAAGGGGGACCAAACGTATCGACGGGCAGCTCGCCGCATCAAGGACCTTGGGCCCTCATCCGGCGAATCGGGCTGTCACGTTGGTGACACCCGGAGGCGGGGATCCGTAACGCAATCGACCGATCAGTCGCGGCGCTTGATGCCCAGCAGGATGTCGTCCCAGGACGGGACGCGGGCGCGGGCGGCGCGCTCCTCGTCGGTCTCGTCGCGGCGGCTCACGCCCAGGTTGCGCAACGTACCGGCGGCATGTTGCGGGGCCGGGTCGGAGATGCCCAGCGGCAGCGGCGGCTCGTCGTAGTCGAGCGTTGCGGCCGCAGCGGGGACGAGCGGCGCGATCGTCCGCGGTCCCTCGGGCGGGGCGTCCTGGTCGAATACCTCCTCGACGTGCGGCACCGGACCGGTCTCGGCGTCGGGCATCGGCGGGAACGCGACGATGCCGGGGGCGAGCGGCGGCGCGGACGACAGCGCACGGGCCGGCTGCGGCGGCACCACGGGACGGATCGGCCGGTCGCTGAGCAGGTCGGACGCGGTGTCGTCGAGTGGGGCGACCGTGCGTGAGCTGCGCGAGAACAGCCACTCGGCGAGGTGCGTGGCCTCGCCACCCAGCCAGGACGCGACGACCAGCCACTCGCCGTCGTCGCGCCGGCGCGCGTCCCACGACACCGACTCGGGGTCGATGCCGTGCGCGCGGAACCGCTCGTCGACGGCCTCGCCGAAGAACACGAGCTTGCTGTCGCCGCCCTCGGTGCCGCGGCGGGCGCGCGCCCGCCGGGCCTCGTCGGCGATCCGGATGCGCTCGTCCATGACCGCGCCGGCGAAGCGCATCACGCGCTCGAGCGGCATGTCGTAGGTCTCGGCGAGCTCCTGCGGGGATTCGCCGGCCCGCACCCGCACCTGGATCTCACGCGGGCCGATCGCCGGCTGCGCGACGTCGGGCTCGGCCGCGGCCGGTGCCGGCGCGGGCCGCCGAGGCGGCTCGGCGGTGACCGCCCGGCGCAGGGTGTCGTCGAGTCGCACCGCGAAGCGGACATCGCACTCGGTGTCCTCGACGACCAGCTGCTCACCGTCCTCGGAGAGCATCACGAAACGCAGCTCGCGCATGCGCCGACCCTAGGCGCGCGCGCCGCCAAATCGCGGCAGCACACGCCGCTGCGATCAGAGCCGCTCGACCACGAAGTCGACACAACGGGTGAGGGCCTCGACGTCGTCCGGGTCGACTGCCGGGTACATGCCGATCCGCAGCTGGTTGCGGCCCAGCGCGCGGTAGGGCTCGGTGTCGACGATGCCGTTCGCGCGCAGCGTCGCGGCCACCGCGGCCGCGTCGACCGAATCATCGAGGTCGATGGTGCCGACGACCGGGCTGCGCAGCGCCGGATCGGCCACGAACGGCGTCGCGTACGACGACGCCTCGGCCCAGGAGTACAGGCGCGCGGACGAGTCGGCGGTGCGTTTTGCCGCCCAGTCGAGCCCACCCGCGCGCAGCATCCACTCCACCTGGTGCGCGAGCAGCCACAGCGTGGCGATGGCCGGGGTGTTGTAGGTCTGGTCCTTGCGCGAGTTGTCCAGCGCCAGGGTCAGGTCGAGCGAGGGCGGCGCCCACCGCCCCGCGCGCACCGCGCCGATGCGTTCGACCGCCGCCGGTGAGCAGAGCGCCAGCCAGATGCCCGCCTCGCCGGCGAACGCCTTCTGCGGCGCGAAGTAGTACACGTCGACCTCGGACACGTCGACCTGGATGCCGCCTGCCGCCGAGGTGGCGTCGACGAGCATCAGCGCGTCGGGGTCGGTGTCCGGAATGCGCCGCACCGGCAGCGCAACGCCGGTGGACGTCTCGTTGTGCGGCCACGCGTAGGCGTCCACGCCCCGTTCGGCCGACACCCGCGGCGCGCTGCCGTACTCGGCCTCGTGCACCCGCGGCTCGCCGAGGAACGGCGCGCCGCGCGTCACCGCGGCGAACTTGCTCGAGAACTCCCCGCACACGACGTGCGCGGACCGCTCCCGGATGATGCCGAACGCGGCGGCGTCCCAGAACGCGGTGGCCCCGCCGTTACCGAGCACGACCTCGTACCCATCCGGCAACCCGAAGAACTCGGCCAGCCCGGCCCGGATGCGCCCGACGAGCGCCTTCACCGGCTTCTGCCGGTGGCTGGTGCCCAGCAGGTCGCCGCCGGTCTGCCCGAGCGCGGCCACAGCCTCGGCCGGAACCTTGGACGGCCCGGACCCGAACCGGCCGTCGACCGGCTTGAGGTCGGCAGGGATGCTCAGCGTCGCAGTCGTCACGCCCGCAATTGTTTCATTGGGGTTCACCGAGGAATGCGGCGGCGACCCCCTTCGGCACGCACATCCGCCACGCGTCGACGAGCAGGTCCTCGAGCTCGGGCACCTCGAGCAGCGCGAGGCGCGCGCGCACCCAGTTGTAGCGAAGGTCGCCACGCACCGGCATGAGGAACCGGTCCGGCTCGCCGGCCACCAGCGACTCGCGTGCCTCCTTGGGGAAGCCGAAGCCCAGCAGCGTCTCGTCCGGTGACACGGACGCGAACACCAACTGGCGGACGCGGAACTTCACGTAGTCACGCACGAGGGCCTCGTACGCGCGGGGCAGCTCAAGCGCGATGCGGCGGACGTCGGCGAGCTCAGCCACCCAAGCTCAGCCACCAAGTACGCGGGTCAGGTACTCGTTGCCGAACACACGCTGCGGGTCGAGCTTGTCGCGCAGTGCCACGAACTCGTCGAACTGCGGATACACCTCGCGCAGCGCGGCCGCATCGCGGTAGTGCAGCTTGCCCCAGTGCGGCCGGCCGCCGTAGTCCTTCGCGATGTCCTCGACGGCCCGGAAGTACGACTCGTGCTCGCGGCGGTGGTACTGGTGCACCGCGAGGTAGCCGGTCTCCCGCCCGTTGGCCGTCGAGAGCCAGATGTCGTCCGCAGCGGCGAAACGCACCTCGACCGGGAAGCCCACCTGTTCGCCACTGCGCGCCAGGTAGGTCTCGATCTCGGCAAGCACCTGCGGCACCACGGCCCGCGGCACCGCGTACTCCATCTCGCGGAACCGGACGGTGCGCACCGACGCGAACACCCGATGCGACCGGTCGACGAAGTCACGCGGGCTGAGCAGCCGCGCCGCGAGCGCGTTCGCCCGCGGAATGAGGCCGGGCCGGCGGGTGGTGATCCGGTTGACCCGGTCGAACACCCGGTTGGCCAGCAGGTCGTCGTCGAGCCAGTGCCGGAACCGCCCCACCGGACGCAGCTCGGTGCCGGGCAGCACCCGGTTGTTGCGCTTGGTGAGGACGCGTCTCGTGTGCGGGAACCAGTAGAACTCGAAGTGGTCGTTGCCGACGACGTTCTCGTCCAACTCGTCGAGCACCTCGTCGAGCGACGCCGGCGCCTCGGCCGCGGCGAGCGCGTACGCCGGCTCGCATTGCAGCGTGACGGTGGCGATGACCCCGAGCGCGCCCAGCCCGACGCGAGCGGCGGCGAACACCTCGGGATTCTCGTCCGCGCTGCAGTGCAGCGGCGACCCGTCGGCGAGGACGAGGTCGAGCGCGCGCACCTGGGTGGCGATTCCGCCGAACTTCAACCCGGTGCCGTGCGTGCCGGTCGAGATGGCGCCGGAGATCGTCTGGACGTCGATGTCGCCGAGGTTGGTCATCGAGAGGCCGACGTCCCACAGGGTCTCGTTCAGTGCATGCAGCTTGGTGCCGGCGAGCACGGTGACGAGCCCCGTGTTGCGGTCGGCCTGCACGATGCCGGCCATCCGGTCGAGGCGAAGCTGCAGCCCGTCGGTCGCGCCGATGGACGTGAACGAGTGCCCGGCGCCGATCGGCTTGACGCGTTGCCCGCGCTCGGCGGCGTCGGCGACGACGCGGCTGAGTTCGCTCACGGTGGCCGGTGCCGCGACCGGGACGTCGATGCTCACGGTTCCGGACCAGTTCGTCCACCTCGGCATGAGACACACTATGGACGATGACCGACCTGCGTGTACTCACGGATGCCACGGCCGAGCTGCCCGCTCCGCTCGCCGCGCTGGATCTCGCCGCGCTCGACGCGAACGCCGACGATCTGGTCCGGCGCGCGGGTGGGACGCCGGTACGGGTGGCGTCCAAGTCGGTGCGCTGCCGCTGGGTGCTCGAACGCGTGCTCGCCCGGCCGGGGTTCAGCGGGGTCATGGCGTTCTCGCTGCCCGAGGCGATCTGGCTGGTGCGCGGCGGGGTGTCGGACGTGCTGATGGGCTACCCGACCGCCGACCGCCCGGCCCTCGCCGAGCTTGCCGCCGACCCGGCCCTGCGCGACGCGATAACGCTGATGGTCGACGACGCGGCGCAGGTCGCGATGCTCGGGCCGGGCACCCGGGTGTGCCTCGACATCGACGCGTCGCTGCGCATCGGCCGGTTGCACCTCGGAGTGCGGCGCTCCCCGTTGCGCACACCGGCCGACGCGGCCGCGCTCGCCCAGCAGGCCGTCGACGCCGGGCAGCGTGTCGTGGGCGTGATGTTCTACGAGGCGCAGATCGCCGGCCTGCAGGACACCTCGCCCGCGGTCCGGTTCGTGAAGCGCCGCTCCGCGGCCGAGCTCGCGGAGCGCCGGGGCGCGGTCGTCGAGGCTGTCGAGAAGGTCGCCGGCGCGCTCGAGATCGTCAACTCCGGCGGCACCGGCAGCCTCGAGGTGAGCTCGGCCGACCGGGCGGTGACCGAGGTGACCGCCGGCTCCGGGCTGTACGTGCCCGGGTTGTTCGACCGCTACGACTCGTTCCGCCCGCGGCCGTCGCTGTACTTCGCGCTGCCGGTCGTGCGCCGGCCGACCCGCGACATCGCGACGCTGTTCGGCGGCGGTTACCACGCGTCCGGGCCGGCCGGAAAGCCGCGGCTGCCCCGGCTCGCGACGCCCGGCCTCGAGCTGCTCGGCACCGAGGGCGCCGGCGAGGTGCAGACGCCGGTGCGCGGCCACGGCGCGCAGGCGCTGCAGGTGGGCGACCGGGTCTGGTTGCGGCACGCCAAGGCCGGTGAGCTGTGCGAGCGCTTCGCGACGATCCACGTGGTGGCCGACGGTGCGGTCGCCGAATCCGTCCCCACCTACCGCGGCGAGGGCAAGACCTTCGGCTAGGCGGCCCGGCGGTGCCGGCCGAAAAACTAGCGATGCTGCCAAAGGAACTGGGCGGCGATCGTCGCGTAGCGCGGGTGGTCGAACGCGTACGCGGTGGCGTGCGTGTTCGCGTTGCGGATCAAGTAGGCCAGCCGCTCCGCGTCGGTCTGCGCGGCCGGGCTCATGCCGCACACCGGGTCGCCGGGCGCGCAGATGTCGATCGTGCGGGCGCGCACGTCGAGCGGCAGTGCATAGCCGACGCCGGTGAACGACGGACGCACGCCGCGCGCGTTCACCGTGCCGGGGTAGTCGCCGGTCTGGCCGGGCTCGTAGCTCGGGTTGCCGAACATCGCGACGACCACCCCCACGCGCTGTTCCGGCGCGAGCGCGTTGACCGCGCGGATCACGACCTCGGCGCCCTGGCTGTAGCCGGCGAGCAGAACCGGCCGGCCGAGGCAGCTGCCCTGCTCGGACGCGGTGATCGCGTTGACGAGGGCGCGCGTGCCCTGCGCCTCGCTCGAATCGAGATTGGTCGTCTGCCCGCCGCTGCCGAACCAGTTCCGCAGCGCGGTGGCCGGATAGTCGATCGCGTGCGACGCGCCCAACCCCGAACCGGCGATCTTGACGAGCACCGTCTTCACCAGCCCGACCGCGGTTCCGTACGCGTGCGCGTCGGACGCGCTCACACCGGCGGGCACCCCGCGCGGCGGCGGATGCTGCAGACCCTGGCCCGAGCCGGGGACGCCGAAGAACACGGCCGGGCAGGTGGACGTGACCGGAGCGCGGCCGGACGACGGCGCCGACGCCGGCCGGGAGGCGGTATCCGACGCGGCCGGCGTGCTGCTCGACGGCACCGGTGTGGTGACCGGCGCCGGGGTCGCGCCCTGTGTCACGGCCCGGCCCGCGCCGGATACCGTGACCGAGCAGCCGGCAGCGAGCAACGCGCCCGCCGCCGCCGTCCACCCGAACCGCATGCAGCGAAGCTAACCGAGCCTGCCTAGGTGAGCGCTGCGAACCCGGCCAATGCGTCGGTGATCGCGGCCCGGGTCGCCGGGTCGGCGACCACCCCGTCCGCAGACACCGGCTCGCGGCCGATCGGCACGCTCACGCACGCCTGCTCGATGACCCGCGCCTGCACGTAGCCGAGCACGGTGGCCAGCGTCTCGTGCGCACCCGCACCGCGGCGGTGCGGACGAACGCGGAGTTCGTCGAGTTGGCGCGGGTCGAGCCTGAGATCAGGAGCAGTCGCGTCAGCCAGGGGCAACGCTATTCGTGGGCGATGTCGTCCCAGCCCTCGACGTCCTCGGGCTTGCGCGGCGCCGGGCCGACGTAGCGCGCGGACGGGCGGACGAGCCTGCCGGTCTTCTTCTGCTCCATGATGTGCGCCGACCAGCCGGCCGTGCGGGCCGAGCTGAACATCGCCGGCATCATGTGCGGCGGCACCTCGGCGAAGTCGAGGATGACCGCGGCCCAGAATTCGACGTTCGTCTCGATCGGGCGGTCGGGGCGGCGCTCGCGCAGCTCGGCGAGCGCGGCCTGCTCGAGCGCCTGTGCCGCCTCGAAGCGCGGCGCGCCGAGCTCCTTGCAGGTGCGCCGCAGTACTCGGGCGCGCGGGTCCTCGGCACGGTAGACCCGGTGCCCGAAGCCCATGAGCCGCTCGTGCCGGTCGAGGATGTTGCGCACGACCTTGGCCGCGTCGTCCGACTTCTCGACCTCGTCGATCATGGGCAGCACGCGGGCCGGCGCGCCACCGTGCAGCGGGCCGCTCATCGCGCCGATCGCGCCGGACATCGCGGCCGCGACGTCGGCACCCGTCGACGCGATCACCCGCGCGGTGAAGGTGGACGCGTTCATGCCGTGCTCGGCGGCCGACACGAAGTAGGCGTCGACGGCCTGGATGTGCGCGGGGTCGGGCTCGCCGCGCCAGCGGGTCATGAACCGTTCGACGATCGTCGTGCACTGGTCGATGCGCGATTGCGGAATGGCCGGCGTGGTCAGCCCGCGCGCCGACTGCGCGACGTAGGACAGCGCCATGACCGCGGCCCGGGCGAGCTGTTCGCGGGCCTCCTCGTCGCTGATGTCGAGCAGCGCGCGGTAGCCCCAGATCGGCGACAGCATGGCGAGCGCCGCCTGGACGTCGACCCGGACGTCACCGGTGTGCACCGGGATCGGGAACGGCTCGGCCGGAGGCAGTCCCGGCCCGAACTTGCCGTCGACGAGCAGCGCCCAGACGTTGCCGAAGGTGACGTGACCGACGAGGTCCTCGATGTCCACGCCGCGATAGCGCAGCGCGCCGCCGTCCTTGTCCGGCTCGGCGATCTCCGTCTCGAACGCGATGACGCCTTCCAGGCCGGGGCTGTAGTCGCTGGTCATGAACCCATTCTGCTCACATCCCCGATTTCGGGCGCCATGGAGGTGTCAAGATTTCCCGGTGACCGATCCGGCCGGGCTGCGCGCCAACTACACCCGTGGCCACCTCGACGAGACCGAGGTCGCGGGCACCTGGATCGGGCAGTTGCGGGTCTGGTTCGACGCCGCCGCGGCCGACCCCGTCGTGCTCGAGCCCAACGCCGTCCAGCTCGCCACCGTGGGCCCGGACGGCCGTCCCGCGGTGCGCACCGTGCTGGCCAAGGGCATCGACGAGCGGGGGATCGTCTTCTACACGAACTACGACTCGGCCAAGGCCCGGGATCTGGCCGCGAACCCGCGCGCCGCCGCGGTGTTCGTCTGGGTCGCCCACCAGCGCCAGGTACGGCTGTCGGGGCCGGTGCGCAAGGTCGAGCGGGCCGAGACCGAGGCCTACTTCGCGCAGCGACCGCGCGAGTCGCAGCTCGGCGCGTGGGCCTCGCCGCAATCGCAGGTCGTCGCGTCCCGCGCGGCGCTCGACCGGCTGGCGGACGAGGCTGCGGCCCGCTTCGGCGACGGTGCGATACCAGCACCGCCGCACTGGGGCGGCTATCTGCTGGAGCCGGACGAGGTGGAGTTCTGGCAGGGCCGCGAGGGCCGGTTGCACGACCGCATCCGGTTCCGGCTCGCGGGCGAGGACTGGGTGCGCGAGCGGCTCGCTCCATGAACGATGCCACGGAGCCGGACCCCAGCCTCGAGCAAGACCCCACCCCCGATCTCGAACAAGCGCCCGAGCAGGCGCGCACGCTGCGCTCGATGCTGCGCCGGCACGCCGTCGACACCCGGCCGCTCGCCGTGCCGGCGTACAAGCGGCTCTTGATCGGGCAGGGGACGGCGTTCATCGGCTCGATGCTCACTCAGGTCGCGGTGCCGGTGCAGGTGTACGCCATCTCGCACTCGTCGCTCTACGTCGGGCTGGTCGGGCTCGCCGGCCTGGTGCCCATCGTGGTCTTCGGCCTCTACGGCGGCGCGATCGCCGACGCGATCGATCGCCGCATCCTTTACTACTGGTCCTCGATCGGCACCTGGTTGGTGACGCTGGCGCTGCTCGTGCAGACGCTGCTCGGTGTGAACAGCGTGGGGCTCATCCTCGCCCTGGTCGCGGTGCAGTCGGCCGCGTTCGCGATCGCCTCGTCGACGCGCGGCGCGATCATTCCGCGGCTCGTGGACGGGGACCTCGTCGCGGCCGCGAACACGCTCAGCTTCACGGTCGGCAACGTGGGGCAGGTCGTCGGGCCGCTGTTCGCCGGGCTGCTCGTGACCCGCTCGCACGGGTTCGCCTGGGCGTACGGGGTGGACGCGGTGCTGTTCACCGCGGCGCTCTACTCGGCGCTGCGGCTGCCGCCGATCCCGCCGGACGGCAGCGCGCCGAAACTGGGGCTGCGCTCGGTGGCGGACGGGCTGAGGTTCATCGCGACCCGTCCCGTCCTGATCATGTCGTTCGCCGTCGACATCGCCGCCATGGTGTTCGCGATGCCGCGCGCATTGTTCCCGGCCGCGGCCGATACGCGGTTCCACGGCCAGGTCGGTCCGCTGTATGCGGCGATCGCGATCGGCGCGGTGATCGCCGGGCTGTCCAGCGGCTGGATCGGGCGCGTGCGAAGGCAGGGTGTGGCACTCGTCGTCGCGATCGTCTGCTGGGGTGGTGCGGTGGCGCTGTCCGGGTTGGCGCACGCGTTGTGGTTGGCGGTCGGGTTGCTCGCAGTGGCCGGCGCGGCCGATCTCGTCAGCGCCGTCTACCGGCAGACGATCCTGCAGACCTACGCGCCGGACGAGATGCGCGGACGGATGCAGGGCGTGTTCATCGCCGTCGTCGCGGGCGGGCCGCGGCTGGGCGACGTGCGGGCGGGCGCGACGGCCGCGGCGACGTCGACGACGTTCTCCTGGGTCGGCGGCGGCATCGCGTGCATGGCCGTCGTCGCCGTCGGCGGGCTGCTGGTGCGCTCGTTCTGGCGCTACGACGCGCGGGCCGAGATACGGTCTGCCCCGTGAGTTTGTGCGGGCGCAAGTACGTCATCGAGGCCGGCGCGCATCGGGCCACGGTCGTCGAGGTGGGCGCCGGCCTGCAGCGCTATGCGGTCGACGGCGCCGACGTGACCTGCAGCTACGGCGACGACGAGTTGCCGCCCAAGGGCTGCGGCACCACGCTCGTGCCCTGGCCGAACCGCATCCGCGACGGCAAGTACACCTTCGAGGGCACGTCCTACCAGCTGCCGCTGTCGGAGCCGGCCGCCCGCAACGCGATCCACGGCTTCGGGCGCTGGTCGCGCTGGGAACTCGTGCAGCACGAGCCGGACCGGGTGACGCTGCGCCTCGACGTCGTGCCGCAGACCGGCTACCCGTTCGAGGTGCGGGTCGAGACCACGTACATGATCCACGCCGAACACGGGCTGATGGTGACCCTCGGTGCGCGCAACGTCGGCACCCGCCGCGCGCCGTTCGGGGCCGGGTCACACCCGTACCTCTCCACCCGCGGCCACGCACTGGCCGACACGATCGTCCGGTTGCCGGCGCGTGAGCGGCTCGTCGTCGACGACAAGCAGGTGCCGATCGGCACCCGCTCCGTGGCCGGCACCTCTCACGACCTGCGCGAGGGGCCGCGGCTGCGCAACAACCGCTTCGACGACGGGTTCACCGCGCTCGACACCCACGCCGGGCGCGGTGTCGCCGAGCTGCGCACGCCCGCGGGGGGAGCGCAGGTCTGGTTCGACGAGACCTTCCGGTTCTTGCAGCTGTTCACCGTCGACGCGCTGACCCGCGGCCAGGCCGGTGTCGCGATCGAGCCGATGACGTGCGCGCCGAACGCGTTCAACACCGGGGCTGGGCTGATCGTGCTCGAGCCCGACGGCGCGTGGAGCGGCTCGTGGGGCATCACCCCGATCCGCGGCCGCTGACCGTGCGGTAGCGCTCGAGCGCGACCTGGCGTTCGGTCGCGTGGTCGACGATCGGTTCCGGGTAGCCGGGCGGCTGCTCGGGCAGCGTCCACGGCTCGTGCACCGCCCGTCCGGTCACCTCGCGCAGCTCCGGCACCCAGCGCCGCACGTAGTCGCCGTCCGGATCGAACGTGCGGCCCTGCGTCACCGGGTTGAATACCCGGAAGTACGGCGCCGCGTCGGTGCCGGTGCCGGCCGTCCACTGCCAGTTGTGCTGGTTGGACGCGAGGTCGCCGTCGACGAGGTGCCGCATGAAGTGCCGGGCGCCGTGCTGCCACTCGATGTGCAGGTCCTTGACCAGGAACGACGCGACGATCATGCGCACCCGGTTGTGCATCCAGCCCTGCGCACGCAGCTGCCGCATGCCGGCATCGACGATCGGGAAGCCGGTGCAGCCGTCGCGCCACGCGTCGAACGCCTTCGACCGTGGTGATGCGTGGCGCATGCCGGCCAGCGCCGGGCGGAAGTATTCGCGCGCCGACTCGGGCCACGCGTACAGCACGGCAGCATAGAACTCTCGCCACGCCAACTCGCTGCGAAACGCCTCGTCGCCGGCATCGAGGTCGGCGAGCATGGTGCGCGGATGGATCGCACCCCACTTGAGATACACCGACATGCGCGAGGTGCGGTCGAGGTCAGGGCGGTCGCGCACGTCCGGGTACTCGCCGAGCGCGTCGCGCCGGTACCGGCGCCAGGCGCGCAACGCCGCGTCCTCGCCCGCCTCGGGCAGCTCCAGGCCGGCGGGCAGCCGCGGGTCGTTCGGCACCGCGATGCCGTCGAGCTCGGTGTGCCAGCGCACCCGTCCGGCGACACCCTTGGCAGGCGCGCGCCAGCCGTGTTCGCGCCACGCGCGGTAGAACGCGCCGAACACCCGGTACGGCTCGCCGTCGGCCTTGCGCACCCGACCCGGACTCACCGCGTACGGCGAGCCGGTGCGCACCAGCGGCGTATCGCCGAGCGCGTCGGCGACCGCGTCGTCGCGGCGCACGCCGTACGGGGCGAAGTCGGCGCTGACGTGCACCGAATCGGCACCCGCCTCGCGCACCGCGCGCGGCACCGTCGTGACCGGGTCGCCGCGGCGCAGCGTCAGCCGGCCACCCTTGTCCTCGAGGTCGGCGGCGAGGCTGCGCAGCGACCGGTAGAGGAACGCGACCCGCGCCGCGCCCGCGGGCCCGAGCAGCCGCGGGTCGAGCACGAACAATGCGACCACCGGCCCGTCGGCAGCGGCCGCGTGCAGCGCCGGGTGATCACCCAGCCGCAGGTCACGGCGCAGCCACAGGATGCTCGTCACGGGGAGCAGTCTGCCCGTGAGACCGCTGCACGAACCGGGGTACGTTGCGGGCATGAGCGAGCCCGGCGACGAAGAGCTGTACGGCGACACCGTGTACGAGTCCGGTGACGCGGTGGACGACACCGACGACCTCGACCCGATCGACAGCCTCACCGGCGACGACCCGGACGAGGCCATGCAGACCGGCTACAACCCGCCCGACCGGGAGCCGTACAACCTCAAACACTTCCCCACGCCGCGCGAGGAGCACGACGGCGAGTCGCTCGACGAGAAGCTCGCCGAAGAAGTGCCCGACGTCAGCGTCGACGACATCGACGACGAGGCTGCCGACCCGCGCGCAGGCCGGCTGCTCGCCCCGGACGAGGGAGTCGGCGCGGACGAGGAGTCGGATGAGATCGCCGAGGACGTCGGCCCGGCCGGCTACGCCTCCAGCGCCGAGGAGGCCGCCGTCCACGTGCGCGACGAGGACGAGCTGGACCGCTAGTGGAGCTCACCAAGTTCGGCCACTCGTGCGTCCGCTTCGACGACGGCGACCGCGCGATGGTCATCGACCCGGGCGTGTTCAGCGATGTCGCGGCGGCGCTGGACGGCGCGCAGGCCGTCCTCGTCACGCACGAGCACCGCGACCATGCCGACGCCGACAAGCTCCTCGCCGCGGCCGAGGCAGACCCGCGGCTGCGGGTCTGGGCGCCGGCGCCGGTGGCCGAGGCGCTCGGCGCGCTCGGCGAGCAGGTCGTCGCCGTCGGCGCCGGCGAGAGCTTCGAGGCGGCCGGGTTCGCGGTGCGCACGTTCGGCGGTCAGCATGCGCTGATCCATCCGCTCATCCCGATCGTGGCCAACGTGGGCTACCTCGTCGAGGACGCGGCCTATCACCCGGGCGACTCGCTCGTGGTGCCGCCGGTGGACGTGAGCACGCTGCTGCTGCCCTCGATGGCGCCGTGGGCCCGCGTCGGCGACCTCATCGACTTCGCGATCGCCGTTCGCGCGCCGAAGGCGTACCCGATCCACGACGCGCTCGTGCAGGCCGATCTGTACGGCGGCATCCTCCAGGGGTCGCTCGTGCCGCTGCTCGCGCGCTACGACGTCGAGTTCGCCAACTGGGCCGGCGCCGTCAGCGCTTGAGCAGCGCCGACGGAGGCGCTGGGGTGCGTCCCTCGAGGACGGTGGCCAGGGTGCTCGCGTCGACGTTGCCGCCCGTCTGGATGACCGCGACGCGCTTGCCGCGCACCGCGGCGCCCTCCTTGAGCAGCGCGGCCAGCGCCAGCGCACCGGCCGGCTCGGGCACGTTGTGTGTCGTCTGCAGATGCAGCCGCATCGCCTCGGCGACCGCGTCCTCGCCGACCGTGACGACGCGCGCCGCGCCGGCGATGAGCAGCCGGATCGCGTTGAGGTCGGGCGAGCGCGTCGCGACGCCGTCGACGAAGGTGTCGGCCGACGGGGTGGCGACGAGCTGGCCGGTGACGAACGACTGCGCGGTGGCGTCGGCGCGTTCGGCGACCACGCCCACGATCCTGGTGCGCAGGCCGAGCAGGTCGCGCACGCCGATGAGCCCGCACGCGCCCGAGCCCATGCCGACCGGGACGTACACCGTCTCGAGGTCGGGCACCGACTGGAACAGTTCGAGCGCGTAGGTCGCGACGCCGAGCACGAGATCGGGATGGAACGCGGGGACGATCTCGAGGCCGGGGTCGGCCGCCGCCAACGTGGCGACGTGCTCGCGGGCGGCCTGGTAGTCGTGGCCGTGCTCGATGACCTCGGCGCCGAGCCCGCGCATGGCAGCGTTCTTGTCCCGGCTGTTGCCGTGCGGCACGACGATGCGCACCGGCAGGCCGTGCGCGCGCCCGGCGAACGCGAGGCTCTGCCCGTGGTTTCCGGTCGTCGCTGAGATCAGCCCACTCACGCCCGGGTTGCGGCGCAGCAGCCGGTCGACGTAGACGAGCCCGCCGCGCACCTTGAACGCGCCGACCGGCAGGTGGTTCTCGTGCTTGACCCACACGTCCGCACCGGTGGCCTCCGCCAGCAGCGGCCAGCGGTAGGCAGGGGTCGGCGGCAAGGAGCGGTGCACGAGCTCGCTGGCGGCGTCCAGTTCGGCGCGGGTGAACTGCATGCCTGGAGTCTCGTCCGAGATCGTCGCGACAACGACCCAATTGGCCGGGCCAAAGCTCAACCTGCGGACTGTGATGCGCGTCCGATTGCACTGCAACTAGTTGCATAGATACGCTCGCGGACGTGGCGCTCGAGCACGCGATCCTGGTGTCGCTCGCCGAGAAGGCGAGCACCGGCTACGACCTCGCGCGCCGCTTCGACAAGTCGATCGGCCAGTTCTGGACCGCCACCCACCAGCAGATCTACAAGGTGCTCGCCCGGATGGAGGGCAGCGGCTGGGTCGTGGCGACGCACGTTGCGCAGGACGGCCGTCCCGACAAGAAGCTCTACGACCTGACCGAGGACGGGCGGGCCGAGCTGCGCACCTGGATCGCGCAGCCGGCCGAGCCCGAGGCGGCGCGCTCCGACCTCGCGGTGAAGGTGCGTGGGGCGGCCTTCGGCGACCCGAAGGCGGTCGCCGCCGAAGTGCGCCGGCACCGCGCGATCCACCAGGAACGACTCGACTTCTACCTCGCGAACGAGAAGCGCGAGTTCCCCGACCCGTCCGCACTGCGCGGCCACCGGCTGCACCAGTGGCTCGTGCTGCGCGGCGGCATCAACCTCGAGCGCGGCATGATCGACTGGTACGACGAGGTCATCGCCGCCCTGACCCGGAAGGGCAAGCGATGAGTCGCTACCCGAACCTGCTCGCGCCGCTCGATCTCGGCTTCACGTCGCTGCCGAACCGGGTGGTGATGGGCTCGATGCACGTCGGGCTCGAGGACCGTCCGAAGAACCTGTCCCGGCTCGCGGCGTTCTACGCCGAGCGCGCGGCGGGTGGCGTCGGGCTCATCGTGACCGGCGGGTTCGCGCCGAACCGGACGGGCTGGCTGCTGCCGCTCGCCGGGAAGATGACGACGAAGGGCGAGGCGGCGCGGCACCGCGAGATCACCGACGCGGTGCACGACAACGGCGGGCGCGTGGCGCTGCAGATCCTGCACGCGGGCCGCTACGCCTATCACCCGCTGAGCGCGAGCGCGTCGAAGTCGAAGTCGCCGATCACGCCGTTCACGGCCCGCGCGATGAGCAGCCGCGAGGTGGGCCGTACCGTCGACGACTTCGCGCGCTCGGCCGCGCTCGCCCGGGAGGCCGGTTATGACGGCGTCGAGATCATGGGGTCCGAGGGCTATCTGATCAACCAGTTCCTCACCGCGCGGGTGAACCAACGCCGCGACGAGTGGGGCGGCACGCCGGAGAAGCGGCGCCGGTTCGCGGTGGAGATCGTGCGCAGGACGCGCGAGGCCGTCGGCCCCGACTTCATCGTCGTGTACCGCATGTCGCTGCTCGACCTCGTCGAGGACGGGCAGAGCTGGGACGAGACGGTCGCGCTGGCCAAGCAGATCGAGGCCGCCGGCGCGACGCTGATCAACACCGGCATCGGCTGGCACGAGGCGCGGGTGCCGACGATCGTCACGTCGGTGCCGCGGGCGGCGTTCAGCTGGGTGACCGGCAAGCTGCGCCCCGAGGTGTCGATCCCGGTGATCGCCTCGAACCGCATCAACATGCCTGAGACGGCCGAGGAGATCCTGGCCCGCGGCGATGCCGACCTGGTGTCGATGGCGCGCCCGTTCCTCGCCGACGCCGACTGGGTGCGCAAGGCCGCGGACGACCGCAGCGACGAGATCAACACCTGTATCGGCTGCAACCAGGCCTGCCTCGACCACACGTTCCAGCACAAGATCGCGAGCTGCCTCGTCAACCCGCGCGCGGCACACGAGACGGTGCTCTCGCTCGCGCCGACGCGGCGCAGCAAGCGCATCGCGGTCGTGGGCGCCGGCCCGGCCGGTTTGGCCGCGGCGACCACGGCCGCCGAGCGCGGGCACGCGGTCGAGCTGTTCGAAGCGGACGCGGAGATCGGCGGGCAGTTCCGGCTGGCCCGGCGCATCCCGGGCAAGGAGGAGTTCGCCGAAACGCTGCGCTACTTCACCCGCCGGCTCGAGCTGACCGGTGTGAAGGTGCACCTGAACCACCGGGCCAGCGCGGCCGAGCTCGCCGAAGGCCGCTGGGACGACGTCGTGCTCGCGACCGGGGTGACACCACGCTCGGTGAGCATTCCGGGCGCCGAGCGCGCGAACGTGCACTCCTACGCCGACGTGATCTCCGGCGCGGCCGAGCTCGGCCCGCGCGTCGCGGTCGTGGGCGCCGGAGGCATCGGGTTCGACGTCAGCGAGTTCCTGACCCACGTCGGCGCGCACGGCATCGCGCAGGACCGCGACGCTTGGCTGGCCGAGTGGGGCGTCACCGATCCGGCGACCGCGCGTGGTGGGCTGCGCGCACCGGAGCGGCCCGAATCGCCGCGCCGGGTCTACCTCCTGCAGCGCAAGTCGACGAAGGTGGGCGCCGGGCTGGGCAAGACGAGCGGCTGGGTGCACCGCAGCACGCTGCAGGCACGCGGCGTGGAGATGATCCGCGGGGTGGCCTACCAGCAGATCGACGACGAGGGTGTGCACATCACGGTCGGCTCGCGCACGCCGCGCCCGCGGGTGCTCGAGGTGGACGACGTGGTGATCTGCGCCGGCCAGGAGCCGCAGCGCGAGCTGCTCGCCGGGTTGGCGGCGGCAGGCGTCTCGGTGCACGTCATCGGCGGCGCGGACGTCGCGGCCGAGTTGGATGCGAAGCGAGCGATCGACCAGGGCGCCCGGCTGGCCGCCACACTCTGATTCGTCCACAAGAAGTTGATCAAAACTGTGGACGACGCGGTGCAAAACTCTCTGCGTCGGGGGATAACCCAGCCACTTCTGTGGACGACGAAAAAGATCATGAACGACTTTGCGACTACCACTTGCGCGGCCCTTCCGCGGCCAGTAGAAATTCCACATCGCAGCGCGGAGTACCAAGTCGGAAGGCAACTTTCGACAGGTCGGATCGGCCGGGAAACCGGTTCGAGAGGATCGGTACTCAGGCGAGTGATTGGCTCGGAAAGGCCGGTTGATCTTCGGATCAGCAAGGCAGTCGGGTCAGGTCGGGCAAGCTGGTCGGTCTTCGGATCGGCAGAGCGGTTTGGCCAGATCGTGGAAGCTGGTCGGTCTTCGGATCGGCAGAGCGGCGCGATCACCCGGTTGAGCAAGCTGGTCGGTCTTCGGAACGACGAAGCAGCGCAGCCGGTAGGTCAAGCAAGCCGGTTGGTCTCCGGATCAGCGGGGCGGTGAGACCGAGCGGTCGATCGGCGCAGTGGGCCCTTGGGTTCGCAAAGCGGGTTCGATCGTGTCGGGCAAGCCAGTTGATCTTCGCATCGGCGGGGCGGTTCGACGAACGTGGGGCCCTGTCATCTCATACATGACAGGGCCCCACACCTATGTCTGGGGTTGATCCTGCCCGCAGTCATCGGCAAACCCGCGCAGCGACACACGTAGATGTGATCGGGTCCACGTGGCCACCCGACAGGCGGGCTAGCCGTTCGTGCGCAGCGCGAAGAAGCCGATCTTCTCGTAGTTCCCGCGCGGGGTACGGAACAGGATCTTGCCGAGGTAGGCGCCGGCCGCGATCTCGACGAGCTCGTCTCGAATGCTGCGGATCACCAGGCGCGGGTTGTCTTCGATATCGGCGTAGTCGATGACCATGACACGCAGGTCGGGGTCGTCCTTGCCGTCGTCCTCGTACGTCTTGAAGTCGAAGGCAAGCTTGCCGTCCTGGGCGTCCTTCATCCGGTAGAACGGCCAGAGCAGCTTCGACGCGACCGACGACGACGTCGTCATGCGGTTGTCGCCGCTCGCGGCGGCCGAATCGAAGCGCTTCCCCTGCCAGGGCATCCACATGCTCGTGATCGCCCGCACGGCGGGATCGAGCACCGCGTTCGTCGTCGTGGTGACGAGGATGCCGTCGGTCGGACCGTCCAGCCCGCGCGGGACGGTGCCGGTGCGGAACAGCTCGTCCAGCTCGGCGTCGGCGCCCTTGCGGTCGCTACCGGAGCGCTCCTTGAGGTCGAGGACCCACTGCCAGGCGGTCTCCTGCACTGCGGCCGGCTCGTGCGCGGCGCGCTCGCGCAACAGCGCGACGCGCTCGGCTGCGGACCCGGACGACGTGTCGGTCGAGGTCGTCATGCCGTCCTCCAGGTGCGGTCAGATGTCCCAGGGCATGTACGAACGCACGGTGTCGGCGAGCCGCACGATGCGCGGCTTCTGGCCCGGCTCCTTCGCGCCGATCTCGTGCCACGGCGCGAAGACGCGGTCGACGTCGCCGATCACCGGCTCGAGCTCCGGATAGTGGCGCATCAGGACGTCCTTCATCGTCGTGTTGTTGACCCAGTCGTAGCCGAGCTGCGTGTACACCTCGGGGCGGAAGTCGTTGGTGAAGAACCGGTCGCTCTTGAGCCGCCGCGACGCCATCAGGATGAAGATGCGGAAGGCCGTGTCCGAGAAGCCGAAACCCTTCGGCGGCTTCTCGGCCTGCATGCCGATCTGCAGGTCGACGCTGTCGACGTCGCCGTTGTAGATCTCGGCCATCTCCTTCGCCCACTGCTTGTTGGGCGTGATGTCCTCGAACGACTTGCGCCGCGGCATGCGCAGCGCCTCGCGGAAGTCGTTGTAGCGCGGCACGCCGCGCTCCCGGTCACGGACGATGTCGAGCGTCGCGAGGTCGGTGATCTGGCCGTCGACCCGGGTGAGCTTGCGAAGCGCGTTCGGGTAGTTGTGCAAGCACACCGCGCCTGCGCTGGCCTTGCCGAACGAGTACCACATGTCGCCCATCTCCATGCGGTCCATGAAGTCGCGCGTGTACTTGCCCTGCAGCTCTGTGAACTCTGCCGTTTCGAGCAGCTCCCCCGAAGCGAGGGAGAAGAACTCCCAGTCGTCCGGGATGAGCGGGTGCATCCGGTAGACCGAGACGAACTCCTCGGTCAGCGAGAACGGTGCCGCGTGGTGGTCGGTCGCGGAGCCGAGGATTCCGGACAGCACCTCGCTGTCACCGAGGCGGCCGACCTTGTCCTTGAACGTCTCGCCGAGTGCGCCGAACCAGTTCGCGTTCATGCCGATCTGCAGCGCCGGGTGGCGCAACACGCAGGTCGTCCACTCGACGGTGTGGATCTTCGCGATGAGCGCCGAGACGACCAGCACGCCGATCTCGTACAGCCGCTGGTCGTCCAGGCCGGGGTAGGACTTCTTCAGCGCGGCGCAGACGGAGTTGTGCTCGCGGGCGAACAGCGTGTGCAGCAGACCGACGCCCACCCACCAGTTCTCCCGCATGCCGGTGAGGTCGATGCCGAGCACGTCGCTCTTGGGCAGCCGGCCGTCGTCCTCGACCTTCACCCTGCCGTCGATGAAGGTGCGCACCTCGTCCTGGCGCACCTTGCCGCTGCCGTAGATCTGCGACCCGTCCCACCAGTGCGTCTCCTGGTTCGCGAACACCGGGGCCGGCTTGCCGTCGACGATCTCGCCGTGCAACGGGATCGTCTCGCGGATCTTCATCGGGTTCTCGGGGAAGTCGTCGCCGTCCTGCAGCGGGATCTCGATGTTGCGGCCGGGCACGCCGTCGCCGTGGAAGAACCAGTTGTGGTTCTCGAACTGCAGCCACGCGGCGGCGAGCGCGTTGATGATGCCGGCCGGCTTGAACGTGTCGCGGGCCATGAGTTCGCGGCTGATGACGCGCGGGTCGGGGTCGAGCAGTCGCTTGAGGTTCGGCTTCGTCATCTCGACCGGCACGTTGCGGCCGAAGCCGGTGCCCTTCGCGCCCATCGCGGGGCACGCGAGGTCGTTCCACGTGCCGTCCGACATGCGGGCCTTGAGCGCCGACTCGGGCGGCTGGTCGGCGGAGAGGTCGGGACGCAGGTCGTCGCCCTCGAACAGGTTCTTCTCGCGAAGGTCGCCGCGCAGCTTCGAGAGGCTCGCCAGCTGCAGGAGCAGGGACGGGTGCTCATACCACTGAGGACTCATGGCGCGGAACGTACTGCTACGGCGCGTACCTGCGCTACCGGAGGGTAGGGAGCCGGATTTCCCCATAGGCTGCGGCCCGTGAGTCGCGTGAATCCCCTGCGGCGCGTGCGCGTGCCTCGTGATCTGGCATCGATCACCACCCGCAGTGAGCACGAGGCCGACCCGGAGCGGGTCGGGATGTCCACGGCCGGTATCGATCGGATCTGGACCGGCGTCGAGCGGCTCTTCCGGCGGGGCATGAGCCCGGCCATCACGCTCACCGTGCGTCGGCAGGGTGAGGTCGTGCTCGACCGCGCGATCGGCTGGGCCCGCGGCGGCGGGCCGTCCGACCCGCGCGACGGCGAGCGGGAGCTGGCGACACCCGAGACCCCGTTCTGCACGTTCAGCTCGTCCAAGGCCGTCACCGCGACCGTCATGCACGTGCTCGCCGAACGCGGCCTGTTGCATCTGAGCGATCGGGTCACCGACTTCATCCCCGAGTTCGCCGGCGGTGGACGCGACTCGATCACCGTGGCGCAGGTGCTCTCGCACCGCGCCGGCATCCCGCACCTGCCGCGCAGCATGATGGATCTGGAGCGGCTGGAGGATCCCGAGCGGATCATCGAGGCCATCCCGAAGCTGCGCAGCGTGCACCGGCCGGGGGCCGCGGTCGCGTACCACACGGTGACCGGCGGGTTCGTGCTCGGCGAGGTCGTGCGGCGGCTCACGGGCAAGGACATCCGCACGGTGCTGGCCGAGGAGATCCTCCACCCGCTCGGCTTCCGGTGGATGAACTACGGCGTCGCGCCGGAGGACGTCCCGCTCGTCGGGCTCGCCTACCCGACCGGGCCGCCGGCGATGCCGCCGGTGTCCGGCATGCTCGCGCGTGCGCTGGGGATGCCGATCGACGAGCTGACGCTGCTCTCGAACGACCCGCGGCTCCTGACCGGCATCGTCCCGGCGGGCAACGTCGTGTCCACCGCGAACGAGATGTCGCGGTTCATGGACCTGCTGCGTGCGGGCGGCACGCTCGACGGGGTGAAGGTGATGGCGCCGCGGACGATCCGGCGGGCGACAGTCGAGACGTCGTATCACGAGTTCGACCGCACCCTCGGCTTCCCGATCCGCTACTCGCACGGCTTCATGCTCGGGGCGAAGACGATGAGCCTGTACGGGCCGGACACCGACGAGGCGTTCGGGCACCTGGGCTTCACCAACGTGTCGATGTGGGCCGACCCGCGCCGCGAGCTCGCGGTCGGGTTCATCACCAGCGGCAAGCCCGTCCTCGGCCCGCATCTGGACGCGCTGTGGCGACTGTTCCGCCGCATCGGGCTGGAGGCGCCGAAGGTCGCCGACCCGGAGCTGTTCCGGGCCTAGCGGACGCGCACGCCGTCCTTCCAGACCTGGCGAATGCGTTCGCGCAGGTCGCCGAAGGACAGCGCGTCACCGGCGACGGCCACGACGTCCGCGCGCTTGCCGGCCTCGAGCGAGCCCAGCTCGCCGTCGAGGCGCATCAGCCGTGCGGCTTCGAGCGTGGTCGCCTGCAGCACGGCGGCGGGGGACATGCCGCCCTCGACCATCAGCTCGAGCTCGCGCAGGTTCTCGCCGTGCGGCGAGACGCCGGTGTCGGTGCCCATCGCGACCCGCACGCCGGCGGCGACCGCACGGCGGAACGACTCGGTGTGCGCGCCGGACACCTCGTGGGCCTTCTGCACGACCCGGTCGGGCAGTTGCTCGCCGCGCTCGACCGCGTCGAGGACGCCGCGGGGTGCGATCAGGGTCGGCACGAGCCATGCGTCCTTCGCGAGCATGAGCTCGATCGCCTCGTCGTCGAGGTAGACACCGTGCTCGATCGAGCGGACGCCGGCGCGCAGCGCGTTCTTGATGCCCGCGGCCGACTGGGCGTGCGCCATGACGTAGGTGCCGGCGGCCTCGGCGACGGCGACGATCTCATCGATCTCGTCGGGCAGGAACTGCGCGAGCTGCGGGTTCGAGGTCGGTGACAGCACGCCGCCGGACGACGCGATCTTGATCTGGTCGGCACCGGCGCGCAGTACCTCGCGGGCCCGCGTGCGGGCGTTCCCCGGGCCGTCCACGACCCCGCTCGGCATGCCGGGGTAGGGCGGCGGGTTGACGTCCACGCCGCAGGGCATCATGCCGTCGTTGTGGCCGCCGGTCTGACTCAGCAGCGTCACCGCGATGCGCAGCCGTGGGCCTTCGACCACGCCGTCCTCGACCGCCTGCTTGACCCCGATGTCGGAGAAGCCGGCGTCGCGCACCGTGGTGATGCCGATGTCGAGCGTGCGGCGCAGGTTCCGGGCGGCCTCGAAGAACTGGTAGCTGAAGCCGCGCTGGAACCCGCGCAGCCAGTCGAGGTCACCGGAGAAGGTCATGTGCACGTGGCAGTCGAACAGGCCGGGAAGCAGGGTCAGCCCGGTGCAGTCGACGGACGTGTCACCGTCTAGCCCGGTGCCGACATCGACGATCCGCTCGCCCTCGATCAGCACGTCGCCCGGCGCGATCGCGCCGCTGATCGGATCGAACACCTGGCCACCGGCGAGTACCGTCCGCATGCCCCGACGCTATCGCTGCGGGCTCGACGATCAGGTACATAGGTGTCCATGCATCCGGGTCAGCTGCAGCCCTCCCAGGCCTGGTGGTGGATACGGTATGCAAGCGCGGGGCCCTGCGCGGAGATGAAGGTTGGCTACCTCTCACGCAGAGCTAGGAGCTTGCCCGCGACGGTGCGGGCAAGCTCCAAGTCAGGATCCATGCAATGCCCGCGGTGTAAATCTGCATCGATCGCACGCTTGACCACCGGCAACAAGCTGTGCGATCACTCGGACGGTAGCCCTGCGGTCTTGATCGGTTTCGGTGATACTCACCGTCGTGGACCAGCGGCCCGACACGCGGTACGCGACCGCCCCGGACGGCGTGAGCCTCGGCTATCACGTCCTCGGCGACGGGCCGCTGGATGTGCTGTGGACGCCGGTCGTCTCGTTCCCGTTCGACCTGCTCTGGGACGAGCCGAGCTTCGCGCACTTCGCGCGACGAGTCGCGCGCTTCAGCCGCAGCATCTGGGGCAGCGCGCGCGGGTTTGGCGGGTCAGGCGGTAGCTGGACCGAGCTGTTCGACGGGCACACCGTGAACGACGACTTCTCCGCCGTGCTCGACGATGCCGGATGCGGCGAGGTCGTCGTCGTCGGATTCGGTGTCGCGGGACCCTTCGCGATCCGCTACGCGCACGACCATCCCGATCGGGTTCGTGCGCTCGTGCTGATCGACACGTTCGCCCGCTACCTGCGGACGCCGGAGTATCCGATCGGGCTACGGGAGTCCGACCTGGACCGGTTCCTCGAGCTGATCCCGTCGTGGGGGAGCGGCATGTCCGTCGACGTGCTCGCACCCAGCAGGGCTGCGGACGCCCTGTTCCGGCAGCGCATCGCCCGACTCGAGCGGCTCGGGCAACCGCCTGATCAGGCGGCGGCGAGCCTTCGCCGGGCGCTGTCGACGGACGTCACGGACTTGTTGACGACGTTGCGTGTCCCGACGCTCGTGCTACATCGCGACGGCGACCGCTACATCAGGGCCGACGCGGGCCGCTACCTCGCGGCGTCCATCCCCGGGGCCAGATACGTCGAGTTGCCGGGTATCGACAACCTGTTCTTCGTCGGCGAGGTCGACGCCCTCGTTGACGAGCTGCAGGACTTCCTGACCGGCGGTCGCCAGGCTCCTGAGGGTCAGGTCGTCACCACATCCGTGCTCTTCACCGACATCGTGTCCTCGACCGAACAGTCGGCTCGGCTCGGCCATCGACGGTGGACGCGGCTCGTCGAGGAACACGACGCGATGACCCGGGCAACCGTGCAGCGCTATCAGGGTCGTGAGGTGAAGTCGACGGGTGACGGCTTCCTGCTGACGTTCGATGCCGGGTCGCGGGCGGTGCGGGCAGCGTTGGAGATCGTGCGAGCCGCAAGCGCCTTGGGACTGGAACTGCGCGCAGGCGTGCACACCGGCGAGGTCGAGGTACGGCCGGACGACGTCGTGGGCCTGCCGGTCAGCATCGCCAAACGGGTATGCGACCTGGCGGGTGCCGATCAGGTCTTCGTCACCGACGTCGTCCGGCTGATGCTCGCCGGCGCGGACGTGGCCTTCGACGACCACGGCACGCACGAACTCAAGGGCGTGCCCGGTACCTGGCCGATCTTCGCCGCGCGGTCGGGCTGAGCCTGGGGGACGCCGCGGACATATGCTGCGGCAGGCTGGGGCAAGCCGCCGCCCTCGTCGGCGTCGTGCGACCGATCGATCATCGATTCATCCCAGCAGTGGGCGACGCCTCGCCGCAACCGCGCTCATCACCCGATGCGGCGTGGGAGCCGCCGTCAGCTCATCGTCGGCAGCGTGAACTCGACGTCCGAGGTGATCACGCCGAGATGCTTGCCGGGCCGCAACCACGAAGCAAGATCCCCGACGGACGAGGTGACCTCCACGTTCACGATCGCGAGCCGCGACCGCCCACGTCCGGTCAGCATCGCGGTCCGCACCGAGCCGTCGGGCCAGCGCTGCACGACGAGCCCCTTCATCTTCGCGGGCAGCCGCGGCGCGATCGGACGCGCCGTGACGCGCACCGTCCAGCCCTCGCCCGACGCGAACAAGCCCCAGTCGACACCGGGCTCGCCGGTGAACGACGCGAGCACCTTGGGCAATGACCAGTTCTGCCGGCCACCGACGACCGAGTCGGGGGAGTCGACCGCCATGAACGGGATCGACACCTCCACCCCGCGTCCATGACGCGTGCCGATGCCGCCGAACACCTCGTGATACGGGCCGACCGGCGTCGACGCGTACGAGATCAGCCCGCCGATGGCGACGACGGGTTTGCCGCGCCCGGCGCCGATGGATTCAGCGGACGAACCGCGCACCCCGCGTGCTCGCGACCACCACACGACACCCGCGCTCTTGCACGTCCACGGCGCCTCGGGCGCCGAGGCCGGCAACGACGCAGCAGCGGCCGGCGAGAGCGCGGACTCGGCAACTCCGGGCACGGCGAGCAGTTCGGCAGGCTTCATCGCGACGACACCTCCGCAACGACGGGAATGACGGGCAGTCGCAGCGCGCCGGGCGCGGCGATGGGGACGGCCGGGCGCTGCGGCGCGACCGGTGCGATCTGCCGGTAGGCCGAGCCGAGCGGCGGACGCGGGTCAGCCGAACCGCGGTTCGGCCAGAACGCCATCGCACGCTCGGCCTGCGCGGTGATCGTGAGCGACGGGTTGACGCCGAGGTTCGCGGAGACGGCCGATCCGTCGACGATGTGCAGGCCCGGGTGTCCGAACATGCGCTGGTACGGGTCGATGACACCTTCATCCGGTGTCAGCCCCATCACCGCGCCGCCGATGTAGTGCGCGGTCGACGGGATGTTGAACGCGTCGGCGTACATGCCGAACGCGTCGCCGTCGATCTTCTTCGCATACCGCCGTGCGACATCGTGCGCCAGCGGGATCCAGTCCGGGTTCGGCGACCCCTCGCCCTGCTTCGTCCGCAGCCGATAGCCCAACAACCCGCGCTTGCCGAACGACGTCAGCGAGTTGTCGAGCGACTGCATGACCAGCAGGATGACCGTCCGCTCGGACGCGCGGTGCACCCGCAGGCTGCGCAGGAACCGCAGCGGATGGAACAAGCAGATGGCGACGAAGCGAAGGAACCGCATCCGGCCGCCGTCGACGAGCGGCGCGGTCAGCGGGAAAAGGGCGTTCTGCCCCTTGCCGTAGCGGCACACCTCGATGTGCGTGTTCTTCTCCGGGTGGATGGACGACGTGATCGCCACGCCCTGGGCAAAATCGAAGCGAGACCGGCTCGACATCGACAACACGGCTTCGGAGTTCGTCCGCGACAGCTCGCCGAGCCGCGGCGAGATGTCGGGCAGCGACCCCGCGGCGCGGCACTTGTGCAGCAACTGCTGCGTGCCGCGCGCGGCGGCGGAGAACACGACCTGCTCGGCGGTGAACGTCCGCCGCGCGCGACGCACCCAGCGATCGGAGCGCACGGTCGAGATCGCGTACCCACCGGACGGCAGCGGGCGGACGTCGGTCACGGTCGTCAGCGGATGCACCACCGCACCGCCCTGCTCGGCGAGATAGAGGTAGTTCGTCGGGGTCGAGTTCTTCGCGTTGTGCGGGCAGCCGACGAAGCAGCCCGCGCAGTGGATGCAGCCGGTGCGCCGCGGGCCGGCACCGCCGAAATACGGGTCGTCCACCTCGACTCCCGGTTCGCCGAAGAACACTCCGACGTTGGTGGGGTGGTACGAGTCGGAAACACCCAACTCGGCCGCGACCGAACGCAGGACCTCGTCGGCGGGTGTGTCGCGCGGGTTCGGCGCGACGCCGAGCATCCGCTTCGCCTGGTCGTAGTAGGGCGCCAACTCCGCGCGCCAGTCGGTCATGTGCGCCCAGTGCGGGTCGGTCCAGAAATCGTCCAGCGGCTCGTACAGGGTGTTGCCGTAGATCAGCGAACCGCCGCCCACGCCGGCGGCGCTGAACAGCGTGCATTTGCCGAGCAGGCTGATCCGCTGGGTGCCGGTGAGCCCGAGCCGCGGTGCCCAGATCGAGTCGCGCAGCCGCCAGTTCGTCTTCGGGAAGTCCTTGGACTCCCAGCGCCGCCCGGCCTCGAGGACGCCGACGCGGTAGCCCTTCTCGGTGAGTCGCAGCGCGCTGACGCTGCCACCGAATCCGGACCCGATGACGATGACGTCGTAGTCGTACTGCGGCATGAGGGCAGCCTAGGCCACTGTTGACACGCGGCCAATAAGACGCAGGTCACCCATCCGCGGCCACCGCCTTCGCAATTCGGCGCGCGTCGATGCGCAGCTCGCGGAACATGCCCGACAGCGGGTTCGTGTAGCCCGTGAAGTAGACCCCCGGCGCGTTCGGGTGCGTGTGCCCGCCATGGACGCGCGGCCGGCCGCGATGGTCGAGCACGTCGAGGTGCCCGACGAGGGCGTCGAGCCCTTGCTTGTACCCGGTGGCCGCCACCACCGCGTCGGGTGCGACCGCCGTGTCGCCGTCGAGTAGCACCTTGTCGCCGTCGAAGCCGACGACCGCGCCGACGACCTCGACCTGACCCGCCTGCAATGCGTCGATGAGGCCGACGTCGATGATCGGCACCGCGCCGTCGGCGAGCAGCTTCGTGTAGACGCCGGGACCTGGGCGTGGCAGCCCGACCGCGCTCAGGTCCGGCGTGTTGAGCCGGCTCGACACGTCGACGATGCGGTCCACGAGCCGCGGCGGCAGCCGGCGCAGCACGATGCTCACCGCGCTGTTCGGCAGCGGCCCGACCTGCCGGCGCACGAACGTCGGCACGGTACGGACCGCGAGCCGCACGCGAGCCGCGCCGCCCTCGACGAGGTCGACCGCGATCTCGGCTCCGGTGTTGCCGGTGCCGACGACCAGCACGTCCTTGCCGCGGTATGGCGCCGCGTTGCGGTACTGCGCCGCGTGGATCAGCTCCCCGGAGAAGCCGTCCGCCCCCGGCCACGGCGGCACATCGGGGGTGTGGTTGTAGCCGGTGGCGACGACGACCCGGCGCGCGGACAGGTCGCCCTGCCGGCTGCGCGCCACCCAGTGCCGTTCGACGCGCTCGAGCCGGTCGACCTGCACGCCGGTGCGCACCGACAGCCGGTGGTGCCGCACGTAGTCCTCGAGATAGCGGACGACGTCGTCGCGGGCGACCCACTGCCCGTACCGGCGCGGGATCTTGTAACCGGGCAGGTGCGACGTCCAGCGGACCGTGTGCAGGTGCAGCCGCTCGTAGTGGTTGCGCCACGCGTTGGCGACCGCGTCCGCCTTGTCGACGACGACTGCCGGGATCGCGTGCCGGCGCAATTCGGCCGCCGCGGCGAGGCCGCCCGGTCCGGCACCGATGACGAGGACGTCCTCCATGGGCACCAAACTAGGACACGTTCTAGATTTAGCGCATGGCGGAGCAGGTACCGACGGAATTCCGGTACTGGCAGCAGGTGAGCCGGCCCGCGGTCCAGCGAGCGCGCAAGGCATGGCGCACGGTCTGCCGCTTCGACCCGCAGCCGTCCGACGAGTACGTCCGCCGCTTCGCGCAGGCCTACTACGACACCGATCCGGTCGCCGGGGCGTTCGTCGCGCACCACCGCCAGCTCGAGACCGTCCGGTTCTGGATCGACGTGTCCGACCCGGGCGGGCTCGACGCCGGCGGCTCGGGCCGCGCCACCGCGATGCGGGTGCGCATCATGCACGTCTTCATCCGGCGGAGTCGTACCTGCCGGCGTTCGCGCCCAAGCCGGGCTCGCCGTGGCGCAAGCGCGTCCGCGACGAGATCGAGTACCGCGCGGCCGACCGCAGCCAGCGCCGCCGCCGCGAGTCGTGGTACCGCAACCAGATGGGCGAGCGGCGCGCCGAGTTCCAGCCGACCGAGCAGTTGCGCCGATGACGAAACGCGCGACCCCCGTCGACCTCGGCGGACGGACGGTGCTCGTCACCGGCGCGAGCCCGGGCTCGCTCGGTGCGGCCACGGCCGCGGCGTTCGCGGCGTGGGGCGCGGACGTCGTCGTCACGAGCCGCTCCGGCGCGACCGGGCAACGCCTCGAGCTCACCGACGCCGCGGCGGTGCGGGCCTTCGCCGCCTGGTTCGCGGCGAAGCACGAACGCCTCGACGTGCTCGTCAACAACGCCGGCATCCACCTCGATCTGCGCTCGACGTGGAAGCAGCCGCAGCTCACCGCCGACGGGTTCGAGATCCACTGGCGGACGAACTACCTCGGCACGATGCAGCTCACGCACCTGCTGCTGCCCACGCTGCTCGCCACCCCCGGCGCGCGCGTCGTCAACGTCGTGTCGAAGCTGCACGTGCGCGGCCGCAACGAGTTCCTGTTCGCTCCGCTCACGCCCTACCACTCGTGGGACGCGTACGGGTTGTCCAAGCTCGCACTCGTGCATGCCACGAACGAGCTAGCGCGTCGACACGACGTCGGCGCCTACGCCGTGCATCCCGGGTCGGTGTACACGCACATCGCCGACCGCGGCCTCGAGGGGCACCGGCTACTCACGACGTTGCGCCGGGTAGCCGCCCCGCTCGAACGCCGCGCGCTGCTCTCGCCGGCCGACGGCGCGCAGACCACGCTGCACTGCGCCACCGCCGATGACCTGCCCAGCGGCTACTACCGCGACTGCATGCCGACCCGGCAGAGCAGCGAGGCGGACGACGCAGCGGTCGCGGCCCGGCTGTGGGACGACACCGCCGGCTGGGTCGGCACGCTCTAGCGCAACGCAACGCAGCGCAGGGCGCCGCGCCGCGCACCGGCCGGCCCGGTAGCCGGCATCAGATCGCGACGGCCTCGACGCGTGTGACGACGCCCGGCGCGCCGACCTGCTCCGCCGCCGCGCGGGCCTGCGCGAGCAGCTCCCGCGCGCGCTCGTGGTCACCCTCGGTGCCGCGGCGCACCAGGACGATCGCGAGATCGAGCGCCATCAACGCGGCGTGTGCCGCGAATCCGTTCGCCCGCGCACTGGTCAGCGCCTCGTCGAGCAGTTCGACCCCGAGATCGAGCTGGCCGGTTACCGCGTAGGACAGTCCGAGCGGCCAGGTCACCGGACCCATGATGAACAGGAAGTAGTGCGCCCAGCAGCCGCGGTAGGGCTCGAGCGCCTCGATCGCCCGTGCAGCGAGCTGGGTGTCCTGCAAGGTCCAGCCGGCGAAGGCAACGTGCGTCGTGGCCATGAACGGGAACGGCTCGGCCAGCAGGTCGACGGGGTCCAGGCGGTGCTCGGCCAGCACGGCGCGCGCTTCGGTGTGCCGCCCCGCATCGCTGAGCAGCCAGGACTGCACGGCACGCCAGGCAGGGTTCAACGGGTAGCGCAACGCGAATTCCTCGGCAGCGTCGGCAAGCGCGCCGGCGTTGCCGCGAAGCCATTGCAATCCGGTGTAAGTGGCCGCCCACCATTCGGCACCGTCCGACTGGCCGAGTGCGTTGGCCTCGTCGAGTGCGGCGTTGTTCAACGCGTCGGCCTCGTCGAGGCGGCCGGCCAGCTCTGCTATCCGCACGGCGTTGCTGTGCAAGGCCCACTGCGTGAGCGGCGCGCCCTCCGAGTCCGCGATGGCCGTGCCGGCGCGCAGAATTTCCTGCGCGGCACCGAACTCGCCGATGGTGAGGAGCGAGCCGGACCGGAAGAGCCGCCCGAGCGCGCGCAGCGTCGGGTCGCCGGTGCCGTCGGCCAGCTCGACGGTCTCGGCCGAGCGGGGCAACGCCTCCTCGTAACGCGGCCCGTTGACGTAGGCATAGCTCGTCATGACGAACACCCGGGCGAGCAGCGCCGGGTCGGCCAGGCCCCGGGCCATCGCCGCGGCCTCGTCCGCGAATTGAAGCATGCGCTGCTTGTTCGCGCCGAACGTCTCCTCGGAGGAGAGATGCGCCAGCAGCAGTGCGCGCATCGCGCTGGGCTCGGGGTCGGTCAGCTCGAGGGCTCGCGCGAGCAGGTCGATCCGTTCGGGGTCGATGCCGCCGATGATGCTGGCGAAGCCGCGCGTGTTGGCGAGCACGGCACGCTGCAGCAGCGGCACGCTCCCGGCCGCGAGCGCCTCGCGCCCGGCCTCCAGGAGCGTCTCGCGGAACTCGCTGATGCCCTGGTCGCGCTGCGCCTCGCCGAGGCCGCACAGCGCGGCCGCGCGTTCGGGCGCACCGTCGTGCCCGCCGTCATCGAGCAGTTCCAGCGCGCTGCGGAATCCCGCCTCCGCGTCACCGAACGCGCGCGCCGCGAGCGACTGCTCGGCGGCGGCGAGGGTGTAGCGCAGCGCCCTGCTGATGTCGCCGCCGTCCGGTCCGGCCTCGGTGCAGTGGTGCGCGAGTGCGCGCACGTCGTCGGGATGCAGCTTCTCGAGGACGTCCGCGACGCGGCGGTGCAGCCGCCGGCGGCGGGTGGCGGACAGTTCGTCGTAGAGCGTGGTGCGCACGAGTGCGTGGGCGAACCGGTAGTGGTCGACCCCCGTCTCCTCGACGAGCCGCGCGCGCATCGCCTGATCGAGCGCGTCGAGCGCGTCGTTCTCGGTGGCGTCACTGACGCCGAGCAGGAGATCGACGTCGAAGTCGCGGCCGAGCACGGAAGCGACGGACAGCACGTCGTTGGCGACCACGGGCAGCCGGTTGAGCCGGCGTCCGACGACGTCTCGTACGCCCTCGGGGATCGTGATGCGTTCGGGTGCGGCCAGCACCCACCTCTCGGCGTCGCGGCGCACCGCCCCGGTCTCGACGAGGTGGCGCAGCACCTCGCCGACGAAGAACGGGTTGCCTTCCGTCTCGCCGTACATGACCGTGGCGAGCAGCCGGATCTCCTCGTCGAGTTCGAGGCTCGCCGCGGCCTCGATGAGCTGGAGTACCTCGTCCAGGTTCAGGTTCTCGACGGCCAGCCGGTCGACGCCGGGCAGCCGGCGCAGGTCGGCGAGGACCGACGCGAGTGGATGGGTGCGGTCGACGTCGGTGTCGCGATACGTCGCGATCATCAGCATCGGCGCACGCTCGTCCGCCGCGGCGCGCACCACGTGCAGCATCAGCTGCAGCGTCGGCTTCGTCGCCCAGTGCAGGTCGTCGAGCACCAGCACCAGCCCGCCGGCGTCACGCGCGGCCTCGATCAGCCACGACGCGGTGGCCTCGAACAGCCGGTACTCCTCGGACGCGGGATCGGACGTGACCGCGGCCGGCAGCGTGCCGACGTGCGTGCCGAGGTCAGGCACCAGCCGGGCCAGCTCGCCGGGCAGCCTGCCCAGGACGGGCGCCGCGGCGTGCCGCGCGTAGTGACCCAGCGCCTCGACGAAGGTCTGGTACGGGACGTCGAGGTCCTCGTCGCAGCGGCCGTAGAGGACGAGCCCACCGTCGGCGTACGCCTGCCGGGCGATCTCGCCCGCGGTGCGCGTCTTGCCGACGCCCGGCTCACCTGCGAGCAGGATCGTGCGGCACGACCCGCCGCGCGCGGCCGCCCACTCGGTGCGCAATCGCTCGCACAGCTCGTCGCGCCCTACGTAGCTCGTCGCCGACCCGCCTAACGCCGCGGGCAGCGGCACCGGCTCGTCCGCTGCGTCGGCGGCGCGTTCGACGACGGGCTCCCACACCACCCGACACGCGGCAAGTGGCTCCTGCAGCCCCTTCAGGTCGAGCTCGCCCATCGGCTCGAACACTGTCCTCGCCCGACCGCGGGCGAGGGCTCGCACCAGGTCGGCGACGAGGATCTCGCCGCCGCCCGCGGTCGCGCAGAGCCGTGATGCCTCGATCACCGGCACGCCGAACACGTCGCCCTGCTCGGCCGAGACGTCGCCGATCGAGATGCCGACCCGCACCGCGAACGCGCGGTCGGGGTGGTGCCGGCCGAAGGAGTCCACAGCCTGCTGCACCGCGACGGACCCGGCGACCGCGTCGGCCGCCGACTCGAAGGTGGCGAGTACGCCGTCACCGAGTCCCTTCACCACGGTGCCGCGGTGCGCCTCGACGGCCTCGGTGATCATCAGGTCGTGCGCGCGGCGGAGCTCGTCCGCGACGTCCTCGCCGAGCCGGACGCGCAGTTCCGTGGATCCGACGAGGTCGGTGAACAGCACTGAGCGGGTGCCGACCTGTCGGGCTCCCTCCGCCACGGAAGGACCGTAACCCAGCTCTCGACCCACGGCGATGCGGTGGCGCTGGCTAGCCGTGTCCGTGGTGGTGGTGCTTGGGCGGACCCGGCCACTGATGCCGCGGTGGGTGGAACGACTTCGGTGGTGGTGGCGGCGGGACGTACACCCGCAGCCGGTCGCCGCTCGAGATGCAGATCGTGACGACCGAACGAGCGGGTGCGCGCGGCGGGCCCTGATAGGCGACCTCGCCGGCGGGCCGGCTGCTGCCGCAGGCGACCGGGAAGACCTGCACCCGGAACCCGGCCTCGCGCAGTCGGTGCACCGCCGCACTACGGCTCAACCCGATGACCCGGGGTACGGCACGCCCGCCGACCGCGCCGGGTGCCGGCCAGTTCCAGTGCCCGCGCAGCACGGAGCGGTACGCGGCCTGCCAGTAGGTCGACGCGTATGCACCGAACACGTCCTGGCTGACGAACGAGTCGGGCAGGCCGGGCAGGCCGTGCACGGTCGCCTTCGGGTTCGCCGGGTCCACCAGCGCTGCCGACGAGACGAGGCGCGGGGTCAGGCCGACGAACCAGAGTGCCGAGTTGCCGTTGTCGGCCGCGTTGTTGTCGGTGCCCGTCTTGGCCGCGACGTCGCTGCGATGCCCCGCGTACCAGCCGTGGAAGTAGGACGCCGCGGTGCCGTCGTGGGTGTCGTGGCGCATAAGCGTGACAAGCGTGCGCGCGACGTAGCTGTTCAGGACGCGATGACAGCCTTGGCGCACGATGTGGCGCGGCTTGCCGTCCGGCCCGAGCACCCGCAGCACCGGGGCCGGCGGACAATAGACGCCGTCATTGGCCGCCGCACTGAACGCGCCGGTCAGCTCGAGCGCTGACGTCGGCTCCTGGCCGAGGGTGAACGTCGGCTCCTCGGAGCGGACGACTTCCTTCCGGATGGGGGTCGAGGCGCTGTCGGTGAGAGGTTCCTCGAGCCGTCGCATGCCGAGCCGGACGGCGGTGTCGACGACCGGCTTGAGATGGCAGCCGAAGAACTGGTCCTCCATCGCGACGAAATAGGTGTTGGACGACTGCGGCAGCGCGTCCCGCAGCGCCATCGTGTCGGGGTAGTGCCCGGCGTTGTGCACCCGGTACCTCGTCGCGCAGTTCTTCGTGCGGTACTGGTTGTTCGTCGTCGTGAGCTTGAGCGACGTCGGGGCACCGGCGCTCAAGGCCGCGGCTGCGGTGAAGTACTTGTAGGTCGAACCCGCCCCGGCGTACGCCGCGGTGAACAGCGGGTTGGACGACCGCCCGGCGCCGCGCAGCCCGTAGCGGCGACTGGTGATCATGGTCGTCACCGCGCCGGTCTTCGGGTCCACCGACGGCATGACCAGCACGTAGTCGGAGGCCGGGCGCAGGCCCGCCCGCCAGATCGCGCGCTGGCCGCGCGTCTGCAGCGTCGCGTCGAGCGTCGTGACGATGCGCAACCCGCCGGTGTCCAGCTCCTCCTGGCTGACGGCGTGCTCGCTCAGCCAGTTCAGCGCGTAGTCGCAGAAGAAGCCCGCGTTGAGCACGGCCGGGTTCGCGTGCGCGCACCCCTCGGGCACCGGCGGCGGACGCCTGCTCGCGAGCGCGAGCGGGGCGCGCGCGTAGTGCGCGGCCATGGCCGGTCTCAGCGCGCCGACGGCCACCATGTTCGTGAGCACCTGGTTGCGCCGCTGGCGCGCGGCGAGTGCGTGCAGGAACGGGTCGTACTGCGACGGCGCCTGCAGCAGCCCGACGAGCAGCGCGCTCTGCGGCACCGACAACTGCGCGACCGGCCTGTCGAAGTACGTCTTCGCGGCGGTCGCGATGCCATAGGAGTTCTCCCCGAAGAACGCGATGTCGAGGTACTTCTGCAGGATCTGGTGCTTGGTGAAGCGGCGCTCCAGCGCCAGCGCGCACTTCGCGTTCTGCAGCTTTCGGTCGAGGTTCGACGCGATCGCGGCATCGCGCTGCGCGGCGGTGCGTGCCTGGTAGTAGCGCACCTGCTTGACGTACTGCATGGTGAGCGTCGAACCACCCTGGGTATCGCCGCCGTTCGCGTCGTGCAGCGCGGCGCGGAACAGACCGCGCACGTCGACGCCGTGATGCTGGTAGAAGCGGCGGTCCTCGGTCGCGATGAGCGCGCGCACGAGCACGGGCGGCACGTCCTGCATCCGCACCGGCGTGCGGTTCTGGGTGAACAGCCGGGCCAGCACGGTCCGCCCGTCGCGGGCGAGCAACGTGGACGCTTGCGGGGGCGCGGTTTCGTGCACGTCGCACGAGGCGTCGAGGAAGCGCCCGGCTGCCGACTCGACGGCCCCGCCGGCGGTCAGCACGACCGGCAGCATGGCCACGGCCGCGATCAACCCCATGACGACGACGGCGAGCACAAGCTTGCTCAGCGCCCGGGCGCGGTCTGACACAAATAGGCTCGTACCCGGGCACAACTAGAGCGAAACCCGGACCTACGAGGTGCCGGCCTCCGGGCAGTAGCCGGAGCAGAGCAGCCGCAGCCTGCTGATCCGTCCGTCGGCATCGGTCTCGGCGTAGACCTGTTGGTCGACGACGAACCAACCCGCACCGAGCCGTGCCGCGCGCAGCCGGACGCGCCAGTGCAGGTGCAGGCACGGCCCGACCTCGCCGAGTACGGCCTCGACCAATTGGAACTCCTGCGTGTCGCCGAACCAGCGTCCGAGCTGGGCGCACACCTCCGCCGCGCCCTCGGCCTCGCGGGTTCCGCGCGGCACCAGTGCCTGCAGCACGGCGTCGGGACGCAAGGTGGTCGCGATGCGGTCGAAGTCCTGGTCGGCGAGCGCCTCCAGGAACGTGCCGGCGAGGGCGAAGCGTGCGGCGCCGGGCCGGTCGGTGGCTGTGGTCATGGCTCAGTTCTAGGTCGCACGCGCCGATCGCGGATCGGGCAGCTGCCCGATATTCCCGCGGGGCTCATACCCCTAGGGGGTACAGTCGCGGCATGCACGGCTACACGGCGAACAAGGACGACTACCTCAAGCGGCTGCGCCGCATCGAGGGACAGGTGCGTGGCATCGCGAAGATGGTCGACGAGGACAAGTACTGCATCGACATCCTTACCCAGGTGAGCGCCGCGACGAAGGCGCTCCAGTCGGTCGCCCTCGGCCTGCTCGAGGAGCACCTGGCGAGTTGTGTGGTCGACGCAGCCCGGGCCGGGGGAGCCGACGCCGACCTCAAGGTGCGCGAGGCCGCTGACGCGATCGCGCGGCTCGTCCGCTCCTGAGCCTCAGGCGCTCTTGCGGGCCGGCTTCTTCGACGTTCTCTTCCGCTTGGTCGTCTTGGTCGCCTTCTTAGCTGTCTTCTTAGCCGCTGTCTTCTTAGCCGCTGTCCTTCTGGCCGCTGTCTTCTTGGCCGCCGTCTTCTTCGTCGTCTTCTTGCCGCCGCGACCGGACTTGGCGTTCGCGACCGACTCGCGCAGTGCCTCCATCAGGTCGACGACGTTCGTCGGCTCCGGCGCGTCCTCGGCCGTCGACACCTCACGGTTCTTCGCCTTGGCGCGGAGCAGCTTGTTCACCGCGGCCGTGTAGGTGTCGCGGTAGTCGCCCGCGCGGAACGGCCCCGACATGCTCGAGACGAGCTGGCGGGCCATCTTGATCTCGTTGGCGGCGAGCTTGACCTTGCCGGGCAGGTTGTCGATCTCCTTCTTCGGCTCGCGGACCTCGTCGGCGAAGAACATCGTCTCCAGCGCGAGGGTGTTGCCGTCCGGCCGTACGCAGCACAGGTACTGCTTGCCGCGCATGACGAACATGCCGATGGCGACCTTGTCCTCGGCCGTCATCGCGTCGCGCAGCAACGCGTAGGTCTTCTTGGCCTCGTCGTTGCCGGGTCCGAGCCAGTACGTCTTGTTGAACAGCAGGGGATCGACCTCCTCCCGGTCGACGAACGTCGCCACCTCCAGCGAGCGCGACTTGCCGGGTGCGATCGCGTCGAGTTCGTCCTGGTCGAGGGTCACGAGCTTGCTGCCGACCTTGGCGCCTTTGACGATGTCGGCGTAGTCGACCTCCTTGCCGGTCTTCTCCGAGACCCGCTTGTAGCGGATGCGTTGGGCCGTGCCCTTGACGTACTGATGGAAGTCGGGCGTGTGCTCCTCGGTGGCCGAGTAGAGCGCTACCGGCACCGATACGAGACCGAACGAAAGAACACCCGTCCACACCGCGCGTGCCATTGTCCGCAGCTCCCTTCAGGCGTCGAGTCCGGTGGCTGTCAACGCAGCGGCTAGCAGCGCACACCGCCGGGCGATGCCGGTCGCAAACACCCATGTACTCATACCCACGTAGACGTCCGGCCGCTCCCGTGTGCCGCGCGGGACTCCTGGGAAAGATCGGTATGAAGATCGATCGGAAGGAGTTGTGGTGGCAACGCGAGCCAGCGTGAAGAACGAGAAGCAGTACGAGGCGCTCAAGGACAAGGGCATGTCCAAGCAGCGGGCGGCGAAGATCGCGAACAGCCCGGACGCGTCGAAGCACGGCGGCAAGCAGAGCGGCAAGGGCGGCGATTCGAGCCAGGGCGGCACCACCGCGCAGAAGAAGAAGGCGGGCCGTAAGGGCGGCAAGGCAGCGGCTCACAAGTCCTGACGAGTTCGCCGCTCTTGTCATCCGCAGTCCCCCGGGAGTCGAATGGCCAGGACGACGATTCTCGGGGGATGCGATGTCGAACCAGTTCGACGCACTGCGGGCCGAACTCACCGACCCGCGCACCCTGTGCGAGCCGGGTGAGCCGGGCTACGACGAAGCGGTGCGCATCTGGAACGGTGCGATCACCCGCCGTCCCTCGGTGGTGGTGCGTTGCGCCGCCGATCTGGACGTCGCGGCCGCCCTGCGTTATGCGCAAGGTGCGGGGCTCGAGGTGTCGGTGCGCGGCGGCGGGCACAACTACGCCGGGTTCGCGCTGACCGACGGCGGGCTGATGATCGACCTGACGCCGATGAAGTCGATCACCGTCGACCCGGACGCCAGGCGCGTCCGCTGTGACGGCGGCGCCACCTGGGGCGAGCTCGACGCGGCGACGCAGGAGCACGGGCTGGCGGTGACCGGGGGATTCATCAGCCACACCGGCGTGGCCGGACTGACGCTCGGTGGCGGCATCGGCTGGCTGGTGCGCGCGTTCGGCCTGTCCTGCCAGAACGTGGTCGGCGCCCGGGTGGTGGTTGCGGACGGCCGGGTGCTCACCGCGTCGGCAGACGAGAACAGCGACCTCTTCTGGGCGATACGCGGGGGCGGCGGTAACTTCGGCGTCGTCACCGAGTTCGAGTTCGCGCTGCACCCGGTCGGCCCACTCGTACAGCTCGGGTTGTTCCTGTTCAGCCCGGACCAAGGCGCGGAGCTGTTCCGGTTCGCGCGCGAGTACGTGCGCAGCGCCCCGGCCGACTACGGCGTCTTCCTGGCCGGCCTGAGCGCGCCACCGGCACCGTTCGTGCCCGAGGAGCTGCACTTCACGCCGGCGTTCGGCCTGCTCGTTGTCGGGCTCGGCGACGCGGACGCGCACGGGGCCGTCATCGCCCCGATCACCGCAGCGCTGCAGCCGATCGTGCAACTCGTGACACCGATCCCGTACGTCGCCCTGCAGCAGATGTTCGACGAGTCGGCGCCGTGGGGGCTGAACTCGTACGAGAAGGCCGTCTATGTCGACGACCTCACCGACGGCGTGATCGACGTGATCCTGGAGCACCAGCCCAAGAAGATCCACCCGCTTTCATTCGTCCCCATCTTCGTGTGCGGCGGCGCGTACGCCGGCGCCGACGCGGAGGCCACTGCGTTCGGTGGACGACCTGACGTCGGTTACGTCATCAACATCTCGGGCAGCACACCCGACCCGGACGGCTTCGCTGCGGAGCGCGAGTGGGTGCGCAACTACTGGTCGGCCCTGGTGCCGCACGCGACCGGCATCGGCAGCTACGTCAACTTCATGCCCGAGCAGGACGAGGAACGGGTGCGCAACGCGTACGGCGACAAGTACGCCCGGTTGCAGGCGATCAAGGCGACGTACGACCCGGACAACGTCTTTCACCTGAACGCGAACATCAAACCGGCCTGACGGTGCCCCCGGCAGGATTCGAACCTGCGACGCCCGGCTTAGGAGTGCCAATTTGGCGATCTCAGGCAGGTGCGGTATTGCTTGGGTCAGGTGCTTAGAGGTCCCGTATTTGCTGGGCTGCAAGCATGTTGGCTGACGTTGGCCAGCGATGATCAACAACAGCAGCTTGCGGACTTCTTGCGGACTGTTTGCGGACCGAAGAAGATCAACATGTCTGACAGGCGGTGATCTTCGCCTGGTACTCGATCCGCGACTGCGACGCTCAATCGGCGATGACGTCGGACGATGCGAGCGGCGTCAGCATCCCCGCGGCTTCGAGAACCTTGATCGCGACAAGAGCCGGGTTGTCTCGGTACATCTTGCTGTTGGCCACACGCCGGGCCGCGGTTGCGACTTCCTCGAGGCCGAAGACGCGGATAGGCCCTCCGCCGACGTGCTGGCTAGCGCACCAGTCCCGGATGCGACGTTCGTGCACGCCCTTCTTGTCTCCTGCGAAGTGCCCCGCGTATAGCCGCAGTTCGATCTGGTTCGGCGTGTAGCCGTAACGCTTGCACGATCCGTCGATCAGGGCGTCGCGGACGACGGGATCATTGAGCATCGCGTACAGCCTGTTGGAGCGCTGCGTCGATGACTGGCCCATGACGTGTTCAGAGACGACGCCGCGCGACCCGAAGAACGACTTCACCGTTGCGAGAATCAATTTGTCAGCCCGGGCGGCTACAAGGTCGATTTCAAAGCCGTGGGTCTGCGTCTCGGCGTAGGCGGCCTTGGCCGTTTGCCGGGTCACCGGAAACTTGACCGCCTCAGAGACCACCAAACCCTGAGCCTCCAGTGTCAGCGCGACGAAGGACTCGAAAGCCTCCATTGTGGTCTCCTCTGTTCGCTCGAGCGTGACCACCTTCACCGAGGACGTCGCCAGGATCGTTAGGTGATATCCAGCGACATTGCAGGAGGGCGGTGCACGCCGGGGTCGCATGCGTGCGGAACTACGGACGCACGATGCGAGGCCGGGCGGTTGTTCACCCGATCCGT
>JAICKR010000099.1 GCA_025927835.1 Jatrophihabitans sp. | reverse complement strand
GAACCACCTCGTCGACGAGCAGACGAACGACGCGCTCTACCGCGCATCGATCGCCGGGGTGCGGATCGACCTGCTCGTGCGGACGTTCTGCACGATCCGCGCCGGCGTGCCGGGTCTGTCGGACAGCATCCGGGTGCGCTCGATCCTCGGCCGGTTCCTGGAGCACTCGCGCATCTACCAGTTCGGCAACGACGGAAATCCGGAGTACTGGATCGGCTCGGCCGACCTCATGCACCGCAACCTCGACCGCCGGGTCGAGGTGCTTACGCAGGTCACCGACCGGCAGGCGCGCGCCCAGGTGCAGGAATTCCTCGATACCGCGTTCGACGCCGACACCGTGGCCTGGGACCTGCAACCCGGCGGCGAATGGGTACGCTCCGCCGATGCCGAACTCGACGTCCAGGAGCTGCTGATGAGGCGACTGGCCGACCGGGGCGAGTAGCGTGCCGTCGCGGCGCGGGGCGCCGCCGGACGTTCGCGCCGGCGGCGGGGTGGTGTGGCAGCTGCGGGACGGCCGGCTGTCGGTCGCGCTCGTCCACCGGCCGCGTTACGACGACCAGTCGCTGCCGAAGGGCAAGCTCGACGACGGCGAGAGCCCGCTGCTCG
Source organism: Jatrophihabitans sp. (assembly GCA_025927835.1). Taxonomy (GTDB): domain Bacteria; phylum Actinomycetota; class Actinomycetes; order Mycobacteriales; family Jatrophihabitantaceae; genus Jatrophihabitans. Next base: position 11,448 of record JAICKR010000099.1, on the reverse strand, counting down.
CCGCGGTGCGCGAGGTGCGCGAGGAACTCGGCTCGCGGGTGGCCGTGTCGCGGCGCATCGGCGACTTCTCCTACACCACCTCGCTCGGGCTCAAGACGGTCACCTACTGGGTGATGCGCCATCTCGGCGGGACGTTCGAGCCGACCGACGAGGTCGACGCGGCGCAGTGGGCCGAGCCGAAGACCGCACGCAAGGCGCTCTCGTACGACACCGACAGGCGGGTGCTCGAGGACTTCGCGGCGCTGCCGGTGCCCGACTCGGTGATCGTCCTGGTCCGCCACGCGAAGGCCGGCCGGCGCGCGGACTGGCGTGGCAACGACCAGCAGCGCCCGCTCGAACAAGCAGGCACTGCCCAGGCCGAACGGCTCACCGACCTGCTCGCGGTGTTCGCGCCCGACCGCATCGTCTCGGCCCCTCTCGTCCGCTGCACCGACACCGTGCAGCCGCTGGCCGACCGGCTGGGCTTGCCGGTTCAGCTCGATGCGGCTTTCGGTGACCGCGCGTTCCGCGAGTCGGCGTCGGCAACCGAGGACGCGCTGATCGCACTGGCCAAACCGGGCCGGGTCTCGATCGTGTGCAGCCAGGGCGACACGATCCCGGGCCTCATCGATCGGCTGGGCCGAGGCGTGCGCGATGCGGAAACGCGCAAGGGCGCGTTCTGGGTGCTGTCGGTCATCGACGGCACCGTGGTGTCGACGGACTACTACGAGGACGCGGTACGCGCACCCTGACGCGCGCCGCGTCCTCGCAGCAGGTCAACGCTTCTTCGCGGGCGCCTTCTTGGCCGTCTTCTTCGCGGTCTTCTTCGCCGCCTTCTTCGCCGGGGCCTTCTTGGCGGTCTTCTTCGCCGGGGCCTTCTTCGCCGCCTTCTTCGCCGGCGCCTTCTTGGCCGTCTTCTTCGCGGCGGTGGTCTTCTTCGCGGTCTTCTTCGCCGCCTTCTTCGCGGTCTTCTTGGCGGACTTCTTGCCCGCCTTCCTGACCGCCGCGCCGGCGGTGTCCGCGGCGTCGCGGACCCGCGCAGCCGCCTTGCCCGGTGCCTCACGCACTGCGTCGGCGGCCTTGCTCACCGCAGCCTGCACGCGCTCCGCGCGCTCCTGCGTGAACTCCTTCGCGCCGCTGGCGATGGCCTTGAACTCAGCGCCGGGTCGGAACGCAGGCACCTTCGACGCGGCGACACTCACCGGCGCACCCGTCGCAGGGTTGCGCGCGGTGCGGGCAGCTCGGTCGCGGCGCTCGAAGACGCCGAAGCCGGTGATCGCAACCTTCTCGCCGCGTGCGATGGTCGCGTAGACGCTGTCGATCACCGCATCGAGTGCAGCTGCTGCGCGCTTCCTGTCTCCGTCGAGCCGCTCCGCGAGCATCTCGACGAACTGAGCCTTGTTTGGCACGAGTCCTCCCAGGACGTGTGACTCGACCTCGCTGGTCGTCGCTCGCCAACGCTAGTGCTGTCGGGCATCCGCGAACAACGTGCATCGCCTATGTTGCAGCGATTTCTTGCTTTCAGACGTTGACCTTGGGCAGCCACGGCTTGCGGTTGTGCTCGTATGCGGCGATCGCGTCGGTGTGCCGCAGCGTGAGCCCGATGTCGTCGAGACCCTCCATCAGCCGCCAGCGCGTGTAGTTGTCGAGGTCGAAGTCGTGGACCTCGCCACGCCACCGCACGTTGCGTTCGACGACGTCGACGGTGACCTCGAGTGCCGCGTCCTCGTCGATGTCGTCCCACAGGCGCTGCACGATCTTCTCCGGCAACTGCACGGTGAGCAGCCCCGCCTTGAGCGAGTTGCCGCGGAAGATGTCGGCGAAGCGCGGCGAGATGACGACCTTGAAGCCGTAGTCGAGCAGCGCCCACACCGCGTGCTCGCGCGAGCTGCCCGTGCCGAAGTCGGGACCTGCGACGAGGATCGACGCGCCGTCGTAGCGCGACTGGTTCAGCACGAAGTCCGGCTCGTTGCTGCGCCACGCGCTGAACAGGCCGTCCTCGAAGCCGGTGCGCGTGACCCGCTTGAGGTACACCGCCGGGATGATCTGGTCGGTGTCGACGTTGCTGCGCTTCAGCGGCACTGCGGTTCCGGTGTGCGTGGTGAATGCGTCCATGCCTACGCCTCCAGGTCAGCCGGGCTTGACAGCGTGCCGCGGATCGCCGTGGCCGCGGCCACCAGCGGCGACACGAGATGGGTGCGCCCGCCCTTGCCCTGGCGTCCCTCGAAGTTGCGGTTCGACGTGGACGCGCTGCGCTCGCCCGGGGCGAGCTGATCGGGGTTCATGCCGAGGCACATCGAGCAACCGGCCTGGCGCCACTCGGCGCCGGCCGCGGTGAAGATCGCGTCCAGGCCCTCCTGCTCGGCCTGCTGGCGCACCAGCATCGAGCCCGGCACGACGAGCACGCGCACGCCGTCGGCGACCTTGCGCCCGTCCATGATCTGCGCCGCGGCGCGCAGGTCCTCGATACGGCCGTTCGTGCAGGAGCCGACGAACACGGTGTCGACCTTGATGTCGCGCAGCGGGGTCCCGGCAGTCAGGCCCATGTACTGCAGCGCCTTCTCCGCGGCGACCCGGTCGCTGTCGTCCTCGCAGTCGGCCGGGTCGGGCACGGTGGCCGCGAGCGGAGCGCCCTGGCCCGGGTTGGTGCCCCACGTGACGAACGGCGCGATGGCTGCGGCGTCGAGGACGACCTCGGCGTCGAACTCCGCGTCGGGATCGGTGCGCAGGCTCGTCCAGTACGCGACGGCGTCGTCCCACTCCGCACCCTTCGGCGCGTGGTCGCGGCCCTCGAGGTAGTCGAAGGTGGTCTGATCCGGCGCGATCATGCCGGCCCGCGCGCCCCATTCGATGCTCATGTTGCAGACCGTCATGCGGCCCTCCATGGACATGTTCTCGAAGACGGAGCCGCGGTACTCGACCATGTAGCCCTGACCGCCGCCGGTGCCGGTCTTGGCGATGACGGCGAGGATGACGTCCTTCGGGGTGACGCCGTCGGGCAGCTCGCCGTCGACCGTGACCGCCATCGTCTTGGGCCGGTCCATCGGCAGCGTCTGGGTCGCGAGCACGTGCTCGACCTGCGACGTGCCGATGCCGAAGGCGAGGGCGCCGAACGCGCCGTGCGTGGACGTGTGGCTGTCGCCGCAGACGATCGTCATGCCCGGCTGGGTGATGCCGAGTTGCGGGCCGATGACGTGCACGATGCCCTGGTTGTCGTTGCCCATCGGGTAGAGCCGGACGCCGAACTCGTCGCAGTTGCGGCGCAGCGTCTCGATCTGGGTGCGGCTGACCTCGTCCTTGATCGACTCGGTGCCGAGCAGTGGCAGGGTGTAGTCGGTAGGCGTGTTGTGGTCCTCGGTGGCCAGCGTCAGGTCGGGACGGTGCACCGGCCGCCCGGCCACCCGTAAACCGTCGAACGCCTGCGGACTGGTCACCTCGTGCACGAGGTGCATGTCGATGAACAGCAGATCGGGCTCGCCGACCGCTTGTCGGACGACGTGGCCGTCCCACAACTTCTCCGCCAGTGTTTTGCCCACCGTCGCAGCCTTCCGTTGCGTTCTCACTATCTGAGACTCTAGTATCGCGCTATGGGACAGCCTAGCAGCGGCATCGGCGTTGTCGACAAGAGCGTCGCGATCCTGGCCGCGGTGGCGGCCGCGCCACGCGCGCTCGCCGAACTCGTCGAGGCCACGGCACTGCCACGCGCCACCGCCCATCGTCTCGCGGTCGCGCTCGAGACGCACCGGTTGCTCGCTCGCGACGGCGAGGGCCGCTTCGTGCTCGGCCCGCGCGTCGGCGAACTGGCCGGCGCCCTGCCCGATCCGCTGGTCACCGCGGCCGGCCCGGTGCTCGCGTGGGTGCGTGACGAGTGCGGCGAGAGTGCGCAGCTCTACCGGCGCGACGGCGCGGAGCGGGTGTGCGTCGCAGCGGCCGAGCGCACGCACGGGCTGCGCACGACCGTCCCGGTCGGCTCACGGCTCCCCCTTACCGCCGGTTCCGGTGCGCAGGTGCTGTGCGCCTGGTCGGACCCGGCGACCATCGCCGCGATGTTGCGCGATGCCGAGTTCAGCGACCGCGCGCTCGCCGAGGTGCGCCGGCGCGGCTGGGCGCAGTCCGTCGGGCAGCGCGAGGCAGGGGTCGCTTCGGTGTCCGCGCCGGTCCTGTCCGGCGCCGGCGACCTGCTCGCCGCGATCTCCATCTCCGGTCCGATCGAGCGCCTGGGCCGCTCCCCCGGCGCCCGCTTCGGCCCCCTGCTCGTGACCGCCGCCCGCCGCCTCAGCACCACCCTCCGCTGACCCCCTTCGTTGAGTGGCCACGCACGCGCGTTGAGCGGCTGACTGAGTTCAGCCACTCAACGTGGGGGCTGCCACGCGGGTCGTGCCTCGGCTACGCCGGCGCGCGGGCTACCAGGAGGTTGCTACGTAGGTGGTCTCGAGGTACTCGTCGATGCCTTCGTAGCCACCCTCGCGGCCGATACCCGACTGCTTGACGCCGCCGAAGGGCGCTGCGGGGTCGGAGACGAGGCCGCGGTTGAGGCCGACCATGCCGACCTCGAGCCGCTCGCACACTCGAAGCCCACGCGCGAGATCGCCGGAGAAGACGTAACCGGTGAGCCCGTACTCGGATGCGTTCGCGATCGCGAGCGCGTCCTCCTCGTCTCGCACCGCGATGATCGGCGCGACCGGTCCGAATACCTCCTCGACCGCGACCGCGGAGTCGCGCGGCACGTCGGTGAGCACCGTGGCCGGGTAGAAGAAGCCGGTGCCGTCCGGACGCTGTCCGCCGAGCACGGCGCGCGCACCGGCTGCGACCGAGCGCTCGACCTTGTCCGCGATGGTCTCGACCTGCTTCGCGCTCACCATCGGACCGAGCTGGGTGTCCTCGTCGGTGCCCGGGCCGAGCCGCAGCGCACCCATCTTCGCGGCGAGCCGGGACGCGAACTCCGCGGCCACCGACTCCTGCACGAGGAACCGGTTCGCCGCGGTGCACGCCTGCCCGCCGTTGCGCATCTTCGCGATCATCGCGCCATCGACGGCGGCGTCGAGATCGGCGTCGTCGAGCACGATGAACGGGTCGTTGCCGCCCAGCTCCATGGACGTGTTCACGATGCGCTCGGCGGCCTGCTTGAGCAGGATGCGCCCGACCTCGGTGGAGCCGGTGAACGACAGCTTGCGCACCCGGTCGTCGTCGAGCGCCCAGCCGACGAGCTCGGACGCGTGGTCGGTGGTCAACACGTTGATCGTGCCGGCCGGCGCGCCGGCCTCGGCGAGCAGCTGGGCGAGCACGAGCGCGGTCAGCGGCGTCTCGTGGGCCGGCTTGAGCACGACCGTGCACCCCGCTGCGAACGCGGGACCGATCTTGCGGGTGGCCATCGCGGCCGGGAAGTTCCACGGCGTCAACAGCAGCGAGACGCCTACCGGCTTGCGGAACGTCAGGATCCGCTTGTCGCCGGCCGGCGCCGTGCGCACCTCGCCGCCGACCCGCACCGCCTCCTCGCTGAACCAGCGGAAGAACTCCGCCGCGTAGACGACCTCGCCGCGCGCGTCGGTGAGCGACTTGCCCATCTCGAGCGACATCAGAAACGCGAGATCCTCCTTGCGCTCGATCATCAGCTCGAAGGTCTTGCGCAGCACCTCGGCCCGCTCGCGCGGCGCCGTGCGCGCCCAGTCGGCCTGCGCCCCGGCCGCCGCGTCCAGTGCGGCTTCGACATCGTCGGCGCCGGCCCTCGGCACGGCGCAGATCGATGTAGCGGTGGACGGGTTGAGCACGTCGAAGCTGCCCTTCGACCCGTCGCGCCACTCGCCCGCGATGAACTGCTGCGTCGGGGTTCCAGTGGGCAGGCTCATCGGCTTCCTCCGTCAGACGCTGGTCTCGGTCCAGCTTGCCACCACCCGAATGTCGTGCGCATGCTTGCCAACCGAGTGAACGACTGTGCACTATCTAGACCATGCGCGCCGACGAGCTGAAGGACGCGGGGACGCTTGCGGGCACGGCACTCGGCGAGCTCGCCGAGCTGGCCCAGGGCGTCCATCATGCGGTGGCGGAACGGCTGTTCGCGCTCGCCGGCAACCCGGCCCGGCCGATCCGGCTGATGCACGACGGCATCGCCGCGCTCGCCTACGGCTCAGCCCGGCTCGGCGTGAAGTACCTGCCCCCGGCCGCCGGGCTCGTCGCCGCGGCCATGCACGACCCGGTGACCGAGTCGGCCCACGACGTGCCGCGCGGCCGGTTCGTCCTCGGCGCGGTCAGCGGCTTCTTCGGCGACCGGATGGCCGAGCAGCAGCCTGCGCTCGCCCCGCAGATGCGCATGCGGCTGCACGGCGGCCCGCTGCGCCACCTGCCGGCCAACCTGGTCGCCGACGCGACCCACTCCGGCACCGCAACCGGCCGACTCGTGTTCTTCCTGCACGGGCTGTGCGAGACCGACCTGTGCTGGTCGTTCGCCGCCGAGCGCCGCTGGGGCGACCGCACCTGCACCTACGGCTCGCGGCTGCGCGACGACGACGGCTGGACGCCGATCTACCTGAACTTCAACACCGGCGTGCACATCTCGCAGAACGGTCGTGAGCTCGCCGAGCAGCTCGAGCAACTCGTCGCTGCTTGGCCGGTCGAGGTCACCGAGATCGCGCTCGTCGGACACTCCCTCGGCGGCCTCGTCGCACGCAGCGCCGCGCACCAGGCCAACGCGCTCGAGTACGCGTGGCTCGGCCCGCTGCGGCACATCGTCGGTCTCGGCACGCCGCACCTCGGCGCACCGCTCGAGCGATTCGCCAACTGGGGCACGCACCGGCTCAACCGACTGCCCGAGACGCGTCCGTTCGCCACCTGGCTGAACCGACGCAGCGTCGGCATCAAGGACCTGCGCTACGGCGCCGTGCTCGAGGACGACTGGCTCGGCTTCGACCCGGACGAGCTGCTGCACGATCGCTGTACGCCCGCGTCCCTGCTGCCCGGCGTCGCCTACTCGGTCGCCTCGGCCACGCTCTCGCGCGAGCCGCACGGATTGTTCGCCACCGACCTGCTCGTCCAGCACAGCAGCGCGCACGGCATCGGCAAGGTGCGCTCGATCCCGTTCGATCGCGAGCGCACGTTCCACCTCGGTGGCCGCAAGCACCACTTCGACCTGCTCGCGGACGAACGGGTCTACCAGCAGGTGCGCACCTGGCTGGCCGGCGCGGACGGTGCGGGCCGGACCGCCGAGGAGCGCAAGCCGCGTCGCGGCCGGATCCGCCGCCCGGCCTAGCTCAGCCGATCAGAGGGATCGTGACCGACGACGGCGCGGTCGCAGTGCGCTGCACCTCGTAGACGCCACCGAACAGCTTCGCCAGCTGAGGTGGGGTCGGCGCGAGATGCGGGAAGTCCGTGGTGTCGATGGTGACCCGGATGCGGTGCCCGGCGGCGATCGTCGAGTACGTGGGGAAGACCTCGACGTCGTAGCGGGTGACCGCACCCTTCGGCACCGGCACCGCGGACGCCTTCGTGTACGGGTGGTACGGCAGCACGGTCTTGCCGTCGACCTGCCAACTGCGCGACGCGTCGACCGCGCGCAGCGAACCGAGCAGCGCACCCTGCGTCAACGGCTTGGACGTGCCGTCGGGCGCGACATCCTCGACGTTGACCACCCACTCGGTCTCCGCGGTGTTGGCCGACGCGTAGACCGTCGCACTGATCGGCCCGGCGACCGTGCGCGGCTGCGCGAGCGGCGTCGTCGTGTACGTGAGCGCGGTCGGGCCGGTCTGGCCCAGCCGGTCGTCGCCGAGGCACGGGATCGGCTTCACCGGCAGCCGGTTGGTGATGAAGTCGAGCACGCCCATGCTCCACTGGTCGATCGAGCGGTCACAGATGGACGAGCCGATAGGTAGCCAGCGCACCTGGTCGGCGCCCGTCGTCGCGCTCGGCGCGGAGGTCGTCAACGTTCCGTCGTTGCGCGACAGCGCCGAGTTGCTCGGCTCGCCGGAGAAGTAGAACGTCGTCGGCGCCGCGCCGGTGAGCGGATAGGTCGTGGTGTTCGCGTACGTGTCGGTGCCGAGGTCGAAGTAGTGCAGCGGCGTGGGCGTGTCGCCCATGCCCGTGTCGGCGCCCTTGAGCCACGTGTCGAACCACTCGAGCTGCAGCTCGTCCATCGTGGTGCCGATCGCGGCCGACAGGTGGGTGAACGGGCCGTCGAGCAGCTGGTAGCGCCCGGTCACCGCCTGGCCGGCGAGCATCGGCGCGGTGGACGGCCGACCCGACCACGCGTTCTGCAACCCGGCGTAGTTGAGCGGCTCGCCGCGCTGGAACAGGTCGTACTCGCCGCCCACCAGGTAGGCCGGCACGCCGTTGGCGACGATCTTGTCCAGCACGCTGCCGGGCGAGCGGATCGCCCAGTAGGCGTCGTCGTAGGACTCCGGGCCGCCGAGATAGGTCTGCAGCACGAACTTCGCGTTGTAGTTGAGGATGTCCGACAGGTGCGACAGGAGTACCTGTGCCGAACTGAGCAGGTTCTTCGGGTCGAGCATGGCGGCGACGACCGGATCGAGAATGTCGATCACCGGCAGCAGCGCACCGATGTAGGCCGCGTCGAACTCGGCGTCCGGGATGCCGCCCATGAACGCGGTGTCGCGATAGATCTCGTTCGCCGACACGACCGGGAAGATCGCCTTGAGCGGCGAGTTCGGGCCGACCGCGCCGGCGGTCAGCATCTGGTCGATGCCGAGGTAGGACGCACCGTGCAGGCCGACCTTGCCGTTGGCGTGCGGTAGGCCCGCGGCCCAGTTCACGAGCGCGACCCCGTCGGAGGTCTGCTTCGGGTCGAACAGGGTGAAGTGACCACCGGAGTTGCCCGCGCCGCGCACGTCGACCACGACGTCGATGTAGCCGCGCTTGACGAAGTAGGTGTCGAGGCCGATGGCGGACGAGTTGAGCTGGCCCGCGGTGTCCTTCCCGTACGGGCTCATCGTCAGCAGCACCGGGAACGGCCCGGCCGCGGGCTGGTGCGTCGACGGGTCGGCCGGCGTCTCGATGTCGGCGCGCAGGATCGTCCCGTCCGCCATGCGCACCGGCACGTCGAGCGTGCGGGCGACCGCGTAGGTCTCGTCCCCGGGCGTCCAGTGGTGCCCGGGCGCGGCACTGGCCGCGACGGCCGCTGCGATCGGGTCGACGGCGCCTCCGGCAGCGTGCGGAGCGGAAACGGCGAGGGTGCCGAGGCTCAGCGCGAGGACGACAGCGCTTCCGCACCCGGCTATGCGGCGCAGCACTCCTGTCACATTACTGGAACGTGTTCTAGTCTGCACCCGTGGATCACGACACACTCGACGACCTGCGCCGGCTCAAGTACCGCTATTTGCGCAGCCTCGACCTGAAGCGCTGGGACGAGTTCGCCGACACCCTGGCCCCGGACATCGAGGCGACCTACGGCAAGCGGCTCAGCTTCTCCGGACGCGACGCGGTCGTCGACTACATGCGCAGCTCGCTGGCCGCCTCGATCATCACCGTCCACCAGTGCCATCACCCGGAGCTGTCCGTCGACGGCGACACCGCGACCGGCACGTGGTACCTCGAGGACAAGGTGATCATCACCGAGCACCGGATGCTGCTCACCGGTGCGGCGTTCTACGACGACACCTACGCCCGCGGCGCTGACGGGGTGTGGCGGATCCGCCGTACCGGCTACCTCCGCACGTACGAGGCGGTCGAGACGCTCGACCCGTCGTGGAAGCTCACCGCGAATCACTGGGCGACCGAGGATCAGCCGGCGTGAAGGCCAAGCCGAAGGGGCTCGACAAGCCGAGCACGACGTCGATCATCAAGGCGATGTCGCGGGTCAACACGCGTCTCTACCGGCTCACCGGCGGCCGGGTCGGCAAGAACTGGCGCATCGGCGCGGGGTTCCGCAAGCCCGTCCCCATCTGCCTGCTCATCACGACCGGACGCAAGAGCGGCCGGCCCCGCACCGTGCCGCTGTGCTACCTCGCCGACGGCACGGACATCGTGCTCGTCGCGTCGCAGGGCGGGCTGCCCAGCAATCCGCAGTGGTACTTCAACGTCAAGGCCAACCCTGCAGTGCAGATCGAGATCGGCAAGCAACGCACCGACTACACGGCCCGTGTCGCGTCCGCGGACGAGCGCAGCCGGTTCTGGCCGAAGCTCGTCGAACTGTATGCCGACTTCGACTCCTACCAGTCGTGGACGGATCGGGAGATCCCCGTCGTGATCTGCGAGCGGGTGCGGTAAGACTGCTCGTATGAGCCGAAACCCCTATGCCGACCTGCCCGACCTGCCCAGCTTCGAGCTGCGCAGCAACGACATCACGGACGGGCAGCCGCTGCACAAGCCACAGGCGTCGGGTCTCTTCGGCGCGGGCGGCGAGGACATCTCGCCACACCTGGCGTGGTCCGGTGCCCCGGACGGCACGCAGAGCTACGCGGTCACCGTCTACGACCCGGACGCGCCGACGGCGAGCGGCTTCTGGCACTGGGCCGCGTTCAACCTGCCGGCCGACGTCACCGAGCTCGCGTCCGGGGCGAGCTCCTCGGGACTCCCCGGCGGCGCGGTGCAGCTGAAGAACGACGGTGGCACGGTGGGCTACATCGGCGCGGCGCCACCGCCCGGTCACGGCCCGCACCACTACTGGACGGTCGTGCACGCCGTCGACGTGCCGAGCCTGGAGATCCCGGCCGAGGGCTCGTGCGCGTTCCTCGGCTTCAACCTCTTCAGCCACAGTCTGGCCCGCGCCATCCTCGTCCCGACCTTCGAACAGCAGGCATGAGCCAGCGGGTTCAGGGGGTCATCGCACGCGCGGTCGGCGCCCCGGTCGAGCTGACCACGATCGTCGTCCCCGACCCCGGCCCCGGCGAGGCGCTCGTCCAGGTGCAGGCCTGCGGGGTCTGCCACACCGACCTGCACTACCGCGAAGGCGGGATCAACAACGACTTTCCGTTCCTGCTCGGGCACGAGGCCGCGGGTGTCGTCGAAGCGGTCGGGCCGGGCGTCACCGAGGTAGCGCCGGGTGACTTCGTGGTGCTGAACTGGCGCGCGGTCTGCGGGCAGTGCCGGGCCTGCAAGCGCGGCGAGGCCCAGTACTGCTTCAGCACGCACAACGCGACGCAGAAGATGACGCTCGAGGACGGCACGGTCCTCTCCCCCGCGCTCGGCATCGGCGCGTTCGTCGAGAAGACGCTCGTCGCCGCGGGCCAGTGCACGAAGGTCGACCCGAGCGCGCCGCCCGAGGTCGCCGGCCTGCTCGGCTGCGGCGTGATGGCCGGGCTCGGCGCGGCCATGAACACCGGCGGCATCCGGCGCGGTCAGAGCATGGCGGTCATCGGCTGCGGCGGCGTGGGCTGCGCGGCCATCGCCGGTGGCCGGCTCGTCGGCGCGGCGAAGATCATCGCCATCGACGTGGACGAGCGCAAGCTCGAGACCGCGCGCGGCTTCGGCGCCACGCACACCATCCACTCCAAGGGCATGAGCGTCGACGAGGTGGCCGAGGCG
>JAICKR010000018.1 GCA_025927835.1 Jatrophihabitans sp. | reverse complement strand
GGATCGAGCCGCGCGAGACCAGCGGGTTCGCACCCACCATCAGCAGGAACGCGGTGCGCGGCAGGTCGGGCAGCGGGAAGATCGTCGGGCTGCCGTACAGCAGCGCGGACGCCACGAAGCGGCTGGACGTGTCCTGCGTGTTCGGCGTGTAGAGGTGTCGCGAACCGACCCCGCGCACGAAGCCGCTGGCCCAGATCGCGTGCGAGTGACTGAACGCCGACGGGTTTCCCGCGTACCAGGCGATCGACTCGCCGCCGTGCCGAGCGCGGATCGCGCGCAACTTCGCGCCGATCTCGTCCAGCGCGGTCTGCCACGACACCCGTTCGAACTCGCCGCTCGCGGTGCGCCGCATCGGGTACAGCAGCCGGTCCGGGTCGTTCTGCACGTGCACGAACTCGATGCCCTTGGGGCAGGAGAAGCCCTTCGTGATGGGGTGCTCGGTGTCCGGCCGGAGCTGGACGAGCTTGCCGTCCTCGACGGTGGCGACCATGCCACAGGTCGGTTCGCAGATGCGGCAGTACGTCGGTCTTTCGGTGGTCATGACATCTCCGGCAGCACGTCGCGGACGATCGTGATGAGCGCCTGGCTCAGCAGGAAGTGCACCTGTTCGCGGGTGAGCGTCTCACCGCGCACCCACTCGCGCACGGCGGCCTTGACGAGCCCGCCGTAGGCGCGGATCACCGCGCGGTGGCCGGCGACGTCGGGGTCGAGCCCGACCGTGCTCAGCACGTTGCGCGCGGCGCGGTCGTCGGCCTCGGCGAGGATCCGTTCGATCTCCGGGTCGTCGCCGACACCCTCGGCGCCGGTGACCGCGACGAACGTCTTGGCATGCTCGGACACGACGTCGAGGAACCAGTCGACGCTGCGCTGCACCCGCGGCTTGAGCGGGCCGGTGCCGATCTGCGCCGTGGTGGGGTCGGGCAGCAGCACGAGCTTGCGCACGACCTCGAGGTACAGGTCGCGCTTGGTGCCGAAGTAGTGGTTGAGCAGGCCGCGCGCGACCCCGGCCTCGCGCGCGATGTCGGTCGTCGACACCGCGGCGTAGGGGCGCTCACCGAACAGACGCACCGCGCAGTCGAGGATCTGCTCGCGCCGCGCGTCCGGCTCCAGCCGCCGCCAGCGCGGCTCGACCTCCATGCTCGAGCTCACGGCCCCACCCGCCAGGGCAGGAAGTCGGGCAGGTCGTCGGGCACCCGGCCGGGGAATTGCGGCGCCCGCTTCCCGAAGAAGGACGCGACCCCCTCGACCGTGTCCGGACTCGACGCGATGGTGGCGATCAGCTTCGAGTCGAGCCGGAACGCCGGCTCGGGCGAGTCGTGGGCGCTCATCCGGTACAGCGCCTGTCTGATGACCGCGGTCGAGACCGGCGCGGCCACCGCGATGAGCTCACGGGCGAGCTCGTAGGCCTTGTCCAGCACGGCGTCCGGCTCGTGCAGCGAGTGAACCAGGCCGGCCGCCAGCGCCTCGTCGGCCGGGACGAGCCGGCCGCTGATCATCCAGTCGAGTGCGGTGCCCAGCCCGACCAGGCGCGGCAGGAACCAGGTCGAACCGCCCTCCGGGTAGATGCCGCGCCGGCTGAACACGAACCCGAACCGGGTGTCGGTGCCGGCCAGTCGGAAGTCGGCGGGCAGCAGCATGGTCGAGCCGACGCCGACCGCGGCGCCGCGCACTGCGGCGATCACCGGTTTGTCCAGCCCGAACATCGGCCGGCAGACCCGGGTGGCCGGCTCGACCCAGCCCTCGGCGTCCGGGCTCGCGAAACCGCCGCCGCTCAGGTCGGCGCCGACGCAGAAGTCGGTACCGGCGCCGGTGAGCACGACCACGCGGACGTCGGGATCGAGGTTCGCGACGCCGAGCGCCGCGGCGATCTCGTCGGCCATCACCATCGTGTAGCCGTTGCGCGCGCCGGGCCGGCTCAGCGTGATGGTGGCGATGCGGTCTTCGACCGCGTACGCGATCTGCTCGTACGCCATGCGCGCACCCTACTCTTATTGGCAGCTCGTCAACAGGGCGCGGGTCACTTCGCGAGCATCTGTGCGACCAGCCACTTGCCCTTCGAGCGGACGAGGTAGACCTCGAGCCGGTTGCGGTCCAAGCGCGGCGTCTTGGACTCGGAGGTCGTCACTGTCTGGTCGAGGACCACGACGACGACGGCGCGATCGCTGCTGCTGGACTTGAGGCCGAACGTCTGGATCCGGGCGGTCACCTGCGTCTTGTACTGGGCGATCGCCGGCGTGAGCTTGGTGCTGGTCTCGAGGTAGCTCTTGGCGAAGCCGGGCGTCATCTTCTTCGAGACTTCGCTGAAGTCGGCCGGGAGGTGGCGGTAGTCGTACGTGCCGAAGTCGAGGGCAAAGTCCTTGGCCTCGGCGACCGCTGCCTGCCCTGCGGCGGTCCTGGCCCGGTCGCGGTCGATGGCGTCGCCGCGGTGCAGCCAGCCGACGAAGGTCAGCACGAGCAGCGTCGCCAGCACGACGGCGACCGCGGCGAGGGTCGCGACGGCGATCGTCATCCGGCGCGGGGCGACCGGCTTGCCGGCGGCCGCCGCCGCGGCGCGGCGCTCGTCGGCCTCGCGCAGCCGGGCCGCCTTGGCCTCCAGCCGCTGCGCCCTGGTGAGCTTGGCCTTGGCCGCGTCCTCGCCGGCCGGGCTCGTCGCGTCGGCCGGGCTCGACTCGTCGGCTGCGGCGCCCGGGTCCTCGGTCATGGGCACGGAGCCTAGAGCGTCCACCTACGAACCCGTCCCGGCGAGCAGCAGCGCCTCCCACGAGTTGCCGCCGAACAGCTCGGTCTGCCCGCCGTTGATGCCGAGCCGCACGAGCGTCCCGTCGCTGGTGGACACCAGCCCGTTGGCCGGGTCGTACGTGGCGACCTGGGTGCCGTTCGCGGTCGCGATCGCGGACGCGCCCACCGACGAGCTGGAGGCGTTGCCGGACGCACCCGGCGCGTTGGCCGCACCGCGCACCAGCCCGGGCCCGCACTGGGCCTGGAAGATCTGCGACTTCTTGCCGGAGAGCGGGTTGGTGAGCGGGACGCCGGTGTTGCACATCCGCTCGTCCTGATTGAGGTTCGCCGCACCCAGCAACACGCCGTCGTGCACGACGCTGGGCGCGAGCTTGCCGAACTCGGGCACCGCGACGAGCAGCGACCGCAGCCCGGGCACCCGCACGACCTGGATCTGGCTGAACGACGCGGCGTTCGCGAGCAGCGCGGTGATCGCCGAGCCGTTGTCGGCGATCAGCGAGTTGACGATGCGCGTCGTCGGTGCGGCGTCGCGCAGGAACTTGTCGATCGTCGGCGTCTTGGCGGCGAGCACGTCTGTGAGCGACTTCAGTGAGGTGCTGAACCGGTCGAACGCACCGGCGTGCGCGGCCGCACCGTGCAGCAGGGTCGCCGAGTTGTCCAGCAGCCGCACCAGGCTGTCCTGGCTGGAGGACAGCTGGTTCACGATGTCGGTCGCGTCGCGCAGGATCGCCTTGAGCTCGGGGCCGAGGCCACCGAAGGCCAGCGCGCCCTCCCGTCCGATGATCTCGATGTCGTCCGGATTGATGCTGTCGACGAACTGCTCGAGGTCGTAGAGCACGGTCGCGGTCTCGAGCGGCGTGGTCGTGCGGTTCGCCGGGATCACCGAACCGCTGTGCAGGTAGGTGGTGCTCGGGTGCTTCGGCGGCTCGAGGTCGACGTACTGCTCGCCGACCGCGGAGAGGTCGTACACGTGCGCGATCGAGTTGTCGGGTACCTTCGTGCCCTCGTTGACGGCAAGCTTCACGGTCACGCCGTTGGTGTGCAGGGCGACCGACGACACCTTGCCGACCTGCACGCCGCGGTAGGCAACCTCGGCTCCGTCGAAGATGCCGCCCGCAGTGTGCAACTGCACGGTGACGTGGAACGGCCGGCCGGTGATGCGCACCTTGAGCAGGCCGAACACGGCGTATCCCACGACGAGGACGGAGATCGCGGCGAACACCAGGAGCTGCGCGAGCACCATGTTGCGTCTCATGGCGAGCCTCCGGTGAGCAGCTGCTCCACCGCGTCGTGCGGTTCGGCGCCCGGATGGATGACCCCGCCCGGCTTCGGGTGCGCGGGCGGCGCGTTGAGCAGGAACTGGATCGTGCCGGAGATGTTGAGGTAGTCACCCGGCGCGGCGCGGCGCACCGACGTGCCGAGCTGGATCAGCGACTGGAACGTCGGGATGAGCTCGCCCTCGCGGGCGCGCAGCGAATCGAGCGTCGGGCGCAGGTTGTCGAAGTCGGCGAGCAGCGCGGTCTGGCTGCGCGCCAGCATGCCCTGGATCGTGCTGCCGAGGTCGCTGACCCGCGTCAGCAGGCCGCGGATGCGCGCAGTGTCCTGCGCGAGCGTCGAGAGCGTGTCCGGGAACAGGTCCAGCGCCTGCCGGACGACGCCGGTGCCGCGGTCGAGCGTCGTCGCGAGCCGGCCCAGGCCGTCGAGCACCCGGTCGATGTCGATCTTGTGCGTATCGAGGTTAGAGATGACGGTGTCCAGCTTGATCAGCGCATCGCGCGCACTGCCGGTCCGTCCCTTGAACGCGTTGTCGAGCTCGCGCGCGATGATCTGCAGCTTGTCGAGACCGCCGCCGTTGAGCAGCGTCGACACCGCCGCGAAGGTGTCCTCGATGCCGGGCGCCGTCGCGGTGTCGGCCAGCGGGATCTTCGTGCCGTCGGCCAGCCGGCCCTTGCCGAGCGAGCCGCGCGCGACGATCGAGATGAAGTCCTCGCCGAGCGGTGTGGTGAACCTGATCTGGAAGTGCGCATCGCGGCCGAGCGGGAACTTCTTCTCCAGGTTCATCCGCACCAATGCGCGGTAGTCGGCGGTCTTGATCGACGTCACCTCGCCGACGACCACCCCGCCGAGCTTGACCTTCGCGCCCAGCGTCAGGTTCTGCACGTCCTGGAACACCGCGGTGACGTGATAGGTCGGGCCGCTCGTGCCCGAGGGCGCGGGCAGGTCCTCGAGGCCCAGGCTGCAGCCGCCGAGCAGTGCGCCCGCCAGCAACGCCGCGACGGCGAGCCGGCCCCTCATCGGGACCCCAGGTAGTGCGTGAGATCGAGATCGGGGGTGGACGGGACGCCGGGCGGGCCGGGGCGGCCTTGCAGCAGCCCGACCTGGGCGCCGCAGCCGGTGTGCGTGGCGGTGGCGTCGGCCAGCCCGAGGTTCTGCAGGATGATCGGGAACAGGTTGTCCGGCACCGTGCCGCAGTAGGTCTTGACCAGGTCCGCGCCGTTGGCCGTCGCGCTGATCCGCGACCACAGCGCGGCACAGTTGTTCGGCGCGCCAGTGGCGCTCAGGCACGGCGCGTTCTCGTCGATGGCCCGGTTGAAGTTCTGGAAGCCGAGCGGTGCCGTGTCGAAGGTCTGGATGAGTGCCTTCTGCTCGGCCATGACGGCGGCCAGCGTGGTGTTGAGGTTGCGCACCGACGCGCCGAGGTGCGACTGGTTGGTCCTGAGGAACTGCGCCACCTCGGCGACACCGGCCTGCAGGTTCGAGATGGCCGCCGAGATCGTGCTGCGCTCGTCGGCGAGCTGTCCGGTCGCGCCGGCGAGGTCGTCGTAGAGCGCGTTGATCGTCGAGTCGTGCGCGGCGAGCTTGCTGGTGAGCTCGTCCAGCCCGGTCACGAGGTTCTTCAGCTCGTTCGGGTGCGCGGTGAGCGCGGGCAGCGCGGCCGAGATCTGCTGGATCGCGTCGTGCAGGTCGGCGCCGTTGCCGTTCGCGAGCTTCGCGAACGCGTGCAGCACCGAGGTCAGGTCGCCGTTCGCGTTGGCGCCGTTCGGACCGAGATCGCGCGACAGCGAGTCGACCGCGCTGTAGATCGAGTCGAGCTCGAGCGGCACCACGGTGTCCTTGAGACCGATGACGGCGCCCGGCTTCATCACCCGGCCGTGCGTGTAGGCGGGGGTCAGCTCGACGAAGCGGTCGCTGACCGGGTTCGGCGCCATCATCACGGCGCGCGCGTTCGCCGGCACCTTCACGTCCGTCGGCAGCGACAGTACGACGTCGACGTATCCGGCGTGCGGCTTGATCGACTCGATCTCACCGGTCGGCACACCCAGGATGTCGACCGTGTTGCCGGCGTAGAGCCCGGGCGTCGCGGTGAACCGGGCAGTGATCTTGTAGGTGTCCTGGTGGATGAACACGTAGTAGCCGATCACCGCCACGGCGACCACGACCGCCAGCGCCGCCGCGGTCACGATGATCGCCCTGCGGCCGTAGCGCGCCAGCAGTGCGTTCCAGCCTCGTCCGATGGACGGCCGGGGGCGCACTTCCGCTTCGGTGTGGTGGCTCATGGGCTGCACGGCTTCTTCTTGCTGCCCGGGTCGGTGCCGCAGCCGCGGATCTGGTTGTCGGGCACCACGACGGTGGGCGTGAGCAGGTCGAGCCACGGCCCGGCGCCCGTCGCGTTCGTGATGTTCACGCCGAACTGGCCGAGGTAGACCACCGCGTTCTGCAGCTGTTGCTTCTCCTTCGCGAGCAGCCCGGTGACGGTGTCGAGCCCGGACAGCAGCGTGTCGAGCTGCGCGCCGTTGCGCTGGATGAGCACGCGCAGCTGGGTGCCGAGCTGCGCGGTGTCGCGCAGCAGCTGGTTGACGATGGCCTGCCGCTGCTGGACGAGCTTGAGGAACTCGTCGCCCTGCACCAGCAGCCCGACCAGCGCGCCGGAGTTCTTGTTCAGCGTCGCGATGATCGAGTCGGACGCGGCGAGCACCTGCGCGACCTGTTGCTGCTTGCGCGCCAGCGTCGAGGAGATGTCGGCGAGGCCGCGCAGCGCCGCCTTGGCGTCCTTCGGCGCGATGCCGCTGATCGTGCTGGCCAGGGTGTTCAGCGAGCGCTGCAGTGTCGGGATGTCGGTGCGCTCGGAGAAGCGGCCGAACGCGTTCAGCGCGCCGAGCAGCGAGTACGGCACCTCGGTGCGGGAGACCGGGATCGTCGCGCCCTCGGGCAGCGTGCCCGGCCCGGACGACTCGAGCTGCATGAACAGGTTGCCGAGGACGGTGGCCACCTCGATGCTCGCGTGGGTCTGCGAGCCGAGCTCGAGGCCGGACTTCACCGAGAAGCTGACGTGGACGTGGTTGCCCTGCACCTTCACCGAGTCGACCGAGCCGACGCTGATGCCCTCGATGCGGACGTCGTCACCGCTCTTGAGCCCGTCGGCGTTCGCGAAGTCGGCGTGGTAGTCGTGCGTCGGGTTGATGAAGGGCAGCTTGCTCAGGTTGACCGACACGAGGATGACCGCGGCGACCAGGATCGTTCCCCAGACCGCCACCACGGCCTGGTTGCGCTCGCGCATCGGCTTCATGAGCAGACCGCCGTGTGCGTGTCGGCGCCGCCGACCTGGCCGTTGGGCAACTTGAGCGGGACGTCGAGCTGCGGGCTGTCGAGCAGGTTCGCGAGCAGTGGTGGCAGGTGCAGGAAGGTCTCCAACGAGCCGACCACCTGGCCGAGCGTGATGTTCACGTTGCCGTAGGTGTGGACGAACACGTTGCAGGCGTAGATGTTGATCCAGTTGCCGTTCTGCGAGATGCGCGCGAACGTCTGGAACGCCTGGGCGAAGCCGGCGACGAGGTTGGTCACCGTCCCGGTGTTGTTGGCGAGCAACTTGGTCAGTGACGCCGCGTCGGCGATGTCGCCGGGCAGGTTGTGGTTCTCCAGCTGCTGGAAGAGGTTGCCCAGCGAGCCGATGAGCCGGTCGACGCCCTGCACCGAGCCGAGGATGGACGCGCCGTCCTCGTGCAGCACCGAGGTCAGCTGGTGCAGGCTCGTCACGACCTTGGCCAGCTTGTCGTCGTGCGCGGCGACGGTGCCCAGCAGGCTGGACAGGCTGTCGACCACCTGGGTGAACGTCTCGTCGCGGCCGGCGAGGTTCTGGGTCAGGTCGGCGGTGCGCGAGATGAGGTCCTCGATGCGTCCGGTCTGGCCCTGTAGCACGTCGATGATGTCCTGCGAGAGCTCGTTGACCTCCTGCGGCGTGAGCGCGTTGAACAGCGGCCGGAACCCGTTGAACAGGTCGGTCAGCGACAGCGCGGGCGCGGTGCGCTGCTGCGGGATCGTCGCGCCGTGCGGCAGCGGCGTCCCGCCGGGCGCGTTCCGGGTGAGCGCGAGATAGCGCTGGCCCAGCAGGTTCGCGTACCGGACGACCGCCCAGGTGTGCGTGGTGATCTGCTGGTTGCGGTTGGCGCTGAACGTGACCTTCGCGTGGCGCGCGTCCACCAGTTCGACCCCGGTGACCTTGCCGACCGCGACGCCGGCGACCTTGACCGCGTTGCCGGTGCGCAGCCCGGACACGCCGTCCGTCCCGCTGAAGATCGCGTGGTAGTCATCGGTCGTGCCGGTGTGCGGGCCGGTGAGGGTGGTGAGCTCCATGACCGCGAACAGCCCGGCGACCGCGAAGAACACCAGCAGCCGGACGAGCGCCTTCACGTTCATCGGACGGCCCGCAGGATGGTCGGGGTGCCACGCAGCAGCGGGCCGAGCAGCAGGTCGACGACCGAACCGGACAGCTTCGACGCGGGCAGCCCGGTGATCGTGGCCGCCGCGGCCTGCAGCGTCCTGATCTCCTGCGCGCTGCCGACCGACGAGCTGGTGCCGCCGTAGTTGGTGCCGGTAGTGAGCACCTGCGCCGACTGGCCGGCCGGGCAGTTCGGCCCGCTCGCCCCGTCGTAGCGCGGGCAGTCGGCGAGCGTGTACTCGGTCGGGTTCACGATCGAGTGGAACACGCTGCCCTGCGCGCCCGCGGCCACGTTGACGAGGCGGGTGAAGTCGGCGCCGGTGAGCAGCAGGTTCGCGTGCAGGTACGGGCCTTGGGCCAGCGTCTTGTTGAACGTGTCGGCGAACGCCTTGAAGCCGGTGATGGTGTCGATCAGCGCGTCCGGTCTGGCGGCCAGCGCCGCACTGATGGGCACCTCGTTCTGCACGAGCGTCACCACGTGGTCGACCGTCGTCGCGCTGAACAGCCGCTGCGCGTTGTCGACCGCGGCCGGCGCGACCGACAGCAGATCGCTCACCACCTGCTTGTCGCGCAGAATGCCCTTCGCGAGGACGAGCGTGTTGCTCAGCGAGCTCAGCAGGTCGGGCGCGTTGCGCGCCAGCTGGCCGGTGACCGTCGCGAGGCTGGTGATGACGTCGTCGAGTTCGGGCAGGTGCGGCGCGATCGTGGTGAGCAGCCGGTCGGCGCGGTCGATCAGCTTGTTCAGCGTCGTGCCCTGGCCCTGCAGCGCCGTCGCGAGGGCGCTCAGCGCGGCGTCGAGCTGGGCGGGGTGGATCGAGCTGAGCAGGTCGTAGGCGTTGGCCAGCGCCGTCTGCAGGCTCTCCGCCGCGGGGCTGCGGTCGGCCGCGATCACCGAACCGTCGTGCAACTTCGGGCCGCCCGTCGCGGCGCGGGGCAGCAACTCGATCTTCGTGTTGCCGAACAGCGAGGCCGGCACCGCGACCGCGGTGACGTTCGCCGGGATCTGCGCGGCGACCTTCGGGTCGATCTTGAGTTTGGCGATGGCACCGCCGGCCGAGTCACCCGCCGAGTTGCTGACCTCGCCGATGATCACATTGCGGTAGGTGACGATGTCACCCTGCTCGAGCGCGTCGCCGGCCTTGGCGAGCTCAGCCGAAACGGTGATCTTGTCGCTGAACGCGCCGCTGAACGACTCCCAGATGAGCACGACACCGCCCACCATGACCGCAGCGAGCACCAGCCCGAGCAGGATCTCGAGCGGCCGGCTGCGGATACGTTCCACTAGCCGCCACCCAGGCGCACGCCGTGCAGGCCCCAGAACAGCATCGTCATGAGCACGTCACTGGCCGCGATGATGACCGTGGTCGCGCGGATGGCCCGCGCCGTCGCCCTGCCCACACCCGCCGGCCCGCCGGACGCGTTGTAGCCGTAGTACGTGTGGATGATCGCGATGAAGACCGTGAAGACCATGACCTTCAACACCGAGTAGAAGATGTCGATGTTGCGCAGGAACTGGTTGAAGTAGTGGTCGTACGTGCCGGCCGACTGGCCGAAGAAGATCGTCACCGTGTACTGCGTGGCGATGTAGGACCCGAACAGGCCGACCAGGTAGAGCGGGATGATCGTGGTGAACGCCGCGACGATGCGCGTCGTCACGAGGTAGGGGATGGACGGGATCGCCATCACCTCGAGCGCGTCGATCTCCTCGCTGATGCGCTGCGCGCCGAGCTGCGAGGTGAACTTGCAGCCGATCTGCGAGGCGACCGCGATCGCGGCGATGATCGGCGCGATCTCGCGGGTGTTGCCGTACGCGGACACGAAGCCGGTCAGCGGCGCGATGCCGATGATGTTCAGGCTCTGGAAGCCTTCGACACCGACCTCGATGCCGATGAACAGCGACTCCGCGACGACCACGCCGAGCGTGCCGGTGAACGTGATGAACAGGCCCGTCCCCAGCGTGATCTGGCCGATCTGGCGCTTCACCTCCTCGCGGTAGCGGCGCAGCGTGAGCGGGATCGCGCGAATCGCGTTGTAGGTGAACACCACCATGTCGCCGAGGAAGCGGATGGAGTTCTCGATGCGGCCGACCCGCTTGCCGATGCCGGCGAGGAAGTCACGCGAGCCGCGCGGCAGGACGTCGGCGACGGTGGCGCTGCGGCTGGCCATGGCTAGAACGTCCGCTGCGGGACGACGGCGAAGAACACCTCGGTGATGACGAGGTTCAGCGCGAACAGCACGATGCCGGTGATGACCACCGACTGGTTGACCGCCTCACCCACACCGGTCGGGCCGCGCTTGGCGTTGAGCCCTTGGAACGCCGCGATCATCACCGCGACCAGCCCGAACACCGCGGCCTTGATCTCCGAGGTGACGAAGTCGGCGACGGTCGCGAACTGGGTGAACGAGCCGAAGAAGCTGCCGCTCGTCCCGTGCAGTGCGGCGAGATCGAAGATGTAGGCGCTCGCGACGCTGACGAACACGACGACGAAGTTGAGGAACACGCTGACGACGACGCCGGCGACCATCAGCGGCGCGACGAGGCGGCGCAGCGGGTTGAGGCCGAGGACGATCATCGCGTCGATCTCCTCGCGGATGGTGCGCGCGCCGAGTTCGGCGCAGACCGCGGAACCGCCGACGCCGGCGAGCAGCAGCGCGGTGACGATCGGAGACGCCTCGCGCAGCACGCCGATCGCGTCGGCCGCGCCGACGAACGAGGTCGCGCCGATCTGCGCGGCGAGCGCGCCGACCTGCAACGCGATCGCGACCCCGAGCGGGATCGACACGAGGATCGCGGGCAGCAGCGCCACGCTGACGAGGAACCAGGACCGCTCGACGAACTCGTTGAACTGGAACCTGCGGCGGACGAGATCTGAGCCGAGCCCGTACAGCGAAGCCGCCATCATCGAGTAGAGGCCGCCCACCGCCTCCAGGCTCTTGCGCGCCGTGCCGGGCAGCGCGGACGAGAACCGGTCGCCGACGGTGGTGCGCTTGCGGTAGTCGGGCGCCACCCACTGCGAGGCGACCTCGGGCGCGACGATCGCCGGGCTGGTCGGCGGGTTGATCGACTCCGTCGGCCCTTCACCGACGCGCGGGATGCGACCGGTTGCGTCCAGCTCCGCGGTCGCCCCCGGGAAGGTCTCGGCGAAGAAGTCTCCGTCGCCGGACGGGCTCGGGCCCGGGCTGGGACGGCGCGGCGGCCGGTGCTCGCCCGTCATGCCCGCTCGCCACCCCGATCCTCAGGTGTTACCGCTACACGATGTCTCGGGAACTTAGCCTCGCCCGATGCGTTCCGTCCACCCGGGAGGCCGCCGAATCCTATGACCGTTCGGCCGACGGCAGGAACATTTGCAGGCTATTGGCAGTCTGTCAACAAGCGCGTGCAACGGGCCGCGGGACGTGAAACAGCCCCGCAGGGGGCCGCCTGCGGGGCTGGGTAGCGCGTTTCGGATGGGCGGTCAGTGCTTGAAGGCGTCCTTGACCTTCTCGCCCGCGTCCTTCAGATCGGACTTCGCTTGGTCGGTGCGGCCTTCGGCTTCCTTGCTGTGGTCGCCGGTCGCCCGGCCCACGGCCTCCTTGGCCTTGCCCTCGACGTCCTGCACGGCATTCTTCATCTTGTCGGTCGCACTCATCTGACCTCCCGTATCGCTGATTTCCGTACGCACGGTAGGTACCCGCCCGCCCCGCCGGGCAAACCCGCGGGGTCAGGCGCCGACGCGGGATGCGGCGAGCTCGATACGATCGTCGGGCTGCACCGCCGCCACCCGGAAGTGGCCGGCCCCGCGCGGGCCGTAGAACTCCCCCGGCGAGACGACCATGCCTGCCTGCTCGGCGAGATCGTGCGCGGCCGCCCACGCGTCGCCGTCCGGTGCCGCGACCCAGAGGTAGAACGCGCCGGCCGGCAGCTGCGCCGGGTAGCCGGCCTTCTCCACGATCTGGGCCAGCCGGCTCAAGCGGTGCTGGTAGCGCGCGCGCTGCGTCTCGACGTGCGCGTCGTCGCCGAGCGCGATAACCGCCGCTGCCTGCACCGGCCCGGGCGGCATCAGCCCGGCGTGCTTGCGCACCTCGCGCAGGTAGTGGACGAGCTCGGCATCGCCTGCGTAGAAGCCGATGCGCGCACCGGCGAAGTTGTCCCGCTTGGACAGCGAGTGCAACGCGAGCACGCCCTGCGTCCCGCCGCGCAGGATCGTCGTCGGCCCGCCCTGCCAGGTGAACTCGGCGTAGCACTCGTCGGAGAGCACCGGCACGCCGCGCGCGCGCCCCCACTGCGCGGCCTCGCCGAGGTCGAGCAGCTCGCCGGTCGGGTTGGCCGGCGAGTTCACCCAGAGCGCGAGCGCACGTTCGGCGTCGGCGTCGACGACGTCGGCGAGCCGCAGGTAGGGGACGGCGCGCAGCCCGGCAAGGGTCGCGCCCATCTCATAGGTCGGGTAACTGATCGCCGGGAACAGGATCGTGTCGCGTTCCGGGTCGCGCAGCTTGAGGTATTGCGGCACGGACGCAACGAACTCCTTCGTGCCCACGCAGGCGGCCACCTGGGCTGCCGCGTCCACCCGCGCGCCGAGGCGGCGCTCGATCCAGTCGGCAGCCGCTTGCCGCAGCGCCGGTGTGCCGATCGAGGGCGGGTAGCCGCGTGCGGTGTCGCCGGCCGACAGCGCGGCGAGCACGTCCGGCGGCGGCGGGTCGCACGGCGTGCCGATCGAGAGGTCGACCGCGCCGCCGTCGTGCCGCTGCGCGATCGCGATGACCTCGTCGAGCCGCTCGTAGGGGTAGGGCGGCGGCACGTATCCGTACGTCATTCGTCGCCTCCTCGGCGCAACCCGCGCAGCCGCATCGGCACGCCGCGGCCCGGGCGCGGCCTGCGGTGCGCGACGGTGACCATCGGACCGTGGTGCATCGCGTCGTCGAGCAACTGCGCCAGGTGCAGGCTCTGCACCCGGCCGAACTGTTCGATCTGGGTGCGGCAGGAGAACCCGTCGGCGAGCACCACCGCGTCGTGCGGCGCGCTGCGCACGGCGGGGAGCAGCGCCGTCTCCGCGACCGCCCGCGACACGTCGTAGTGCCCGCGCTCGACGCCGAAGTTGCCGGCGAGCCCGCAGCAGCCGCCGATGGTGTCCACGCTGGCGCCCGCCGCGGCGAGCAGTTCCGCATCGGCCTGCCAGCCCATGACGGCGTGCTGGTGGCAGTGCGGCTGCGCCACGGCGTGCATGCCCTGCAGGCTCGGCGGCACCCAGTCCTGGGTGCCGTTGAGCAGCTCGGCGAGGGTGTGGGTCGCGGCCGCGACCTTCTTCGCGCGCGGGTCGCGCGGCAGCAACTGCACGAGGTCGTGGCGCAGCACCGCGGTGCAGGACGGCTCCAGCCCGACGATCGGGGTGCCGAACCGCACGGGCTGGTCGAGCTGGGTGAGCGTGCGCTGCAAGTGGCTGCGTGCGCCGTTGAGCTGCCCCGTGGAGATCCAGGTGAGCCCGCAGCACACCGGCTTCTCGGTGATCTGCACGTCGTAACCGGCGGCCTGCAACACGCGCACCGCGGCCCGGCCGACCTCCGGGGTGAAGTGGTCGGTGAACGTGTCCACCCAGAGCAACACCGGCGGGCCCGTCTGTGGCGGGTGCGCGGCGAACCACTCGCGGAAGGTCTGCGGCGCGAACTGCGGCAGCGGGCGGCGGCGGTCGATGCCGCCGGCCCGTTTCGCGATCGCGGCGAGCGTCTCGCTGCGCAGCACCGCGTTGACGACACGTGGCATGCGGGACGCGAGCCGGGCCCAGCGCGGCAGCCAGCCGAGCGCGTAGTGCGCGGCCGGACGCAGCCGCCGCCGGTAGCGCTGGTGCAACACCTCGGACTTGTACGTCGCCATGTCGACCCCGGCCGGGCAGTCGGCCGAGCAGCCCTTGCACGACAGGCACAGGTCGAGCACCTCGAGCAGTTCGGGGGCGCGGTAGCCCTCGACGAGCGAACCGTTCGCGAGCTCCTGCAGCACCCGCGCGCGGCCGCGGGTGGAGTCGCGCTCGTCACGGGTGGCGAGATAGGACGGGCACATCACGCCGCCGGCCGCGGTGGTGTCGGCCCGGCACTTGCCGATCCCCACGCACCGGTGCGCCGCGGTCGCGAGGTCGCCGCCGTCGTCCGGATAGGCGAACGCGAGGCGCTTGCGCAGCGGGCGCGCCGTGCTCAGGCGCAGGTCGGCGTCGACCGGCCGCGGGTCGACGATCACGCCGGGGTTGAGCAGGTTCGCCGGGTCGAAGATCTGCTTGATCTCGGCGAAGGCGCCGATCGCCTCCGGCGAGTACATGTACGGCAGCAACTCGCCGCGCGCCCGGCCGTCGCCGTGCTCGCCGGACATCGAGCCGCCGTGCTTCGCGACGAGCTGCGCGGCGGTCACGAGGAAGGCGCGGAAGCGGGTCGGGTCGGACGCGAGCGGGAAGTCGATGCGGGCATGCACGCATCCCTCGCCGAAGTGCCCGTAGACGAGCCCGTCCACGTCGAAGCGGTTGAGCAGGTCCTCGAACTCGCGCAGGTAGGCACCGAGGCGCTGCGGCGGGACGGCGGCGTCCTCCCAGCCGGGCCACGCGGGCATGCCGGCCGGCGTGCGGCCGCCGAGACCGGCACCGTCCTCGCGGATGCGCCACAGCGCGGCCGCGATCGGCCCGGACACGATCATCGAGTCGAGGCAGCCCGCGTCGGCGAGCAGCTTGTCGGCGGCCGCGCGCGCCTCGGGTTCGGTGTCGCCCGCGGTCTCGACGAACAGCCAGCCGTGCCCGCGCGGCAACCCGGGTACCGCGGCCGGGCCGCGGCGGCGGCGCACCACCTTGATGAGCCGCGCGTCCATGCCCTCGATCGCGACGGCGTGGTGCGGCAGCAGCGCGGGCACCGCGTCGGCGGCGGCGGCCATGTCGGGGTAGCCGAGGACGGCCAGCGCCGTCGCCCGCGGCGACTCGACGAGCTGCACGGTCGCGCCGAGCAGCACGCCGAGCGTCCCCTCGGTGCCGGTGAGGAACTTCGCGACGTCGCGCCCGTTCTCGGGCAGCAGATGCTCGAGCGAGTAGCCGGACACCTGGCGGGCGAACCGGCCGAACTCGGTGCGGATCGTGCCGAGGTTGCGTTGCACGATCTGATCGAGATCGCGGAACAGCGGCTCGCTGCGCTCGCCGCGTCCGGCGGTGACTCGTGTCCCGTCGGCGGTGAGCAGGTCGAGTTCCCGCACGTTGTCTGCAGTTCGTCCGTAGCGCAGCGCGCGCGAGCCGCAGGCGTTGTTGCCGATCGAGCCGCCGATCGTGGCGCGCGCGTGGGTGGACGGGTCGGGCCCGAAGCGCAGCCCGTAGGGCGCGGCGGCCGCGGTGATGTTGTCGAGGATCGCGCCGGGCTCGACCAGCGCGGTGCGCGCATCAGGGTCGACGTCGAGCACCCGGTTCAGATAGCGGGAGAAGTCCAGCACCACGCCGGCGCCCACCGCGTTGCCCGCGGTCGACGTGCCGCCGCCACGGGAGGTGATCGGCACGCCGCGCTTGCGCGCGACCGCGACCGTGGCCGCCACGTCGTCGGTGTCTCGCGGGAACACGACGACGGTCGGCACGACGCGGTAGTTGGACGCATCGGCGGAGTACTCGGCGCGCCTGCGCCTGGTGTCGTCGACGTCCGCGACGCCGGCGCGGCGCAGCGCCGTCACCAGACCGCGTGCGTCGACACTCACTGCGACATTCTCACCTACCGCACGGTTTCAAGACCTTGCGGCCCATGGCGGCGGCGCGGTGCCGTCCAGCGCGAGCGCGACGGCGGCGCGGGCGGCGACCGGCCCCACGAGGTTCCCCGTGCCGTTGTAACCGCCGACCGCGACGACACCGTCGGCCACCTCGGTGCAGACGGGACGCGCGTCATCGGTGAAGCCCACGGAGGCCGCCCAGCGCGCCGTGGCGCTGACGCGCTCGCCGGCCATGCGGGTGGCGACGGTCTCGATGTAGGCCTGCACGTCGTCGGTCGGGGTCGCCTCGTCCGTCCATTCGGCGTCGGCGAACCGGTCGCGGCCGCCGCCGGCGAACAGCCGGCCGTCAGGCAGTTGCTGCGCGTAGTCGTAGCCCCAGCGGCCGTAGACCGGGCAGGGCAGCCGTGCGGCCACTGGCGCGGTGGCGAGCATCTGCAGACGCGCCGTGCGCACGTGGTCGCGCAGTTGCGGCAGCAATGCGGCGAGGCGCCCGTCGACGGCGACGATCACCCGCTCGGCGCGTACCGCGCCTCGCGTCGTCGTCACCATGCCTGCCCTGATGTCGGTCACCTCGGTGTGCTCGTGCAGCCGTGCTCGCCGCGCGAGCTCGGTTGCCAATCGGGTCGCGCGCACGGCGGGGTTCGTGGCGGCGTCGTCGGGCAGGAAGATCCCGCGGCCGAGCGGGCCGTCGTAGTCGTCGACCGCGATGCCGTGCGCGCGCAGGGCAGCGGCGTGCGCGGCGCAGTCGGCGAGTTCGGCCTGCCGATCGTCCTGCTCCGCAACGGATGCGGGCTCGCCGGGCAGCCCGGCGAGGCGGATCGAGCCGACCCGGCGCACGGCCCCGGGCCCGAGCCGGTCGGCGAGCCGGGCGAGTTCGGCGAGCGTCTCGCGGTAGAGCTCGACCGCGGACGTGCCCCACCGCGCGATCGCGTCGTGCAGGAACAGCGCGGGCCCGCCGATGAGGAAGCCGCCGTTGCGCCCCGCCGCTCCGGCGGCGACCCGCCCCGCGTCGACGGCCACCACGTCCAGGCCGCGCTCGGCCAGCTCCTCGACCGCGGCCAGCCCGGAGCCGCCGAGCCCGACCACGCACACCTCCGCGGCGACGTCACCGTCGAGCGGCGCGAGTCCCGGCCAGCCCGCGACGGCATCGTCCCAGCCGACGTCGTCGCTCACAGCACCTTGGACAGGAACGCCTTCGTCCGTTCCTGCTGTGGCCTGCTCAGCACGTCGGCAGGTTTCCCGGACTCGACGACGACGCCCCCGTCCATGAACACGAGCTTGTCGCCGACTTCGCGGGCGAAGCCGACCTCGTGAGTGACGACCACCATCGTCATGCCGTCGTTCGCGAGCTGCTTCATGACATCGAGCACCTCGCCGATCAGCTCCGGGTCGAGTGCCGACGTGGGCTCGTCGAAGAGCATCAACTTCGGTTTCATCGCGAGCGCGCGGGCGATCGCGACCCGCTGCTGTTGCCCGCCGGAGAGTTGCGCGGGATAGGTGTCCTCCTTGTCCCCGAGCCCGACGCGGGCGAGCAACTGGCGACCGGCCGCGAGCGCGTCGTCCTTCCGCATCTTCTGCACGCGGATCGGCGCCTCGACGACGTTCTGCAGTGCCGTCATGTGCGGGAACAGGTTGAAGTGCTGGAACACCATGCCGATATCGCGGCGCTGCCTCGCCGCCTCACGAGGGTGCAGCTCGTGCAGTTTGTCGCCCCGCTCGCGATAGCCCATGAGCACCCCGTCGACGTAGAGCCGGCCGCCGGTGATCTGCTCCAGGTGGTTGATGCAACGCAGGAACGTCGTCTTGCCCGAACCGGACGGACCGATGACGCAGACGACCTCGCCGGTACGCACGGTCAGGTCGATGCCGCGCAACACGTGCAGGCCGCCGAATCGTTTGTGCACGCCGGCGGCGTCCACCATCGGCTGCCCGGACGGGCTGTTCGGCGACTTCACGAAGCTCGTCACGGCCCACCACCGCCTTGCTTGCCCAGCTCCTCGGCCAGCGCGCGGAGTTGGCGCGGCGTCATCTTGCGCGAGGCACCCCGGGCGAATCGCTTCTCGAAGAAGTGCTGACCGACCATCAACACGCTGGTGATCGCGAGGTACCACGTGCCGGCGACCAGCAACAACGGAATCGGTTGGAAGATGACGCCGGCGATCTGGTGCTGCTGGTTGTACAGGTCCGAGCCCAACGGCACCGCAACGACCAGCGACGTGGTCTTCAGCATGCTGATCACCTCGTTGCCGGTCGGCGGGATGATCACCCGCATCGCCTGCGGCAGGACGATGCGACGCATGGTCAGGCCCCAGGACATGCCCAGCGCGGTCGCGGCGTCGGACTGGCCTTCACCCACGGACAGAATCCCGGCGCGCACGATCTCGGCCATGTAGCCGGCCTCGTTGAGGCCGAGCCCGAGGCAGGCGAAGAAGAATGCCGCGTCGACGTATTGCACGTCGAAGTGCACGAACGCCGGGCCCCACGGGATGCCGAACCGCATGTGCGGGTAGAGCGACGTGAACAGTCCCCAGAAGACCAACTGGAGGTAGACCGGCGTGCCCCGGAAGATCCAGAGATAGATCCAGGCGACCCCGGACAACACCGGGTTTCCGCTCAGGCGCATC
Organism: Jatrophihabitans sp.; assembly: GCA_025927835.1. GTDB lineage: Bacteria > Actinomycetota > Actinomycetes > Mycobacteriales > Jatrophihabitantaceae > Jatrophihabitans. The sequence goes on along the minus strand of JAICKR010000018.1, from coordinate 10,131 downwards.
ACCGCGAGCGCGGTGCCGAGGCCGATGCCGAGCACCATCGCCCAGAACGTGAGCTGGATCGTCACCCAGGCGCCCTGGGAGATGCGCACGTCGAACAGGTACTTGCGGTAGGTGTCCCAGTGGTAGCGCTCGTTGGTCGTCGCGCCGTAGACGAACAGGCCGAGCAGGCCCACCACGACGGCAGCGACGATCCAGCGGCCCGTTCGCCGCAGCGGGACGGCGTCGATGAAGCCGGAGTCTCCGGCAGGCTGGGTCAGCTGATCGCTCCGTTGATGTTCGCGGTCTTGATCGCGCCGGCCTGGACGCCCCACTTCTTGCAGATCTGCAGGTAGGTGCCGTTGTCCATCAACGACTGCACGGCCTTCTGCATCGCCTGGATCAGCGGCGAGCCCTTCTTGATCGGCCAGCCGTACGGCGCGGCCTCGGTGATGTCACCGGCCTGCTGGAGTTTGCCGCCGCTCTGCTTGATCGCGTAGGCGGTGACCGGCGAGTCGGCGGTCACGGCGTCGGCCTTGCCGAGGACGACCGCGTTCACCGCGTCGTCCTGGTTCGGGTAGGACAGGACCTGGATCGCCTTCTTGCCGGCGTCGGTGCACTTCTTGCTCAGCGCAGGGAGTTCGTCGGTCTCCTCGACCGTCGTGGACTGGACCGAGACCTTGAGCCCGCACGCGTTGTTCGGGTCGACGGTCTTGCCCTTCTGCGAGGCCCACATGTAACCGGCGCTGAAGTAGTCGACGAAGTCGTCGGTCTTCTCGCGTTCCTTGCTGTCCGTGAACGACGACATGCCGATGTCATAGGTGCCCGCCTCGACGGCCGGCACGATCTTCTCGAAGTCGGCCTGCCGGTACTTGGTGGTCAGGCCGAGCACCTTGGCGGTCGCGTCGAGCAGGTCGACGTCGAAGCCGACGACCTTGCCGCCCTGCAGGTACTCGTTCGGTGAGTACGGCACGTTCACGCCGACGATCAGGTAACCGCGGGTCTTGACGGCGGACGGGACCAGCGAGGCGAGCGCCTGCTGCTCGCCGACCGAGTTGCTCACCGAGCCGGTCGGTCCGCTCCCCTCCTTGTTGCTCGCACAGCCGGCGAGCACGAGCGCGGCGGCAGCAGCGACGCCGACGAGGGCGACAGCGCGTGAGGTCACGGTTTTACCTCCAGTTGCGGACTATCGCGCCACACTAGCCAGTCGGCTCCGGGGAGGGTCGTGGCGCAACCCAACCGTGACCAGGCGCCGCGCAGCACCAGCTACGGCAGTGCGAGCTGGGTCTTGCCCAGCACGACTACGCCGCCCTCGGACACGTGGTAGCGCGCCCGGTCGAGGTCCGGCTCGAGCCCGATATGCGCACCTTCGGGCACAACGACGTCCTTGTCCAGGATCGCCTTGCGCACGACCGCGCCCCGGCCGATCTGGACGCCGTCCATGAGCACCGCGCCCTCGACGTAGGCACCGGCGGCGAGCCGTACGTTCGGCGCGAGCACGCTGTGCCGCACCGTGGCGCCCGCGACGATGGCGCCGGCACCGACCATCGACTCCTGCGCGATGCCACCCTCGACGAACTTCGCCGGCGGCAGCTGCGGGTGGTAGGTGTAGATCGGCCACTGCTGGTTGTAGAGGTTGAAGATCGGGTGCACGGCGACGAGGTCCATGTGCGCGTCGTAGTACGCATCGATCGACCCGACGTCGCGCCAGTAGCCCTGGTCGCGGTCCTCGGCACCGGGGACGTCGTTGTCGGCGAAGTCGTACACGTACGCGTCGCCCTTCTTCACCATCATCGGCATGATGTTCGTGCCCATGTCGTGCACCGAGTCCTCGTCCTCGGCGTCGTCCTTCAACGCCTCGAGGAGCGCGCCCGTGGTGAACACGTAGTTGCCCATCGAGGCGTAGCTCTGCTCCGGATCGTCGGACAGGCCCGGCGGCGATTCAGGCTTCTCGAGGAAGTCGACGATGCGGTGGTCGGGGTCGGCATCGATGACGCCGAACGAGCTCGCCTCGGCGCGCGGCACCCGGATGCCCGCGCAGGTCGCGCCGGCGCCGGAGTCGATGTGCTGCTGCACCATCTGCCGCGGGTCCATCCGGTACACGTGATCGGCGCCGAACACGATGATGTAGTCGGGCTTCTCGTCGTAGATCAGGTTGGCCGACTGCAGGATCGCGTCCGCGCTGCCGGTGTACCAGCGCGGCCCGAGCCGCTGCTGCGCCGGCACCGGGGTGATGTAGTTGCCCAGCACGTTCGACATGCGCCAGGTCTGGGTGATGTGGCGGTCCAGCGAGTGCGACTTGTACTGCGTCAGCACACACAGCCGCAGGTAGTCGGCGTTGACGAGGTTCGACAGCACGAAGTCGATGAGCCGGTAGTTGCCGCCGAAGGGCACCGCGGGCTTCGCCCGGTCGGCCGTGAGCGGCCAGAGACGCTTGCCCTCGCCCCCCGCGAGGACGATCCCCAACACCCGGGGCTCGCGCGCCATGTCACCCACCCTACGGATCTCGCTACGGTCAGCACCATGCGTGTCGCGGTGCTATCACGTGAATACCCACCCGAGGTCTATGGCGGCGCCGGTGTTCACGTGGAGTTCCTCGCGCGGGAACTGCGCAAATTGGTCGACGTGCAGGTCCACTGCTTCGGGGCCGACCGGGCCGAGGCGGGGGTCCATGCCTATGCCATACCCGCCGAGTTGCGCGAGGCGAACAGCGCGCTGCGCACCATCGGGACCGACGTCGAGATCGCGGCCGCGCTGGCCGGCGCCGACGTGCTGCACTCACACACCTGGTACGCCAACCTCGCGGGCGTCCTGGGCGCCCAGTTGCACGGCGTCCCGCACGTCCTGACCGCCCATTCGCTGGAGCCGCAGCGGCCGTGGAAGGCCGAGCAACTCGGCGGCGGCTACCGCATCTCGTCCTGGGTCGAGCGGCAGGCGTACGAGACCGCGGACGCGATCGTGGCCGTCTCGTACGGGATGCGCGCGGACGTGCTGCACGCCTACCCGTTCGTCGACCCGGCCCGGGTGCACGTGATCCACAACGGCATCGACACGACGCTGTACACCCCCGCACGCGCCGACGACGCGCAGCAGCGCTACGGCATCGACCCGGGCCGCCCGTCGGCGATCTTCGTCGGCCGGATCACCCGGCAGAAGGGGCTCGGGCACCTGCTGCGCGCCGCCGAGAACCTCGACCCGGACATCCAGCTCGTGCTGTGCGCCGGCGCCCCGGACACCCCCGAGATCGCCGAGGAGACGAAGGCCGCGGTCGCGCGGCTGTCGGCCGGCCGGCACGGCGTGGTCTGGATCCACGACATGCTGGCCCGCGACGAGCTGGCGCAGCTGCTCACGCACGCGACGGTGTTCGTCTGCCCGTCGGTGTACGAGCCGCTGGGCATCGTGAACCTCGAGGCGATGGCCTGCGAGACCGCGGTGGTGGCCAGCGCCGTCGGCGGCATCCCCGAGGTCGTCGCCGCCGGGCTGACGGGCACGCTCGTGCCGTACCACGCGGTGTCGACGGACGAGTTCGAGGCGGGGCTCGCCGAGGCGGTGAACGCGCTGTGCGCCGACCCGGCTCGCGCCGAGGCGATGGGGCGGGCGGGCCGCGAGCGGGCGGTGCACGAGTTCAGTTGGGACACCATCGCCCACCGCACCGTCGAGCTCTACGAGAGCCTGGTCTGACATGCGCCGCGCGCTGACTCAGGCGACGAAGACCGCTGTTGCGGTTCCTGGTTCCACCTCGGTGAAGCCGCCGTCGTGGACGATCGGCGCGCCGGAGCGCAACGCGGCCTGCCACTGCCGCTCGGACGCGTCCCGCACGGCGAGCGGGAAGCCGGCCTCCTGCCACTTGCGCCGCGGCCGCCTGCGCAGGGAGCGGAAGCCGAGCTGCGCGGCGTGCGCGGCCTGCGCCATCGCCTTGCCCGCGGTCATCTCGGCGAGCGGCGACAGCAGCACGAGTGACGTACCGGCCGCGACGTCCGGCGGCGGCACCGGATCCTCGAGGTTCGTGCCACCCACCTGCAGCCGGGCGAGCTCGGCCGGCCAGTCGTCCACCGGGACGGGTGGGTAGACCCGCAACTCGGCGCTGCCGTGCATCACGTCGAGGCCGTCGACGGTCAGCGCCCGCCGCCACTCCGCACCGCGGGCGCGGCGCACCACCTTGCGGATGCGCTGCCCGTCCCATGCCGCGAGCGCGCCGTGCCACTCCACCCGGTCGGTGGTCAGCATGAGCAGCACCGCGCGTGCCGCAGCCTCGAGCGCGTCGGTACGCGTGGGCGGCGTATCCCGCTCGATCCGCACGACGAACGGCAGCGCCAGTTCGGTCACCGCCGGTTGGGTCATGCCAGGGACTCGACCCACGATGCGAGCAGCCGCGCGCCGAAGCCGGTGGCGCCCTGCGACAGCATGCCGTCGTCCTTCGCGGCGCGGGCCGGGCCGGCCACGTCCAGGTGCGCCCACGGCACGTCCCCGGCGAACGGCCGCAGGAAGAGCGCCGCCGTGATGCCGCCGGGATTGCCCGGTGCGTTGATGGCGTCGGCGACCGGGGAGTCGAGCAGCGACTCGTACTCGACGGGCATCGGCAGCCGCCACAGTGGCTCGCCGGTGGTCTCGCCCGCCGTCAGCAGCCCCTCGGCCAGCTCGTCGGACGTGGCGAACAGCCCGCCGATACCCACGCCGAGCGCGATCTTCATCGCGCCGGTGAGCGTCGCGATGTCGACCAGGGCGCTGGGCCGCAGCCGGGCTGCCGCATAGGCCAACGCGTCGGCGAGGACGACCCGTCCTTCGGCGTCGGTGTTGCCGATCTCGCTGGTGCGGCCGCCGACGTGGCGCACGACGTCGCCGGGCCGGTAGGACGAGCCCGACAGCGCGTTCTCCGCTGCCGGTACCAGCGCGCTGACCCTGATCGGCACCTTCGCCTCGGCCACCGCGCGGATGGCAGAGAGCACCGCGGCGCCACCGGCCATGTCGGTGAACATCGCGGTCATCGCGCTGCCCGGCTTGCGATTGATCCCGCCCGTGTCGAACGTGATGCCCTTGCCGACGAGCACCGGGTGCACGTCTTGAGGTGCGCCACGCGGGCGCCACCGCGCCTCGATGAGCCGCGGCGGCGAGGCCGAACCGCCGCCGACGGCCAGCACCCCGCCGAACCCGTTGTCCTGCAACCACTGCTCGTCGCGGACGAGCACCTCGACGCCCGCCTGGGCGAGCTCGCGGGCGGCCTGGGTCCCGAGCCAGTGCGGCGTCTTCTGCGCGGCCCGGGTGTTCGCGAGATCGCGAGCCCAGACCGTGCTGCCCGCTGCGCGCAGGCCACGCTGCAGCGCGGCGTCGTCGGTCGCGCCGCACAGCTCGACGGCGTCGGGGCCGGGCTCTGGCGCCGTCGCCAGGCTGTAGCGGTAGCTCCCCAGCACCAGCCCCTCGACGAACGCGCTCAGCCGGGCGCCGGTGAGTCCGCGGGCGTCGACGCGGCTGCGCCCGGGCGGCAGGTCGCGCGCCACCTGGCCGGCCGTTCGGCGCACCTCGCCCGGATCGTGCGGCAGTTCGACGCGGGTGGCGTCGTCGGACGGCGGGGCGGGACGGACGGTCAGCACGCCGTCGATCCTTCCGTATCGGAGCCGGACAGCAGTCGACCCCGGTGCCGATCGGATGGACCGGGACCGGGGTCGAACGGTCGAACTAACTGACGGCCGACTTCAGTGCCTCGCCGAGGGCGGTGGCCTCGTCTGCAGACATCTCGACAACGAGGCGTCCGCCACCCTCGAGTGGCACGCGCATCACGATGCCGCGGCCTTCCTTCGTGACCTCGAGCGGGCCGTCGCCCGTCCGCGGCTTCATGGCCGCCATGCGAACCTCCTAGGTGAGCAGCGCTCACGTTTTCCGACGTAACTGTCCGGCGGCGCGGAGGGCACCGCCGGCGCGTCCCACCATTCTCCCGCATGGTGGGCGCTTCGCCCAACCCCGGGGGGCGGTAGCGTCGGCCGCGCGGAGGCAGGCTCCGCGCCCGGCGAAGGGAGTCGAGGGTGACGGATGTGCTGCTGATCGAGCGCGCGGACGGCGTGGCGACGCTGACCATGAACCGGCCCGACTCGATGAATTCGCTGTCCGTCGAACTCAAGGAAGCCCTGCTGGACGCGACCCGGGACGTTTCCGCCGACCCGTCCGTGCGGGCAGTCGTGCTGACCGGCAACGGGCGCGGATTCTGCGTCGGGCAGGACCTGCGCGAACATGTCGCGCTGCTCGAGGCCGGTGATCCGGCGCCGCTGGCGACGGTCAGCCGGCACTACAACCCGCTCGTCCAGGCCCTGGCCGGGATGCCCAAACCCGTCATCGCGGCCGTGAACGGGATGGCCGCCGGCGCAGGTGCCGGGCTCGCCTTCGCCTGCGACTTCCGGTTCGCTTCTCGCACCGCAGGCTTCCTGCTCGCCTTCGCCAACGTCGGGCTGACGCTCGACAGCGGGGTCTCGTGGACGCTGCCCCGGATCGTCGGGCAGGCCCGCGCGACCGCGCTCGCGATCCTCGCCGAGCCGATCACCGCGGAGTCCGCGCTCGAGATGGGTCTGGTGAGCGCGGTCGTCGAACCGGAGACGGTCCTGCCGACGGCGCAGGATCTCGCGGCCCGGCTCGCGCAGGGACCGACCGCCGCGTACGCCGCGATCAAGCAGTCGATCGCGTACGCGGCGTCGAGCGATCTCGCGGGTGCGCTCGCGAAGGAGGACGAGCTGCAGACCGCGATGGGCCGCACCGAGGACCACCGCACCAGCACCGCCGCCTTCGTCGCCAAGCAGAAGCCGACGTTCAGCGGGCGCTGAGCTGCCCGGGTTCGGCCCGCCAGCACGTCGCGATGTGGTCGTCGACCATGCCGGTGGCCTGCATCAGGGCATAGGCGGTGGTCGGGCCGACGAACCGGAAGCCGCGGCGCTTGAGCTCCTTCGCCATCGCCGTCGACTCGGGGGACGTCGACGGGACGTCGGCGAGCGTGCGCGGGCGCTTGCGACGCCCTGAGGGCGCGAACGACCAGAGCAGCGCGTCGAGCCCCTCGGGCACCGCGTCGCGCACCGCGGTCGCGTTGGCGATCGTCGCCTCGATCTTCGCGCGGTTGCGCACGATGGCGGCGTCGGCGAGCAGCCGGGTCACCTCACGTTCGCCGAAGGCCGCGACGGCAGCGACGTCGAAGTTCGCGAAGGCGCTGCGGAAGGCGGGCCGCTTGCGCAGGATCACCAGCCAGGACAGCCCGGACTGGAACGCCTCCAGCGACATTCGTTCGAACAGCTCCGACTCGCCGTGCAGCGGCCGGCCCCATTCGTCATCGTGATACGCGACGTACTCGGGCGCCGAGGTCGCCCAACCGCAGCGCTGGAGATCCGGCACCGTCACGAGCGGCGGCGCCGGCGGCCGCGCCGCTTCTCGCCGGCCGGCGGCTGGTCCGGCGGTGCGGACGGGCCGGGCGGCGGTGCGGGCGGCGCCCAGCCGACCGGGCCGACGGCCCAGGGCGGTGCGGTGGCCGACCAGTGCCCCGGCGCCGAGTGCTGCGGCACGTACTGCGGGCCGTCCGGGTAGCCGGGCGGCGGCTGGTAGGGCTCGTGCTCCGGCACCGGTTGGTAGGGCTGGTGCTCGGGCTCCGGCTGGTGCCGGGCCGCGGCGGCCGGCGCCCACACAGCCGGGTGCGACCAGTCGCCGGCCGGCGGCGCGGCGGCGGCCGGCGCGGGCACGACGATCGGCGGCGCGTCCGGCGGGAGCAGATGCGATAGATCGCCGGCCTCGGCCGCCTCCGCGGCCGGGCCGAGGTCGAGCATCGGCTCCGGCTCGGGTTCCGGCTCCGGCTCTGGCTGCGGCTGCGGCTCGGGGGCGGGCTGCCACGCCGGCGCCGGCTCCCATGCCTCGTCGAGCCCGAGATCCCATTCCATGTCCGGCTCCGCCCCGTCCGACACCGGGATCACGTCTGGCACGACAGCATCGGGCGCGGCCTGGCCCGCGGCCGCGAACGGTTCGGGTTCGGGCTCCGGCTCCGGCTCGGGTTCGGGTTCCGGCTCGGGTTCGGGTGTCACAGCGACGGGCAGCGCCGCCGTGGGCGCGTCGGCGAGCGACGCCGCGACGTTCAGCACGTGCACGACCGGCGTCTCGTCGACAGGCGGCTGCTCGACAGGCGGCTGCTCGACAGGCGGCTGCTCGACAGGCGGCTCGTCGGCCAGCGGCTCGTCGGTCGACTCGTGCGCCTCCGGAGCCACGGCGATCGGCAATGCCATCGTCGGTTCCTCGGCGACCGGTTCCTCGGCGACCGGCGCTTCGGCCATGGGCTCCGGTGCGGACGGCGGCGGCGGGAACAGGTGGGACAGATCCGGGCCGTCGCCGGCTTCGGCGGACGGGCCGAGGTCGAGCTCGCCCGGCTCGGGCTCGGGCTCGGGCTCGGGTTCGGGTTCGGGTTCGGGCTCCGGCTCTGCGTGCGCGCCGAGGTGCGACAGGTCCGGTGTCGCCGCGAGTTCTGCTGCCGGGCCCAGGTCGAGCTCACCCGGCTCCGGCTCGGGCTCGAGCTCAGCCGTCGGCTCCGTCTTGCGCAGCGGGACGACCGCGGACTCCGGACCCTTGACCGTCGGAAGCGGCACGCTCGCGAGTGCCTCGGCGACGGCGAGGTCGTCTTCGAGGTCGTACTCGCCCACCTCGAACGCCGGTGGTGGCGGGGTGGGCGGCGGCGGCGCCTGCGCGGGCGGCGGAGGCGGCGGCGGCATGAACGGCATGACGACATCGGTCGCGTCGACGACCGGCGCGAGGGTCGCAGCGGCGCCGAGGGGGAGTTCGTCCTGCACCATGCCGTACGGCAGCAGCTCGGCCGCCGGGCCGGGGACGAGCGGGCCGGCCTCGCCGCGCAGCCGGGCGATCTCCATGTCGCGGGCGCGCAGCTCGCCGGCCAGCCGATCGAGCAGCAGATCGGTCTCGGCGAAGCGGTAACCGCGCAGCGCGACAGGAAGCCGCACCGTGTCGACGTCGTCCGGAATCAACGCCCGCTCGGGCGGCAGCTCCCACGGCGGCTCGTCGCGCACCGCGGGCGCGATCTGCGCCCCGGCCGGCAGGAACCGTGCCGCAAGCGCGAACAGGCCACCCGCGAGGGCGAGCGCGAGTACCCCGAACAGGAGCAGGTGCAGCACCCGACGATCGTGCCATGCCAGGCTGGGCCGGTGACGTTGACGCTCGGCGCGCTGCACGTGGGACCGGCTGACTTCGCCGTGATGGCGATCGTCAACCGGACACCCGACTCGTTCTACGACGGCGGGCGCAACGTCGAACTGTCGGCCGCACTGGATGCGGTCGCGCGCGCCGTCGACGACGGCGCGGACATCGTCGACATCGGCGGGGTCCGCGCCGGTTACGGGCCGGAGGTGGGCGTCGCCGAGGAACTCGGGCGCGTCCTGCCGGTCGTGAGCGCGGTGCGCGAACGGTTCCCGCAGGTCGCGATCAGCGTCGACACGTGGCGGGCCGCCGTTGCCGAGCGCGTGGTCGCCGAAGGCGCCGACCTGCTCAACGACACCTGGGCCGGCGCCGACCCGGAGCTGGTAGCGCTCGCGGCCAGCACCGGGGCCGCATTGGTGTGCAGCCACACCGGCGGGCTGCCGCCGCGCACCGACCCACACCGCGTCAGTTACGACGACGTCGTCGCCGAGGTGGCCGCCGCGCTGCGCGGCGCTGCCGAGAGGGCGGTCGCCGCCGGCGTGCGGCGCGACGGTGTGCTCATCGACCCGACGCACGACTTCGGCAAGAACACGAGGCACTCGCTCGAGCTCACCCGCCGGTTGGACGAGCTGGTGGCCACCGGCTGGCCCGTCCTCGTCGCGCTGTCCCGCAAGGACTTCGTGGGCGAGACGCTCGACCTGCCGGCCGGGCAGCGCCTGTCCGGCACGCTCGCCGCGACCGCGATCTCCGCGTGGCACGGCGCGCGCGTGTTCCGCGCGCACGATGTCCGGGAGACGCGGCAGGTGCTCGACATGGTGGCCTCGATCCGTGGGACGCGTCCGCCCGCGGTGGCCCGGCGCGGGCTCGCCTGACGCTCCCGCGCCGTGTCGCCGGCACCACAGCGTGCCGACCGCTCGGCGTGATGGACTTCGAGCCATGACCGAAGCCCCGGTGCTGCTCGAACGGGTCGACGACGCGATCGCGGTCGTCCGGCTG
>JAICKR010000053.1 GCA_025927835.1 Jatrophihabitans sp. | reverse complement strand
GCCGGGGTGCTGGGCGAGGAACTTCAGCAGCTCGAACTCCTTGTAGGTGAGGTCGAGCGCCGTGCCGGACAACCGCGCGGTGTAGGTGGTCTCGTCGATCGTCAGCTCGCCGATCTCGAGCCGGCCGCCGAGGTCCGCCGACTCGGCCGCGCGCCGCTCGACCGCCAGCCGCAGCCGGGCGTCGAGCTCGGCGGGCCCGGCGGTGTCGAGCACGAAGTCGTCGACCGACCACTCGCCGGAGATGGCGATGAGCCCGCCCTCGGTGAGCACCGCCAGCACCGGGACCGTGACGCCCATCGCGGTCAGCACCCGGACGAACGCCCGCGCCGACATCAGCTCGCGACGCGCGTCGACCAGCACCGCGTCGCCCAGGCTGCGGTCGAGCAGCGCACCGGCGTCCTGCGGCAGCACGGTGACCTGGTGCGAGAGCAGGCCCAGTGCGGGCAGCACCTCGGCAGTCGGTTGCATCGCGCTGGTCAGCAGGATCAGGTCCACGCACGCCTCCGGGCTGTCGGCATCGGGCCGGGCGGCGCTGCCCAGTGAGGTCTACAGATTACCGGGGCAGGTTTCGGCCAGGTTTCCGCGCGCGCTGGACAATGGCGGGATGCGCAACCCCGGGCACGTGACGCTGCACACCGGCGACGGGGTGCGGCTCGCGGCGACCCTGTGGACGCCGAACCACGGCCCGGTCGCGTGCGTTGTGGCGCACGGCTTCACCGGCTCGTCGCGCAACGCGCACATCCGGCGCATCTGCATGGCGCTCGTGGCGCGCGGCATCGACGTGCTCGCGCCCGACTTCCGCGGACACGGGCGCTCGGCCGGGGTGAGCACTGCGGGCGCGGACGAGACGCACGACATCGCGGCTGCGGTGCAGTGGCTGCGCGGCGCGGGCTACCCGTTCGTCGCCGTGCTGGGCTGGTCGATGGGCGGGACGGCGGTGCTGCGCCACGCCGGGCTCGGCGGCGACGCGGACGCCGTCGTCAGCGTGAGCGCACCCGGCCTCTGGTTCGAGCGCGGCACCCGGCCGATGCGGCTCGTCCACTGGATGTTCGAGAGCCGGACCGGGCGCGCCGCGACCCGGGTGCTGCGCCGGACCCGGCTCTCGCCGGTGGGTTGGGCCGACGTGCCCGAGGCGCCCGCCGAGGTGGCCGGGGCGATCGCGCCGCGGCCGCTGCTGATCGTCCACGGCGAGGCGGACAGCTACTTCCCCGGCCATCACGTCGACGCGCTCGCCGGTGCGGCGCCGACCGCGGACGTGTGGCGCGAGCCCGACATGGGACACGCCGAGGTCGCCACCACTGCCGACCTGCTCGAGCGCATCGGTTCGTGGGTACTTGCAGCACATGAGCGGACGTCCGCGGTCTGCGACGATGACGCGCGTGACTGACGCGACGACGACCGAGGAGCCGGTCCTCGAGGACGTCTCGCTCTGGCTCGTCGTCACCTTCGTCGCCGCGGCACTGGTCGGCGGCGGGCTGTGGCTGGCCGCGCGTGACAGCGCGACCGCGCTGCTCGCGGCGGTCGCGGCCACCCAGGCGGTGTTCGCGCTGGCGTGGGTGTTCGGCACCGCCATGCCCGGACGCAAGGGCGCGTTGGTCATCGCCGTCGCGGCGGCGGTCGCGGCCGACGTCGTCACCTCGGTGTGGCCGCGCGACCGGCTCGACCCGCTGCTGCCCGTCCTCGCGCTCGCGATCCCGGCGATGTTCGTCCACCAGTTGCTGCGCGGCGCGGCCCGGGTGCAGGTGGTGGCGTCGCTGTCCGCGACGGCGCTGCTCGTGTTCGGCGAGGTCGCGCCGACTGCGCTGTTGCAACTGCGGCACGAGTTCGGCACGAAGGCCGGCGGGACGGTCACCGCGGCCGCCGTCGCGGCGATCGCCGGCGCGTTGGTGATCGGCTGCCTGGTGGACATGCTGTTGCCGGCCCCGCGCTTCGACCAGACGGTCGGGCGCGGACTTCTCGCACTCATCGCCTCGGCCGGGCTGGGCGGCTCGCTCGGCTACCTCACGCTGCGCGACCAGGCCCAGTTCGGCGTGCGCAGCGGCACCTTCGCCGGCGGCTCGCTCGGCGCGCTCGCGGGGCTGATGGCGATCGCCTGCTCGTTCGTGCTCGCGACGACGGCGAAGCCGCACGCATGGCTCGGCCGGTCGTTGCGGCCGGTCATCGGCGCCGTGCTGCCGATCGTGGTCATCGCGCCCGTGGCGTTCCTGCTGTGTCTGGCGATCCGGTCCTGACCGGCCCGGCAGGCAGCCGGTGCTGATCGCGCCCATCGTCGTCGGCGCGATCGTGGTGATCGCGGTGGTGACGCTGCCCCTCGTCGACCGGGTCGTCGCCGGCATCGCGGAGCGCAAGGCCTCGGAGTACCTGTCCGAACCGTTCGGGCATCCCGCGACGGTGCGCGTGCACGGGTCGCCGTTCCTCACCCAGGCGCTGCGCGGCCGCTACGGCGATGTCGAGGTGCTGGGCGGGCTGCGAATCGGCGACATCAACGGCGCGACCCTCGTCGCGCACCTGACCAACGCGTACCTGCCGGTGCGCGAGCTGCTCGGCCGGCGGGCCACCGAACTGCCGTGCGAGCGGGTCGAGGGCCGGCTCGTGCTGCCCTATCCCGAGCTCGCCCGCATCGCCCGCATCCCCGGGCTCAGCCTCGCGTTCGACGGCGAACGGCTGGTCGCCGGCGCCGCGCTGCCGGTGCCCGGCATCAGCCAGCTCGCCCGCGTCAGCGGCGAGGCAATGCTGTCGGTCAACCGTGCCGGCGCCGTGTGGCTGCAGATCCGCGACGTGTCGGTCGCCGGCATCACGCTGAGCAGCCTGGTGCTCACTCAGCTGCTGCCGACGCTCAGCGTGCCGATTCCGCTGCCGCGGCTGCCCTACGGGCTGCGGCTCGACGAGCTGCGCCCGACCGCGAACGGGCTCGTCGTGGACGGGTCGGCGGACGCCGTCGTCTTCCGCCGACCGGCCGGCTGAGCCGTTCGGTTACGCTCGCAGTCATGGGCATCTGGCTGCTCACCTCGCGCCGCACGGTCGATCTGTGCCGGACGCGCAGCAGCCTGTGTCGCCTCGGCTGAGCCTTCATCGCCGCCGCACACGCCAGATTCCCTATTACTCAAGGAGCGATCAATGAGCCGCGCAGACGTGCTCGTCTCGGCCGACTGGGCCGAAGAGAACCTGAACACCCCCGGTGTCGTGCTCGTCGAGGTCGACGAGGACACCTCCGCCTACGACGGCGGACACATCGCCGGCGCCGTCAAGCTCGACTGGAAGACCGACCTCCAGGATCAGGTCCGGCGCGACTTCGTCAACAAGGAGCAGTTCGAGGCGCTGCTGTCCCAGAAGGGCATCGGCAACGACGACACCGTCGTCCTCTACGGCGGCAACAACAACTGGTTCGCCGCGTACGCGTACTGGTACTTCAAGCTCTACGGCCACGACAAGGTCAAGCTGCTCGACGGCGGTCGCAAGAAGTGGGAGCTCGACGGGCGTGAGCTGTCGAAGGACACCGTCACCCGCGACAAGACGTCCTACACCGCCAAGGACCAGGACGTGTCGATCCGCGCGTTCCGCGACGAGGTCGTGGCCGCCATCGGCAAGCAGAACCTCGTCGACGTCCGCTCGCCTGACGAGTTCTCCGGCAAGCTGCTCGCGCCGGCGCACCTGCCGCAGGAGCAGAGCCAGCGGGGTGGTCACATTCCCACCGCGCTCAACGTCCCGTGGTCGAAGGCGGCGAACGAGGACGGCACCTTCAAGTCGGACGAGGCGCTGGCCAAGCTCTACGCGGAGGCCGGCCTGGACGGCGAGAAGGAGACCATCGCCTACTCCCGTATCGGCGAGCGGTCCAGCCACACGTGGTTCGCACTGCACGAGCTGCTCGGTTACCCGAAGGTGAAGAACTACGACGGGTCGTGGACCGAGTACGGCTCGCTGGTCGGCGTGCCGATCGAGAAGGACGTGTGACGAGCATGTGCGGAGCACCCGAGCAGACGCCGACGATCCCGGCCGGTATCGACATCGAGAAGGAAACGGTCATCTACGGCGTGGTGAGCCAGGGCGACGCGCCGGTGCCCGGTGCCTACGTCCGGCTCCTCGACCAGGGCGGCGAGTTCACCGCCGAGGTCGTCACCTCGGCCACCGGCGACTTCCGGTTCTTCGCCGCGCCGGGTACCTGGACGCTGTCGGTGCTGCACAAGGACGGCAAGGTCCGCCAGGAGATCACCGCCGAGAAGCCCGGTCTGCTGCGCGTCCCGCTCAAGCTCACCTAACCGCCACGAGTTGTCCGCCCCTCGGTACGTCCCCGCGTACTGAGGGGCGGACAACATCGTCAGTAGACAAGCGCCTGCGCGCCGTCCTGCAGCGCCTCCTCGACGAACGCCGCCGCGCCCGCGATGCGCACGCCGGGCAGCAGATCGCCCGGCGTGAGATCGCGCCGGGCCGCGCACTGCGTGCACACGGTGAGCGTGCCGCCGGCGAGCACCGCGTCGCGCAGCTCGGCGAGCGGTGCCGAGTGCGGCAGCGTGAACGCCTCCGCGCGTCCCGGCACCGCCAGCCACACCGCCTCGCCGGTGAGCCACATCGACACCGGCGCGCCGGCCGCGAGCGCGGTCGACGCGACGGTGAATGCCTGTGAGCAGCGTTCCGGGGCGTCCTCGCCCGCGGTGGCCTTGACGACGAGCGAGCGTGGCACCGACATGAGCCCATCTTCGGCGGTAGCGTGCGAGAGGTGGAAGCGACCTTCCTCGCGCTGCTCGTCGCGGCCTTCCTGGTGATCGCCGGGCTGGCCGGCTACGCGATCGTGAAGCTGACGAGAGCCGGCTAGATCGGCGGCAGTGGCTGGTTCGGGTCGAGCACCAGGCCGAGTTGGCGCGTCGTGCGGTCGATCAGCAGCCACACCTGGTCGGTGAGCTCGGCGGCGACCGCGGCCCGCGGCGGGTCGGTACGGCCCAGCCACCACGCGGCGGTCGCATCGACGAGCCCGACGACCCCGACGATGACGCGTTCGGCCGGTGCGGTGTCGATGCCGAGCGCGGTCATGTAGCGCGACCACAGCGCGGTGAGTTCGGCGGCGAGCACGGCCTTCGCGTCGCTCGCGCCGCCCGGGGCGTCCGTGGCGATGCGGTAGGAGTGCTGGGCGAGGAACCGGTACAGGTTCGGATGCGACTCGACCCAGCCCAGGTGCTGGTCGATCGCGCCCGCGATGACCGACAGCGAGGTGCCGCCCCCGGCCAGCCCGGCCCGCACCTGCAGCCCGATCTGGTTCGCCACGTGCGTCGAGACCGCGAGATCGAGCGCGGCCTTGTCCTCGAAGTGGCGGTAGACGTGGGTGCGCGGTACCTGCGCGATCTCGGCGATCTGCGCCGTCAACACGTCCGGGCCGTGCTGCTCGATGGCGTCGATCGCGGCGTTGATGATCGAGAGCCGCCGTTCCCGGCGGTGCGGGTCCCAGCGGGTGGAGCGCCCGTCGCGCACGGCGGACCGGGCACCACGGACGGGCGGTTCGCTGGACACGCGTCGAGCGTACGGCCCGACACGCACCGCCCAGATACCTGCGACGAGTTGTCTAAGGCAAAAGTTAGTGCTACACGTTGTGATAGACACTCGCACGCTCGGCACCTCGGAGGGCTTGATGACCGCAGTGGCACCGCTCGATCGGGTACGCAAGACCGCGACCCGGCTGCTCGGCTCGTCCGCGCGAAACTCCTACGACCCGGATCTCGACATCGACTGGGACGCGCCGGTCGAGCTGGACATGAAGTTCATGCCGTTCGAGCGGACGTCGCTCTACGGCACCGCGCTGTGGGACCGGATGACCGAGGAGCAGCGCGTCGAGCTGTCCCGTCAGGAGTTGGCCAGCGTCGCCGGCACCGGGCTGTGGTTCGAGATCATCCTGGTCCAGATGCTGGCACGATGGGCGTATCACCAGGACCCGCAGGACCCGCGCACGCAGTACGCGCTCACGGAGATCGGGGACGAGACCCGGCACATCGTGATGTTCGCGAAGGCGATCGCGCGCCTCGGTTCGCCGACCTACCGTCCGTCGAACTTCGTGCACCAACTCGCCCGCGTGTACAAGGCGACCGCGCGCGGCCCCGCGCTGTTCGCGCCGGTGCTGGTCGCCGAGGAGATCACCGACCGGTTGCAGCGCGAGACCGTCAACGACGAGACGGTGCATCCGCTGGTGCGCATGGTGAGCCGCATCCACATCGTGGAGGAGGCGCGGCACGTCCGCTTCGCGCGCGAGGAGGTCGAGCGGCAGATGGCGAAGGCCGGCCCGATCGCGAAGGTGATCAGCAACCTCGCGTCGGCGGTCGTCGCGACGTTCGTGGCGGAATCGCTGATCAGCCCCGACGTCTATCGCACCGTCGGCCTGGACGTGGACGAGGCGGTCAAGGCCGCGCGGGAGAACCCGAACTGGCACGAGTCACGGCGTTGGATGGCCGAAAAGATCATGGGCTTCCTCAGCGACCAAGGCATGCTGACTTGGTACACGCGCCCCATCTACGGGCTCGCCCATCTGGTCTGACGCTGGAACCGAAAAGCAACGGCGCTCCGCTCGATGAGGCCGGAACGCGACGACAACAGGGAGACGACGGAGAGGCGGACGGCCCCCGAGTCTCCGCACGTGGCGGGCCGGCTGGACAGGCCGGCGACTCGGGGGCCGGGTGACTGCCAGGGATTGCAACCCTCGCAGATCCTTGCGCTTGCGGTGGTTAGCTGGCAGCCACCTCACGTGTCCAATACGTACTCAAAATCGGACCACCTCCTCTCCCGTGTACTTCCACCGTAAACGGCGCTGTCAACCACCGAATCCGGCAAGCCGGCGCACCTCCGCGTCGACCTCGGGAACGCGCGCCCGCGCCTTTCCGTCGAGCGCGACGACGTCGACCGGACCGCGCACACTCGCGACCAGCCAGACCACCTGCGCGGCGTGCAGGTCGTCGACCGTCGCCGCGGTCTGCGCGGTCTGCCAGCCGGCTGCCTCGGCCCGCTCGAACAGCAGCCGCTGGGTCGTGCTGGCCAGGATCCCGGAGGGCCCGGTCGGAGTCGTGTGCAGCCGGGCGCCGTCCCACCACACGACCGACGACGTCGGCGCCTCGAGCACCGCGCCGTCCGCGCTCACCAGGATCACGTCGTCGGCACCGCGGCGGACCGCCTCGCGCTGTGCGGCCATGTTCACCGCGTAGGACAGCGTCTTCACCCCGCCGAGCAACCACGGCGCGGCGGCGTAGGCGTCCGACGCGGTCCCGCGCGGCAGGGTGATGATCCGCAGTCCTTCGCGGCGCTGGCGCGGGTAGTCGGCGGGCAGCGGACCGATCGAGACGAAGCCGGACGGTGCTCCGCCGACCGGGCCGCGGGTCAGCAGCAGCTTGACCGCGGCCTCGCCCGGCTCCGGCCACGCAGCCACCGCTTCGGCGACGAGTGCCGCCCAGGCCGAAGCGTCGAACGGGATCTCGAGTGCGGCGGCCGAGCGTGTCATCCGGGCAAGGTGCCGGTCGAGCTTGTCGATCACGCCATCACGCAGCCGGCAGCCCTCGAAACAGCCGTCGCCGCGGGTCACCCCGGCGTCGTCGGCACGGATCACCGGCGCGCCCGGTTCGACGAGCCCGACACCCAGGACCGCGACGACACCGTGCACCGTTCCCGCCACAGCGCGAGGCTACCTACGATTGAGCAGATGGACGGCCACCACCACGGGCAGCCGACTGCGACTGCCACGCTGGATCTGGCCGCGTGCCTGCGGGCCCGCGGCCTGCGCGTGACGCCGCAGCGCGAGCAGGTGCTGGCTGCGGTGCGCTCCCTCGGCCACGCAACTCCCGAGCAGATCAGCGAGACGGTCCACGACGTCGACGTCACGACCGTCTACCGCACGCTCGAACTGCTCGAGGAGATCGGGCTCGTCCGGCACGCGCACCTCGGTCACGGCGCACCGTCCTACCGGCCGGCCGAGGACCAGCACGTCCATGTCGTCTGCCATTCGTGCGGGGCCGTCAGTGACGCCGATCCCGACCTTGTCGACCCCCTCGCGCGGCGGCTGCTCGCCGACGAGGGGTTCGTCGTCGATCCCGCGCACTTCACGGTCTTCGGGCGATGCCGCAACTGCGCGCCGGAACAAAACCCGCCCACCGAACGATGACATCGAGGCGATGACAAGCAACCTTGCGGTTCCGGCCACCGGCCGGGACGCCGGCGTCCCCTGGCACTTCGGCGACCCGCTGCGCGAACAGCGCCAGCTCTCGACGGGTGCCGGCGTCATCGACCGCAGCAACCGCGACGTGCTGGTCGTGCCGGGCCAGGACCGGCTCGGCTGGCTGCACTCCATCTGCTCCCAGCATGTCTCCTCGCTTGCCGACGGCGACGCCACCGAGGCACTCGTCCTCTCCCCGCACGGACACGTCGAGCAGCACTGGCAGGTCACCGAGCTCGGCGCGACGGTGTGGATCGACACCGAGCCGGGTGCGGCAGCCGACGTCCTCGGTTACCTGCGCAAGATGCAGTTCCTCAAGCGCGTCGAGCCCGCCGATGTCTCCGCCGAGTGGGCCGTGCTCTCCCTGGTCGGCCCGGCGAGCGCGACGATCCTCACCCTCAGCGGATTCCCGGTCCCCGACGCCGCGGGTCGCGCCGTGCCGATCCCTGGCGGCGGTTTCGTGCGCCGGATGTCCTGGCCGGGCGCCGATGCGGTCGATCTGCTGGTGCCGCGGGGCCGCGCCGAGGGCATCGTCGAGGCGCTCGTGGAAGCGGGCGCGCAGCGGGCCGGGCTCTGGGCGTTCGAGGCACTGCGGGTCGAGGCGCGCCGGCCGCGGCTCGGCCTCGAGACCGATCACCGGACGATCCCGCACGAGGTGGGCTGGATCGGCTCTGCGGTGCATCTCGACAAGGGTTGCTATCGCGGCCAGGAGACCGTGGCGCGGGTGCAGAACCTGGGCCGGCCGCCGCGCCGGCTGGTGCTGCTGCACCTCAGCGGCGAGTCGGACACGCTGCCCGAAGCGGGGACGCCGGTCGAATCGGATGGGCGTGCGGTCGGGTTTTTTGGTACGGGCTTGCACCATTTCGACCTGGGTCCAGTAGGTTTGGCCGTGATCAAGAGGGCTTTGCCGGACGACGCGACACTCACGGTGTCAGGACAACCTGTGGCCGTAGATGTACGCTGACCCCGCTCGCTAACCGGAGTTTCACTTTGGAAGTAGGGGAAAGCAGCGAAACCCATCGGCTGCTGCCGCGTTGAGCTACCTAGATGCTTGGCAAGATGGCTGACGTGAAGGACGTGCACCCAATGAGAGTTCGAGCGATTCTCGCGCTCGCCGTTGCGGCCCTTGCGATGTTCTTTGTCGTGCCGGCCGCCGGTGCGGCGCCGAGTGTTGTTTGCCCGCCGTACCCACCCAACACCGGTGCAGCGCTCGCAGTCAGCACGACGAACCCGCAGCCGGGTGATTCGATCACCGTCACGGGTTCGCACTTCGTGCCAAACGCGAGTGTGCGTCTGGAGTTGCACACGTCGGTCGTCGTACTCGCGACTGTCCAGGCTGATGCGAACGGTGACTTCTCGACCACTGTCACGCTGCCTGACGGTGTGACCGGCACACACAGGATCGTGGCTGCCACCGGGGTACCGACCAGCGGCAACTGCGCGACGCCGACGATCACGATCACGATCCAGGGCACGCAGCCCCCGGGTGGTACCTCGTTCACCGGTGTAGACGTGCTGGCGATGGTTCTCGGTGCCCTGGCGCTGCTCGGCGTGGGCATCGCGCTCACCCGCGGCGGCAAGCGCCGCAAGCCCACCTACCAGGGCGAACTCTAAGCCCCTACCTGGACGACTTGCGTTGCGCGTGCGACGGAGTGACGCGGATCGCTAGCTGAGCGCTTGCAATAGTTAGCACTCCGGGGCGACACTATCCGGGTGATAGCAGACGGGCCGCGAGAGCAGGCCAAGCGCAGCGCCGCCACCATCGGGGATTTCATCCGCGAACAGCGGCAGCAGGGTCAGGTCTCACTGCGCCAGCTCGCCCGGCTCGCGGGTGTTTCCAACCCGTACCTCTCACAGATCGAGCGCGGCCTGCGCAAGCCGAGTGCAGAGATCCTGCAGCAGATCGCCAAGGGGCTGCGGATCTCGGCCGAGCAGCTGTACGTGCGTGCCGGGATTCTCGAGTTCCGCGAGGGCAACCAGGAACTCGTCGCCGCCATCCTCGGCGATCCCGATCTCGGCGAACGGCAGAAGCAGGTGCTGCTCGACATCTATGAGTCGTTCCGGCGCGAGAACGCCCAGCTTCGGATGAACGCCGGCAGCGAGCCGGCGGAGCCGGAGCACTCGACGGCATCGTCCGCCGCCGAGTAGCTCGACCCAGCCACCACCCCACCACCACCCAAACAGGGAGTTCCCACATGTCCATCACCACTGACCTGCGTTCCTACGCCGACAAGGCGCAGGCCCAGCTCAACGACGTGAGCGGCCAGGCCAACGAGCTGTACGGCAAGACCAAGGAGAATGTCTCCGAGATCGCCGGCAAGGCGACCAGCGCGGTGCACGACCTGCGCCTGCAGGCGGAGAAGGCGATCAACCTCGACGCGATCAAGACCGCCGTCGAGCCCTACCTCGCGCAGGTGAAGGACTACACCAGCACCGTGACCGACCGCGCCGAGGGCCTGCTCTCCGGCGTCAGGGGAGACAAGCGCGTCGCCAAGATCGTCGACGCCGCCCGCCCGGTCGTCGACGTCGTCGAGACCCGCGTCGTGAAGCCGGTCCAGTCGCTGATCGTGCGCAACCAGAAGCCGGCCGCCAAGCGCCCGGCCAGCAAGTCGACCACCGCGGCGAGCAAGCCCGCCACCAAGCCGGCCGCCACCAAGCCGGCCAGCAAGCCGGCGTCGGCCACCCGCCCGGCCGTGCGCAAGGCCCCGGCCAAGCGCACCACCAAGAGCTGACCCACTCGCTCACCGACCGATGCCCCGCTCCGTTCCGGAGCGGGGCATCGGCGTCTTGCGCGCCGGTACCCTGACGACGTGGGCGCGGTGGACGACCTGTACTTCTACACCGACCAGGCCTTGTTCTGGGGTCTGGTCGTACTGCGCTGCTGGGCGGTCGCCGACTGCGTCACGCGCAAGGCCGCGGCGTTCCCGGCCGCGGACAAGCTCACCAAGCCGTCCTGGCTGATGATCCTCATCGCCACCGGCCTGCTCGGCACGTTCGCCAGCCCACCGCTCTGGCCGATCTCGCTCGTCTCCGCCGTCGCGTCCGCGGTCTATCTCGCCGACGTCCGTCCCGCGGTACGCGAGATCACCGCGTAGCCGATCACTGAGCAGACGCGGTGTCCATCGCCTCGTCCGCGCGCCGTGCCCGGCGTTGCAGCGCGATCAGCCCGACCCCCGCGGCGACCACGGCGAGCCCGACGCCGGTGGCCACGTCCGTCGTCACCGTCGTGAAGCCCGGCGGTGCGAGTACGCAGCCCACGACGCACAGCGTGAGCACCACGTCGCGGCGCGCACCGCTCGCGGTCGGCGCGATACAGATCGTGCCCCAGAGCAGGTACCACGGGTGCAGCACCGGCGCGAGCAACGCCACCGCGAGCAGCGAGTAGCCGGCCGTGCGCTCCAGCGCGCGCTGCCGCGAGGTGAGGAGCAGGTAGCCGATGACGCAGATCATCGCGGTCATCGTGGTGATGCGGGCGCCGGCCGCGAGGTCGTCGTAGGACGCGCCGCGCACCACCGGGTCGAACAGCTTGGCGATGCCGCCGGCGACGGAGTACGGCGTGTGCGCGGAGAACTGGTTGTGCACGGTGCGCACCCAGCCGAAGCCGTCGTCGACGATCAGCCCGGCAACCGTGATCGTCGCCGCGGCGACGACGACATCGCGTGCGATGCGGGCCCAACGCCCGACGGGACGGCTGCTGAGCCAATGCGCACCGATGATCGCGGGCACCGCGAAGAACGCCTGCCCTTGCACCGAGCCGGCGACGCACGCCAGCGCGACGGCGGCCAGCCAGCGGCGCTGGCTCGCTGCCACGATGGCGCCCAGCAGCAGCGCCACCATCAGCCCGTCCAAATGTGCAGCCGACACGACGAACAGCAGCAGCAGCGGATTGAGGATCGTGAGTGCCAACGCCTGCGCGCGTCGCTCGCCGGCCAGCTCGGTGGCGAGGCGCCCGATGAGGACGGTGGCGAGCACGCCCACCGCACGCAACACGATGACCGCGCCCAAGGCGCTGCCGGCGCCGATCGAGATCGCCAGATGCTCGACCAGCGAGCCGAGCGGGCCGGCGCTGCTCGCCACACCGCGCGCGCCGGGTTCGATCGAGGCGACCACACGGGCCGCACCGAGATGACTGGGTGCGTAGTCGTAGGGGCTCAGCCCGTGACGCTGGATCACCCCGAACGCCGCGTAGCGCTGCACCGACGTGTCGAGCAACGGCGGCCCGATCAGGAACGGCAACGACCAGGCACCCGAGACCAGCCAGAGGCGGCTGTCCGGCGTATCGTGCCGACGCACGAAGGCGACCACGAACAACCACAGGAGCACGAGCGCGACGACGCCGGCGAGCATCACGAGCCCCGGCACCCAATCGTTTTCGTGCAGCCCATGTGCGTCGAGCAGGCCGAACCAGGTGGTCAGCGGGCGCGTCGGGTCGGCCGCGCGCACCCGGCCGCCGGCGATCATCACGACGGTGCCCGCAACGAGCCCGAGGACCGCGAAGCCGAGCATCGGCCGCGCCGTGACATGGCGGCGCGCGACGTCGAGCCCTTCGAGGGCCTTCTCGGCAAGGTCGTTCATCGGTGCCTGACCCTATTCGCCGCCGCGCACGGGCTCTTACGAGATCCGAACAGTTCCGTGGGATGCACCGAATCTCCGGCGGGCACAGTCATGGGAACGACACCGACTTCGAGGAGCACCCCATGTATCGCAAGACCCTTATCGCCGGTGCCGCGGCTGCCGCCATCGTCGGCGCCGGCGGGACGGCGCTGGCCGTCAGCGGGTCGGACACGCCCAGCGTCCCGTCAGCCGCGCCCGCTGCGAAGAGCGGCCACCACGCCTTGAAGCTGCTCGGCAAGGGCAAGCTGCGCCGGCTGGCGCACGGCGAGATCGTGCTGCGCGGCAAGGACGGTTTCGTCACGCATGACTTGATCGCGGGCACCGTCACCGCGGTCTCGTCCACCTCGATCACGGTGCAGGCCGCGGACAGGACGAGCGAAACGTTCGCGGTGACCAAGGACACGAAGGTGCGCATGCGCAGCAACGGCAGCGGCGCGGCAAGCAGCATCGACAAGGTCGCGAACGGTGACCACGTGCTCGTGGCAGGTACCGGCACGTCGACGCTGACCGCCAAGCACGTCCTCGACGTCAAGAAGTGAGCGGTAGGCGGACGGTGAACCTCGCCCCGCCCTCGGCGGAGTGACCCGCCTCGACCGTTCCGCCCAGCCGCTGCACCAGGCCGTGGACGATCGCCAGGCCGAGGCCCGTCCCCACCTGGCGCACCCCGCGGTAGCGCTCGTAGAGCACTCCCTGCTCGAACGCGACGGGCAGGTCCGCGTCCTGCAGCCCGGGGCCGCCGTCGCGCACCTCGACGATCGCGAGGCCGGGCTCGGCGCGGACGGCGAGCACGATCGGCGCGCCGGACGGTGTCACGCGCAGCGCGTTGTCGAACAGCCCGTCCAGGGCTTGGCGCAGCCGGGCCGGATCGGTGCTCGTCCACACCGGCACGGGCGGGGCGTCGAGGCGCACCGGCACCGCGACAGACGCGGCCCGGTCGGACCAGACGCGCACGCTGTCCTGCGCGAGAGCCACCAGGTCGACCCGGCCGAACTGCACCCGGAAGTCCTGCGCGCCGAGTCGTGCCAGGTCGAGCAGATCGCCGACAAGTCGCTCGAGCCGCTTCGCCTCGGCGAGCACCACGCCGCCCACCTGCGCGACCTCGTCGGGCGGCACCACGCCCTCGGCGAGTGACTCGGCATAGCCGGAGACCGCCGTGAGCGGGGTGCGCAGGTCGTGTGACACCGAAAGCAGGAAGTCGCGCTGCCGAGCCTCGGAATGACGCAGCGCGCCGGCGAGCGTGTTGATCGCCTCGCTGACTGCGACCACCTCGGTAGGGCCCTGCGCCGGCAGCGTCACATCGCGGTTGCCGGCGGCGAGCGAATGAGCAGCGGCGGCGGTCCGGCGCAGCGGCCGCGCGAGCCGCCACGCGACGAGCAACCCGAGCGCGGTGGCCACTGCGCCCGCGATGAGCACGGCCAGCACGATGCGGCGCACCGCTCGCTCGGTCTGCGCGACCGCGTCCGCGCGTCGCTCGACGAGCACGATGCCGCCGGCTGCCACCGGCCGCGCCTCGATGAACACGGTGCTGCCCGCGATCGAGCGGGTGGACGACACCGCGTTGCCGGCGAGGACGGCGCTGATGTCGCTGTCGCCGACCGCGCGTTCGACGAGCGGCCAGCGGGTCGCGAGCCGGCCGTTCTTGCGGATGATGCCGCTGCGCACGTTGAGGCCCTGCAACGCCTGCCGCAGCCGCACCTGCGCGACCAACCGGTTGTCCGCCGCCGACTGCGTGACGTCGGCGAGCTTGGCCAGGTTGCGGTGCGCGGTCGCGGTGCTGTTCGTGCGGATCAATCCGGTCGCGAGCGCACCGGCGATCACCGCGGTGATGACCGCGATGCCGATGCTGAGCAGGGAGATGCGCACCGCCAGGCTGGTTCTTCTCACCTCGCTACGCGCGATTCTCGGCGGCGTAGCCGACGCCGCGCACGGTACGGATCGGGCTGGCCGCGCCGAGCTTGGCCCGCAGCTGTGCGATGTGCACGTCCACGGTGCGGGTGCCGGCCACCGCCGAGTAGCCCCACACCTCGCTGAGCAGCTGTTCGCGGGTGAACACCCGCCCCGGGCGGCGCATGAGATGAGCGAGCAGGTCGAACTCGGTCGCCGTGAGCGCGAGCTCGTCCGCGCCCACGTGCACGCGCCGCTGCGCTGCGTCGAGCGTGACCGCGCCGACGGTCTGCGCCGGGGCCTCGGGGGTGCCGTGCGTGCGCCGCAGCACGCTCGTCACCCGCGCGACGAGCTCACGTGGCGAGAACGGCTTGGTCACGTAGTCGTCCGCGCCGAGCTCGAGCCCGACGATGCGGTCGACCTCGTCATCTCGTGCGGTGACGAACAGGACGGGCGTCCAGTCGTGCTCGGCGCGTAGCCGCCGGCACACTTCGATGCCGTCCAGCCCCGGCAACCCGACGTCGAGGATGATCGCGGCCGGTTTGAGCCGGCGCACCGCGTCCAGCGCCTGCGCCCCGTCGTGCTCGACGTGCGTGCCATAGCCGGCCTGCGAGAGGTTGCGCCGGATCACGTCGGCGATCGCCGGCTCGTCCTCGACGATCAGGACGAGCCCGCGCGGATGTGGCGCGGCGGACACGCCGCGAACTGTAGTGCGATCACCCGGCCGCGGCGTCACGCGCACATCAGCGTCGTGTTCGGGTCAGGGGACGGCGACCGGCTTCGTGTCGCGGTAGGTCAGCACCTGGTCGTCGTGCACGCAGCGCACCTCGGCCCGCACGGGGTGGCCGCAGTCGCGGTGCTGGATCTGCCAGGTCGGGCCGTCCTCGTCGTCCTCGGACAGGTGCTTGTCGCCGAACTGGCGCAGCGCGATGAGCACGGGGAACAAGTCCCAGCCCTTGGCGGTGAGGCGGTACTCGCGGCGCTTGCGCTGCCCCGGCTCCTGGTACTCGCGCGTCTCGAACAGGCCGTTGGCCACCAGGTTGCGCAGCCGGTCGGCCAGCACTGCCTCGGAGAGCCCGACGTGGCGGCGGTAGTCGTCGAACCGATGCACCCCGTTGGCCGCGTCACGTATGAGCAGCATCGTCCACTTGTCACCGATGAGCGCGACGGTGCGCTGCATGGTGCACCGCTCGCTGTCGAAGTCGAGCCACCTCATGTGACGAGGATAGCTAACTATTCAATTGACAGTCAGCCCGCCTCACTTCTAACTTCGCCATATGAAGCCAGGTCAGCTGACGATCCGCGCGTGGGAGTGCGGCGATTTCGCCCTGCTCTCCGCAGCGGCGCCGCGGCTGTCCGCCCGAACCCTGCGGCTGCGGTTCTGGGGCTCCTTCCTGACCCTGCCGCCCACCTACCTGAGCAGCACCGCGCGGCGGTGGCCGTATGCCTGGGACGCGGTTGCGGCCCTCGACGGCATCGACCTGGTCGGCTGGGCCGAGTACGGGCGCTATCCGGACGACCTGCAGAACGCCGACATCGCGGTCTGTGTCGTGGACGACGAGCAGGGGCACGGCATCGGCACCGCACTGATCACCGCGCTGATCGAGCGGGCGCGCGCCGCCGGGCTGCTCAGCGTGCACGCGGACATCGCCCCGTTCAACGAGGCCGCGCTCCATGCCTGGCGCAACGTGACCGGCTCGCGCGCCAGCACGCTGGCTCTCGCCAGCTAGCGTCAGTCGAACAGGGACAGCTGGGCGTGCTGCGGCTTGGGCGCCAACTTCGGCAGCCGCTGCCGGGCGTAGCTCTCGCCGACAGCCGGGGACACCCACGTCGGCAGCGGCTCGCGGGGCCGCTCGAGCCGGTCGGGCTCGACTCCCGCGAGCACGCACAGCGCGTCGTTGACCGTCCACACCAGCTGCTGTGCGCGGAAGACGCGTCCGACGATGTCGGCGTCGAGTGGCAGTTCACCCAGCTCGACCACGACGTCGGCGCGCATCGCCATCACCTGGCAGTTGAGCTCGAATGCGGCGCGCGCCTGCGGATCGGCGAGCCGGGTCGCGACGCCGGCGCCGAGCCGGGACCGCACGCCGGCCGGGTCGGCGAAGGCCGCCGCAGCACTGCCGAACTCCTGCAGCACCCGGGCCGCGGTGCGCGGGCCGATGCCACGGACGCCGGGCAGGTTGTCGGACGGGTCGCCCCGTAGCGCGGCGAAGTCGCGGTACTGCTCGGGCCGGATGCCCAACAACAGCACGAGCCGTTCGGCGGTCATCATCGGCGACGCGTCGACGCCACCGTTGATGATGCGCAGCACGCGAGTGCTGTCGTCGATGAGCGCGAACGCGTCACGGTCGGACGTGACGACGACGGTGCATGCGCCGACCGCCTTCGCGTGTGCCGCGGTCGACGCGAGCACGTCGTCGGCCTCGAGCCCGCGCGGCACAGTGACCGGCAGCCCCAGCTCGCGCAGCACGTCGACCGCGCAGCACAGCTGGTCGACCAGGGTGTCGAGCTTGTCGGTGCGATGGGCCTTGTACACCGGCCACGTGCTGCGCCGCAGCGAGTCGTTCGGGTCGTCGAAGCCGACGACCACGGCGTCGGGACGGATGCGATCGACGGCGGCGACGAGCTGCATGAGCAGGCCGCGTACCGCCCAGGTCGGCCGCCCGTCTGCGCTGTGCAGCGCGGTGCGGGCCTGTGCGTGGTAGCTGCGGTGCACGAGCGAGTTGCCGTCGATCGCGAGGATGACCGGACGGGCTTCGCTCACGGAGTCCACTCTCGCACGTAGGTCCGTCAACCGAGCGCGGCGAACTGCGCGGCGATCTCCGCGCGGGACGCCCCGGCGGCCACGAGCAGCCGCAACAGGACGCGTGCCTTGTACGGGTGCAGGAAGCCGCCCCCGATGATCCCGCGGGCAAGCAGGTCGCGCTCGGAGCCCGGCCCGCCGTAGGTGCTGCTCGCGGTGGCGCCGGCACCGGTGCGCGAGGTGAACACCACGGGCATCACCTCGCTGATCTGCGCGAGTTCGGGGACGAGTCGGGCCGGCACGTGCCCGACGCCGAAGCCGGCGAGGACGAGCCCCTGATGGCTGTGGTCAGGTCCGGCGAGCAGCAGGCCGTCGTCGTCGAGCGTGACGGTGTACAGCGCGACCTTGGTCTGCTCGAGGGTCTCGCGCGTCCAGCCGGTGACCGGTGTGCGCGGCGCGACTCCGGCGAGGAAGCGCGGGGTGCCCTCGAGCACGTGCCCGATCGGGCCGAGGTCGGGCGAGCCGAATGTGCCGGGACTCGAGCTGTGCGACTTGCGGACGTGCCGGGCTGTGTGGATCTCGTCGGCGAACGCGACGAGCGCGCCGCGGCCGCGCGCGTGGGGCGAGCCGGCGACCTGCAACGCCGCGAGCAGGTTGGCCGGGCCGTCCGGACCGGCCAGCGTGGGATTGCGCATCGCGCCGGTGATCACGAACGGCGCGTCGTGCGGCCACACCGAGTCGATGAGGAACGCGGTCTCCTCGATGGTGTCGGTGCCCTGGGTGAGCACGACACCGGCGGCTCCATCGGCCACCGCCGTGCTCGCCGCGTCGACTGCATCGAGGACGTCGGCGAAGGTGAGCGAGCCGCCGGGCACCTTGCGCACGTCGTGTACGCGCACGTCGATCGGTACGTCGCCGAGGGATTCGACGAGGTCGGCACCGGTGAGCCGGCTGACCACGCCGCCGTCCTGCACGCCCGACATCGAGATCGTGCCGCCCAGCGCGAAATAGGCGACGTGGGGCATGGGCGAATCGTGCCACGCCCCGCAATCCGGGCTGCTCAGTCGACGTCCGTGACGTGTTCCACGCGGGGCGGGGCGGCGAAGTGCGGCCCGATGGCCGCCCGCCACCGCGTGTACCGCTCGGTGCCGCGGAAGTTCTCCTCGTGCGCCTCGACGGAGTCCCACTCGACGAGGAGCACGAACCGGGACGGCGACTCGATGCCGCGGGTCATGCGCACCGAGCGACAACCCGGCGTCTCGCACAGCGCGGCGCGCGCGCCGCGGTATGCCGCGACGAACTGGTCCTCTTCGCCGGGACGTACCTCGATGTCGGCAACCTCGAGCGCCATGTGGGCCCCGCGGGGCTCGAACCCGCAACCTACGGATTAAAAG
>JAICKR010000137.1 GCA_025927835.1 Jatrophihabitans sp. | reverse complement strand
GGATCCCCGGCCCTGGTTCCCACTGCCTCCGGCCCTCTCACGAAGGCCGAGCTGGATCTCCTGCGAGCGATGCTGCTCGAACAACGCGCGTTCCGCATCGACCAGCTCAGCCAGCTGCAGCGCGCCCGCCCCGGCGACCCCCTCAGCGACCCCGATCCCGAGATCGAGCGGTCCCTGAGCGCGGGGTCGCTCGCGGCGTTGCGCGACGTCGAGCGGGCGCTGTGGCGGATGGAAGAGGGCACCTACGGACGCTGCGTCGACTGCGGCTCGACGCTGCCGCTCGAGCGGCTGGAGATCCTCCCCCAGACGGCGCGCTGCCTGCGCTGCCAGAGGCCGCCCGGCGCCTGACCGGTGCGCCGGGCCGCCTGTAGGGTCGGCCCGTGCATGACAGCGCTGTCGAGCCGACCGCCGACATGAGCCCCGAGCTGACCGCGGCCGGGCTGGCGGCCGCCGCGGCCGAGGCCCTCGCCGCCCGTACCGGAGTCGATCACCACGACGTCGCGATCGTGCTGGGCTCGGGATGGGTGCCGGCGATCGACGTCCTGGGGACGGCCAGCGCCGACTTCCCCGTCACCGAACTGCCCGGCTTCCTGCCGCCCGCCGTCGAGGGGCACGCCGGGCGAGTGCGCTCGCTCGAGGTCGCCGGCAAGCGGGTGCTGGCCTTCCTCGGCCGCACCCACCTCTACGAGGGCCGCGGCGTGGAGCCGGTGGCCCACGGGGTGCGGGTCGCTGCGGCCGCGGGGTGCCGCACCGTGATCCTGACCAACGCCTGCGGCGGGCTGCGGCCCGGCCTGTCGGTCGGCGACCCGGTGCTGCTGCGCGACCACCTCAACCTCACCTGGCGTACTCCCCTGGTAGGCGCACGCTTCGTCGACCTCACCGACGTCTACGCGGCGCGGCTGCGCGCGCTCGTGCGCGAGATCGACCCGTCGATCACCGAAGGTGTGTACGCGCAGTTCCCCGGGCCGCAGTACGAGACACCGGCCGAGGTGCGGATGGCCGGGATCCTGGGCGCCGACCTGGTCGGCATGTCGACCGTGCTCGAAGCGATCGCGGCACACGCCGAGGGCTGCGAGGTGCTCGGCATCTCGCTCGTCACGAACCTCGCCGCCGGGCTCGGCGAACCGCTCGACCACGAAGAGGTGCTGGCCGTCGGCAAAGCGTCCGCGACCCGGATGGGCGAGCTGCTCGCGAAGCTCATCCCGAAGCTGTGAACCGCGAGGCTGTGGACCGCGATCTCGTCGCGGCCTGGATCGCGGACGACGTCGACCCGGCCGCCGCAGCCGAGCTGCAGGCGCTGCTCGACAGCGGCGGCGAGGCAGAGCTGGAGAGCCGGTTCGCGGCGCCGCTGACGTTCGGCACCGCCGGGCTGCGCGGGCCGCTGCGGGCCGGCCCGAACGGCATGAACCGCACCGTGGTGCGGCGGGCGGCCGCCGGCCTCGCCGCCTGGCTGCAGGCGCACGGGCGTGGCGGGCAGCCGGTGGTCGTCGGTTTCGACGCGCGGCACGGCTCGACCGACTTCGCCCGCGACTCGGCGGCGATCTTCGCCGCGGCCGGCTTCGACGCCCGGCTGATGCCGCGGGTACTGCCCACGCCCGTCCTCGCGTTCGCGGTGCAGCACCTGCACGCCGCCGCCGGGGTCATGGTCACCGCCTCGCACAACCCGCCGCAGGACAACGGTTACAAGGTCTACGACTCGGACGGCGCGCAGATCGTGCCGCCCGCCGACGTCGAGATCGAGGCCGCGATCCAGGCGGTCGCCTCGGCGCGGGCGATCCCGCTCGCCGAGGACGCGGTCACCGTGCTGGACGAGGAGATCTTCACCGCCTACGTCGGCGCGGTCGCCGGGCTGATCGGGGACGGCCCGCGCGAGCTGCGCATCGTGCACACCGCGATGCACGGCGTCGGCACCGAGACCGTGCGCGCGGTGTTCGACGCGGCCGGCTTCGCCGATGTCGTACCCGTGCCCGAGCAGGAGCTGCCCGACCCGGAGTTCCCGACCGTGTCGTTCCCGAACCCCGAGGAGCCGGGCGCGCTCGACCTGGCGCTGGCACTGGCGCGCCGCGCGGACGCGGACGTCGTCATCGCCAACGACCCCGACGCCGACCGGTGCGCCGTCGCGGTGCCGACCACCGACGGCGGGTGGCGGATGCTGCGCGGTGACGAAGTGGGCGTGCTGCTCGCCGACTGGCTGCTGCAGCAGGGCGTGCGCGGGACGTATGCGACCACGATCGTGTCGTCGTCCATGCTCGGCGCGTTGGCCGCGGGGCGCGGCGCCGGGTACACGGAGACGCTGACCGGGTTCAAGTGGATCTCGCGGGCCGCGCCGGACCTCGTCTACGGGTACGAGGAGGCGCTGGGCTACGCGGTGGCGCCCGACCTCGTGCGGGACAAGGACGGCATCAGCGCCGCGCTGCGCGTCGCCGAGCTCGCCGCGACCCGCAAGGCCGCCGGCTCGTCGCTGCTCGCCCGGCTCGACGAGCTCGCCGCCGAGTACGGGCGCTACGTGACCGACCAGGTGTCTGTGCGCGTCGATGACCTCTCGATCATCGACGACACGATGCGCCGGATCCGCACGACGCCGCCTGCCACGTTGCTCGGCCACCCGGTGTCGGTCGAGGACCTGCTGCCCGAGACAGACGCGCTGCGCTGGCGGGTGCCGGGCGGCCGAGTCGTGGTGCGCCCGTCGGGCACCGAGCCGAAGCTGAAGGCCTACCTCGAGGTGGTCGAGCCCAGCGGCTCGGCCGAGGTTGCCGCGCAGACGTTGGCGCAGCTGCGCACCGAGGTGGAAGCTCTCGTCACGGCACGCTGATCCCGGTCACCACGAACCGCTCGTGCGCGGTGGTGTGCCCGCCGGTCGAGGCCACGACGGTGACGACCCCGCGCAGGCCGAACGGCGCCATCTGGACGTCCCACCGGCTGTTGTTCCCGCCGGCCGGCACCGGGGCGGCGGTCCTGACCGCACCGCCGAGCGTCCGGGCCGCCACCGTGATGTTCTCGTCGGCGCCGGAGATCCGGCCCTGGACGACAAGCCACGGGCTGGGCGGATCCGTGACCGTCGTGCCCTCGAAGGAGAAGTCGCTCGCCGCGGCTTCGACGACCTCCCACGGCGCGTTCGCGTCGGTGCCGTCCGCTGCGAACCGGAGCAGGTGCAGCACCGCGGCGGTGTGCGGCTGCCCGCTGGGCGACGGGTAGCCGACGCCGATGTGCGCGTCCTTGGTGGTCACGTTGGTCGACGTGACATCGGTGATGTCGGTGAACTTCAGGTAGCTGCGCACGAACGACAGCGCGGTCTGGCCGGCGTCGAGATGCCAGGACGAGTGCCCGCCCCGGAGGTTCGCGGCCTCCCAGGCCTCCGCCTGGGTGAGCGAGTCGAACGGCCAGAGCGGTTCGTAGCCGCCCAACGACGCTTCGGGCGGCGGGGTCTTCGTCGTCGGTTGACCCGTCGGCGTGGTCTCCGGCGATTTCGCCGCGGAGGGCGGATACGTGGTGATCGATACCGACGGCGTCTTCTTCGGCGCAGGCAGCGAGCCGGCCGGTGCGATGGTGTGCTTGGCCGCCTGCGGCCCCGACGACACGGCGACGGACGTGACGACCACGGCGACTACCGCGGCGGCGGCGAGCAGCGGCGCGGCCCAGCGGATCGTCCGGTGCCGCCTCGGCACGCCCCGTGGCGGCAGCGCCGGGCGCAGGTCGCGCTCGTGCAGGTCGTCCACTGCGGCGTGCAGCGCGGCGCGGATACGCTCGTCCACGCCGTTCATCGGCTCGTTCATGACATCCCTCCGAGCAGCGCGGCGATCGCCTCGCGACCGCGCGACGCGCTGGACTTCACCGCGCCGACCGAGATGCCCAGTGCGGCCGCGATCTCGGCCTCGGGCAGCTCGGACCAGTAGCGCAGCACGATGACCTCACGCTGCCGGGTCGGCAGTTGGCGCAGCGCCGCCAGTACCTCGCGGTGTTCCTCGGCGACCAGCAGGCCGCTGTCGGCGCTGTCCGCGCTCCATTTCGTCGCGTCCGGCCACGGGTGCGCGCGGGCGGTGCGCCGGCGGCGCAGCACCGAACGCGACCCGTTCACCACGGAGGTGCGCAGGTAGCCGATCGCCGCGTCGTGCGAGGTGATCGAGCCCCACTTGCGGTGCAGGGCCGAGAACGCGTCCTGCACGACGTCCTCGGCCGTCTCCAGATCGTCGACGAGCAGCCGGGCGAGCCGCACCATCGGCAGCCGTTGCGCCTGGAAGAGCGCGGCAACAGCTGCGTCGGCGTCCCCCGTGCGCGCCATCACGGCTGTACTCATACCTCAACAGACGCCTGGACGGGGCCAAGGTTGCTTCGAGGTTGCCCCATCAGCCGGTGGGAATCAGCCCGCCCTTGAGCCAGACCGCCCACGGCACGTTCCAGTCACCCAACCCGCCGGCAACCTGCATCATCGGTCCCGTCGTGTCCGGATACTTGACGACGTCACCCACCCGGAGGTGGCGGTACAGGTACTCGGCGTCCGCCGACGTCAGATTCGTGCAGCCATTGGAGGTGTCCCGCAGCCCGAGCGCGGCGTTCCACGGTGCGGCGATCAGATATTCGCCGCTGAACGTGAGCTGCTGCGCGTACTTGATGCCGCACCCGTGGAAGCCCGGGCCGGACAGGCAGATGCTCGGCTGCTTGGCCATGATCACCTTGGTGCCGCGACCGGTCGGCGTCGAGTCAGTGCCCAGCGACACCGGGAACACACCGAGCGACTTGTCGTCGCTGGTCACGACCATCTGGTGCTTCGCGTCCTCGACGACGGCGATCGTGCGCGCGCCGGTGTGGAAGTTGACGGTCGTTGCCGGGGTGATCGCGTTCGCGGCAACCGTGACGTGCACGTCCACGTGCGCCGGCCAGTAGTCCCGCATGCGTAGGTGACCCTCGACGGGATAGCCCGGCTTGGCCGACTTCTCGAAGTACCACGCCGCGTGCACCGGTTTGCCGCTCACGGTGACCGAGGTGGCCGCGACCAGCGGCTTCGCGCTGCTGAAGCGCTGCGAGAAATAGGCGACGACGGGCATGCCGACGCCGTAGGTCGCGCCGTCGACCGGCACCATCCGGATGTCGACGGGCGCGGCCGTCGCCGACGTCTGGAGCACGGGCGGCGACGTCTGCCGGCCGGACGGGCCGGCGACCGGCTGCTGGCCATGGTGACCGGAACCGGACTGCAGCCCGAGGACGGTGCCCACGACCGCCAGCACGACTGCGGCTGCCGCCAGCGGGGCCAGCCAGCGTCCGTGCCGGCGCGGTGCCGCGCCGGCCGTGGCGAACCGCGGCGGCGGGGGCATGGCGCCGTCCGGCACGCCGGCCCTGGCCCGCGCGTCGAAGGAGTCGCGCAGCTGCCGCTCGATGTCATCAGGGCCCATTCCGTCACGCATCCGGCGCACCCCCCAACACCCTGTGCAGGGTCGCGATCCCGCGACTGGCGGCCGACTTCACCGCGCCGTTGGAGATGCCGAGCGTCTGCGCGATCTCGCGCTCGGACAACCCGGACCAGTAGCGCAGGACCAGCACCTCGCGCTGGTGCCGCGGCAGCGCGCGCACCGCAACCAGCGTGGCGCGGTGCTCGTCTCGCACCAGGACCGAGTCGTCGGCAGGCGCCACCGTCTGCGGCTCGGCGACCTTGAGGTGCTTGCGCGCGACCTGGCGGCGGCGCAGCACGGACCGGGACAGGTTGACGACCGAGGCGCGCAGGTAGGCGAGTGCGGCGTCCGGGTCGCGCAGGGAGCCGGAACGCCGGTGCAGCGCGATGAACGCGTCCTGGACGACGTCCTCCGCGCTGGGAGTGTCGTCGACGAGCAGGACGGCGAGCCGGACGAGATAGCGCCAGTGCGCGCGGTAGAGCCCGTGGATGTCGACGGTGGCCGCACCGGGCACCCGCTCTTGCAAGCTCTGCCCGACGTTCTGCTCCCGCAGGGAGTCGTCGGCCGCCACGGCAATCAACAGTGCCACATGAGGAGGGTCGCCCGGCGGGGCTGGTTGGTTGCCTACGCCCGCCAGATTGTCTTGACGGTCACCCGGCGCAGCGTGGTGCCGGCGGGGCTGCCGAAGTCGGCGGAGCGGGTCGCCGCGGTGCCCGGCACCAGCGCGGCGGCCATCCCGCCGGTGCAGGTGTAGCCGAGCGACACCCCGTGCACCTGCGGCACGGTGCCGGTCGCCGTCACGCAGCGCGCGCCGTTGCTGAGCACGAGGGCCCACGGCCGGCCGCTCTTGATCGGTTCGACCTGGGGCAGGTTCGGCACTCGCAGCACCTCGGCCCGGCCCCAGGGCGCGGGCAGGCAGGCAACCTGCAACGGCCGGGCCGGATGCGGCGCGACGAAACACGGGTCGTAGATGGTGTTGCCGGCGAGGCAGCGGAAGGCCGAGGTCGACCCGAGCGCGGCGATGCTGGACGTCCAGCAACTACCGGTGGCGATGTCGGCGACGGTCACCACCAGGTCACCGCGCGCGTTGTAGGCGTGGAACGTCTTGAGCGCGGTGCCGGCCGCGGCGGCGTGCTGCCGGCTGGACGAGCACCCGGCCACCCCGCCGGCGAGCATGACGGCGGCGGCGAGGACCGCCGCCGTCCGCCGTCTCATCGCGGCCCGAACTGGCGGTCGCCCGCGTCCCCCAACCCGGGCACGATGTAGGCGTTCTCGTTGAGCCGCTCGTCCACGCTCGCGGTGAACAGCCGGATCGGCAGGCCCGAGTCGTCCAGCGTCTTGAGCCCTTCGGGGGCGGCGAGCGCGCAGATGACGGTGAGGTCGTCGGCGTCACGGCTGGCCAGCAGATGCAGGCAGTGCAACAGCGAGCCGCCGGTGGCCAGCATCGGGTCGAGCACGATCACCGGACGGCCGGCCAGCGACTGCGGCAGCGAGGCCATGTACGGGTGCGGCTCGTGCGTCTGCTCGTCGCGCGCCAGCCCGACGAAGCCCATCTGCGACTCGGGCAGCAGGTTGAAAGCGGCCTCGGCCATGCCTAGCCCGGCGCGCAGCACGGGCACGAGCAGCGGCGGGTTGGCGATCGCAACACCCGTGGTCCGGGTGATCGGGGTGGAGATCGGCAGATCCTGGCGCTCCAGATTTCGGGTGGCCTCGTACATGAGCAGGGTGGCCAGCTCGCGCAGCGCGGCCCGGAACTCGGAGTTCGTGCTCCGCTCGTCGCGCATCACCGTCAGCCGGGCCTGGACGATCGGGTGGTCGACCACGGTCACTTCCACGCTGCGAACCCTAGACTGAGACGGGTGACGGCGGGGTCCCCTGTATTTGAAACAAGCGCGGTGGCGATGAACGACGTAAGTCGCGACGACGCGACCTTGCGCCGGTTCCTGCACGGGCTGCCGGGCGTCGACCAGGTCGGCGCGGAGGCGCGCGCCGCCGGGCTGGCGACCCGCAGCATCAAGACCACCGCGAAGGCGTGGGCGATCGACACCGCGATCAGCATGGTCGACCTCACGACGCTCGAGGGCGCCGATACGCCGGGCAAGGTGCGCTCGATGTGCGCGAAGGCCGTGCACCCCGACCCGTCCGATCCGTCCGTGCCGTCGGCCGCCGCGGTGTGCGTCTACCCCGACCTCGTCGCGACCGCCGTCGACGCGGTGGCCGGCACGCCCGTCGAGGTCGCGTCGGTGGCGACCGCGTTCCCGTCCGGACGGGCCGCCTTGTCGACCAAGTTGCAGGACGTCCGCGACGCGGTGCACGCCGGCGCCACCGAGATCGACATGGTCATCGACCGCGGCGCGTTCCTCGCCGGGCGCTACCTGCAGGTCTACGACGAGATCGTGGCGACCAAGGCGGCGTGCGGCGACGCGCACCTGAAGGTCATCCTCGAGACCGGTGAGCTTGCGACGCTCGACAACGTGCGGCGCGCGTCCTGGCTCGCACTGCTGGCCGGCGGTGACTTCATCAAGACCTCGACCGGCAAGCTGACCGTCTCGGCGACGCCGCCGGTGGCATTGGTGATGCTCGAGGCGGTGCGCGACTTCCGCGACCGCACCGGCGAGCTGCGCGGCGTGAAGCTCGCCGGCGGCATCCGCGCCTCGAAGGAGGCCGTGCGCTACCTCGTGATGGTGAACGAGGTCGTCGGCGACGAGTGGCTCACCCCGCGGCTGTTCCGGTTCGGCGCGTCCAGCCTGCTCAACGACCTGCTGCTGCAGCGGCACAAGCTCTCGACCGGCGCCTACGACGGTGCCGACTACGTGACGGTGGACTAAATGTTCGAGTACGCACCGGCGCCCGAGTCGCGTGACATCGCGCGGCTCAAGCCGAGTTACCAGATCTTCGTCGACGGCACGTTCCGCGACGGCACCGGCGATGCGGTGAAGACGATCAACCCGGCCGACGAGGAGCCGCTGGCCGAGATCGCCGAGGCCGGGCCGTCCGACGTCGAGGACGCGATCCGCGCCGCGCGCCGCGCGTACGCGGGGCCGTGGTCGTCGATGTCGGGCGCCGAGCGTGGCAAGTACCTGTTCCGCATCGCGCGCGGCATCCAGGAACGCTCCCGCGAGCTCGCCGTCCTCGAATCGCTCGACAACGGCAAACCGATCAAGGAGTCACGCGACGTCGACGTCCCGCTCGCCGCGGCGCACTTCTTCTACTACGCCGGGTGGGCCGACAAGCTCGACTACGCAGGCTTCGGCCCGGCACCGCGCGCGCTCGGCGTCGCCGCGCAGGTCATCCCGTGGAACTTCCCGCTGCTGATGGCGGCGTGGAAGATCGCGCCGGCGCTCGCCTGCGGCAACACGGTGGTGCTGAAGCCGGCCGAGACCACGCCGCTGAGTGCGCTGGTGCTCGCCGAGATCGTGGCCGAGGCCGACCTCCCGCCTGGCGTCGTGAACATCCTGGCCGGCGGGCCGGCGATCGGGCAGGCGCTCGTCGAGCACAAGGACGTCGACAAGATCGCGTTCACCGGATCGACCGAGGT
>JAICKR010000133.1 GCA_025927835.1 Jatrophihabitans sp. | reverse complement strand
GGGCCGAGAACGGCTTCGTCACGTAGTCGTCGGCACCGAGCTCGAGCCCGACGACCTTGTCGACCTCGGTGTCGCGCGCGGTCACCATGATGATCGGCACGTGCGAGCGGGTACGCAGCTCGCGGCAGACCTCGGTCCCGGACAGGCCGGGCAGCATCAGGTCGAGCAGCACCAGGTCGGCGCCGCTGCGCTCGAAGGTCTGCAGCGCATCGTGGCCGTTGCCGGCCACCTCCACCTCGTAGCCCTCGCGCCGCAGCATGTACGACAGGGCATCGGAGAACGACTCCTCGTCCTCCACGACCAACACACGGGTCACTCTTCCTCCACGCTCGTCGCGGGCACGCTGACCGCCGGTTCGCTGGGCTCGTCGGTCGGCTCAGACGATGACCGATCCGAGTGAACGCGCGGTAGCCGGATGGTGAACGTCGATCCGGAGCCGACGGCGCTCCACACCGAGACCGCACCAAGGTGATTGGTGGCGATGTTCTTCACGATCGCGAGCCCCAGCCCGGTGCCGCCGGTCGCGCGCGAGCGCGCCGGGTCGACACGGTAGAAGCGCTCGAAGATCCGGTCGCGCTCGGCTTCGGCGATGCCGATGCCCTGGTCGGTGACCGAGATGTCGACGACCGGACGGCTCTCGTCGTCGCTCGCTCCAGCCGCGGTCACCGCGACCCGGGTGCCGCTGCCGCTGTACGCGATCGCGTTCTCGACGAGGTTCGCGACCGCGCTCGCGAGCTGGGCCTCGTTGCCGCGCACCCGCAGGTTGCGCGGGCATGCGTAGGAGACGCTGATGGAGGCCTGCTCTGCGGCGAGCCTGGTGCGCTCGACGGCCTCGGCCACGATCGAGCGCACATCGACCTCGGCGGCGCCCGGCATCGGGTCGGCGCCCTGCACGCGGGACAGCTCCATCAGCTCGCCGACCAGCCTGGCCAGCCGCGAACCCTCGTGCTGGATGCGGGCGGCGAACCGGGCGACCATTGCTGGCTCGTCGGCCGCGTCCTGGATCGCCTCCGCGAGCAGCGTGAGCGCGCCGACCGGCGTCTTCAGTTCGTGTGAGACGTTGGCCACGAAGTCGCGGCGAACGGCCTCGAGGCGGCGTTGCTCGCTCACGTCGGCGAGCAGCAGGCACACGCCGCTGGCGCGTTCGTCGGTGCCCGGCAGCGGCACCGCGGTGACCGCGAGCGCGATCGGCTCCCGGCCGAGCCGGTCGATCGGCAGGTCGATGGTGTCGGTGACGTGCTCGCCGGTGTCGAGTGCCTTGCGGGCGATGCTCAGCAGGGCCGGGAACGCGAGCTTGTCGACGTCCAGGATGTCCATGGCCCGCGCGGCCGGGTTGACGAGGACGGCCCGCTCGTCCCGGTCGACGACGACGACGCCGTGGTCGAGCGCCTCGACGACCAGCGAGGCGAGGGGTTGCTGCGTGCTCGCCGCCGCCGCAGCGGCCGGCGCCGGTGGCGAACCGGGATCCTCCCGGCGGCGTCGCAGCACACGTCGATGGTACGGACGACAATGCGTATGGCCCGGCTCGGCGGCCGGGTGCGCATCCGCTGTTCACCTCCCGGCCCGCCGGTGTTCACGTCGTGAGCACGGCAAGGTCGCTAACGGGACGGAAGGTCCAGGCATGCGTGACGTCTTCCACGACGAACTCGACGAGATCGGTGCCGGTGTCATCGAGATGACCCGGCTCGTGTCGGTGGCGATGGAGCAGGCCACCGGTGCGCTGCTGGACGCCGACCTCGTCCGGGCCGAGCGTGTCATCGAGGCCGACGCCAGGGTCGACGCCCTGCGCGAGGACCTCGAGGATCGCGCGTTCCAGATGATCGCCCGTCAGCAACCGGTGGCGACCGACCTGCGCGTGCTCGTCACGACGCTGCACGTGGTCGCCGACCTCGAGCGCATGGGAGACCTGGCGCTGCACGTGGCCAAGATCGCGCGGCTGCGCTTCCCCGAGGCGTCGGTGCCCGAGGAGGTACGCGACATCATCGCGCAGATGGGCGAGGTCGCCCGCTCGCTCGTGCACAAGGTGGCCGACGTCGTCGAGGGCCGCGACGTCTCGCTGGCGCACGCGATCGAGGCCGAGGACGACTCGATGGACGCGCTGCGCCGCAAGCTGTTCACCCTCGTGCTCTCGCCGCGCTGGGCGCACGGCACCGAGGCAGCCATCGACATGACGCTCCTCGGGCGTTATTACGAGCGCTACGCCGATCACGCGGTTGCGGTCGCGCGCCGGACGATCTTCATCGTCACCGGCGAGCGGCCCGGCAGCACGACGAGCGGCAGCACACTGCGATGACGCGTTACTTCTTGCCCTGGTTGGCGACGGCCTCGATCGCCGCCGCAGCAGCGTCCGGGTCGAGATAGGTGGCCGCACCGGTCGGATGCAACGCGACGTCGTCGAGTTCGTAGCGCAGCGGGATCCCGGTGGGCACGTTGAGGTCGACGACCGCGTCGTCGCTGAGCCCGTCGAGATGCTTGATCAGCGCGCGCAGCGAGTTGCCGTGCGCGGCGATGACGACGACACGCTCGCGGCGCAGATCGGGCACGATCGCGTCGTAC
The DNA here is from genome assembly GCA_025927835.1 of Jatrophihabitans sp. Lineage (GTDB taxonomy): Bacteria > Actinomycetota > Actinomycetes > Mycobacteriales > Jatrophihabitantaceae > Jatrophihabitans. Next base: position 6,498 of record JAICKR010000133.1, on the reverse strand, counting down.
CAGTAGGGCAGCATCCGGCCGACGACGTCCTCGAGGCACTCGGTGCGCGGCAGTGGCTCGAGCAGGTCGGCGTAGCGCGGGTCGTGTGCCTGGCTGAACTCGTCGTCGTCGGCGAGCTCCGGCGGCGGCGTGTCGTACGAGCGGCGCCACAGCATGAACTGCTCGTCGCCGTACTCGTCGCGCACCTGGGACTTGTTCTTGCCCTGCAGCGCGCCGTAGTGCCGCTCGTTGAGCCGCCACGAACGGCGCACCGGGATCCAGTGGCGGTCGGCGGCGTCCAGCGCGATCTCCGCGGTGCGGATCGCGCGGCGCAGCAGTGACGTGTGCACGACGTCGGGCAGCAGCTCGTGCTCGACGAGCAGCTCGCCGGCCCGTCGGCCCTCGGCCTCACCAGCGGCGGTCAACCCGACGTCGACCCAGCCGGTGAAGAGGTTCTTCTGGTTCCATTCGCTCTCGCCATGACGGAGCAGCACCAACGTGGCCACGGCGCTTATCCTGCCAGCGCGCTACTGCGGCCCGTCGTCCACTACCGGCCGCTGGGCGAAGTCGGCGAAGGCCGCCAGGTTGGCCAGCGGCTGATGGTTCTTCACCCGCCAGGCCCACTCGCGCCGGATCGACGACCCGAAGCCCATCTCCAGCAGCAGGTTGAACGAGCCGTCGGCGTACTCGAGCACCGAGCCGAGGATGCGGTCGAGTTCGTCTGCGGTGACGGCCGACAGCGGCACCCGGCCCGACAGGTAGACGTCGCCGGTCGAGTCGATCGCCCACGACACGGCGTACATGCGTGCATTGCGCTGCAGCAGCCACGCATAGACCTGCTCGCGGTGCTCCTCCGGTGCGCGCATGACGAACGCCTCGATCTCGAGCGCGTGCGAGCCGACGGTCAGGATGCAGGCGGTCTTGAGCCGCTTCTCGCCCGGCAGGGCCACCGCGAACGTCGACTCGTCCAGTCGCTGCCATTCGAGGTCCTCGTCGCCCAGGGCCGCCTCGATGACCTCGGCCACGCTCATGACTGCGCGACCTGCTGGGCGTGCAAGTCGTCGGCCGCTTCGCGGTAGGCGGCGAGCAGCCCCTCGGCGGTGCGGTCCCAGGAGAAGCGGGTGGCGTGCGCGCGGGTGCCCGCGGCGAGCCGGTCGAGCAGGCTCGGGGTGCGCAGCAGGTCGGCGAGCACCTTCGCCCAGTGCTGCGGTTCGTGCCCGTCGACGAGCACGCCGGAGACGTCGTCCGCGATCGCCGTGGGCAGCCCACCCACCGCGGCGGCGACCACCGGGGTGCCGCACGCCTGCGACTCGAGCGCGACGAGCCCGAAGGACTCGTTGTAGCTGGGCACGACGGTGAGGTCGGCGGCGCGGTAGTAGTCGGCGACGCCGGCACGTCCGACCGGCGGGCGGAACTGGACGACGTCGCCGAGGTCCAGCTCATCGCGCAGCGACTCGAGGTAATGCGGGTGCGCGAGGCCGGTGCCGCTCGGCGCACCGAGGACGACGAGCTGCAACCGGCCTGCCAGCGCCGGGTCGTCCTGCAGCAGCGCGGCCGCGCGCAGCAGCACGTCGGGCGCCTTCAGTGGCTGGATGCGGCCGACGAAGAGCAGCGTGAGCGCATCGTCGCGCAGTCCGAGCCGCCGCCGGGCGCCGGGCGCCGGGCCGGGCGTGAACATGTCGAGATCGACACCAGGCGCGATGGTCCGCACGGTCGCGATGTCGGCGCCGTAGAGGCGGACGAGATCGCGGGCCTCGTCGCGCGTGGAGGCGATGAGCCGGTCGGCCTCGGCGACGACCTGCTCCTCGCCGATGACCCGGGCCAGCGGCTCGGGCTCGTCACCCTCGGCGAGCAGCGCGTTCTTGACCCGCGCAAGCGTGTGCGCGGAGTGGACGAGTGGCACGCCCCATCGCTCGCGGGCCAGCCAGCCGACCTGTCCGGAAAGCCAATAATGGGAGTGGATGACGTCGTACCAACCCGGTTCGTGATGCACCTCGGCACGCAGCACGCCGGCGGTGAACGCGCAGAGCTGGGCCGGCAGATCGCCCTTGGCCAGCCCTTCGAACGGGCCGGCGGTGACGTGCCGGACGTGCACACCCTCGGTCAGCGGCACCACCGGCGGCTGATCGCTGGACGTGGCCCGGGTGAAGATCTCGACCTCGACGCCGAGCCCGGCCAGCCGTTTGGCGGTCTCGACGATGTAGACGTTCATGCCGCCCGCGTCGCCGCCGCCGGGCGGGTCGAGTGGTGAGGTGTGCACGCTGAGCATGGCGACGCGCTGCAGCGCGTCCTCGCTAGAGGGCACGTCACTCCCTTCGCCGCTCGTGCGCTGGCACAACACCGCCCCCTCGGCTTTCATGCCCGTCCGGATCATCCCGCAACCCGGGCGCTCAGAGCTGCACGCCCACCAGGTGGGCCTCAGGGCGCAGCCGAATGCCGAATTTGTCCTCCACCCCGGTCCGGATGACGCGGGCCAGCTCCAGCAACTCGGCGGTCGTCGCGCCACCGCGGTTCGTCAGCGCGAGCGTGTGCTTGGTGGATACCGCGACCGTGCCGCGGCCGTGGTCGAGCCCATAGCCCTTGCCGAACCCGGCGTTCTCGATCAGCCAGGCCGCGGAGAGCTTCACCTGATCGTCGACCACCCAGTGCGGGCAGCCGTCAGGGACGTCGCCGGGCGCCACGAACGGGTTCACGAAGAACGAGCCGACGCTCCACGTGTCGTGGTCGTCCGGGTCGAGCACCATGCCCTTGCTGCGCCGCAGCTCGAGCACGACGTCGCGCACCGCGGCCGACGGCGCGGCCGCGCCTGGCTCGATGCCGAGCCGCCGCGCGACCTCGGCGTAGCGGACCGGCGGTGCATCGGTCGAGTTGGTCAGGCCGAACGTGACGTCGAGGACGACGTAGCGGTCGGTGTGCTTGAACGCGCTCGTCCGGAACCCGAACCCGCATTGCGCCGGGTCCCACCGTTCGATCGCTCCGGTCTCACGATCGAGCACACGCAGACCGGTGATCGTGTCGGACACCTCGCTGCCGTAAGCACCGACGTTCTGCACCGGCGTGGCACCGACCGATCCTGGGATGCCGGACATCGCCGCGAGGCCGGACCAGTCGTTCGCGATCGACTGCGCGACCAGGTCGTCCCACGTGACGCCGGCTTCCGCGGTCACGCTGAAACGCGGCTCCGCGAAGTCCCAGAAGGCGGCGCGGAGCTCGGCGCAGCGGACGAGCACGACGACGCCGGCCCAGCCCTCGTCCGCGAGCACGAGGTTGCTGCCGCCGCCGACGAGCAGCACCGGTTCGCCCGCGGCGTCGGCGGCGCGGACGAGCTCGACGAGTTCGTCCACCGTGCGCGCGGTGACGACCCGTGCGGCCGGGCCGCCCAGGCGCAGCGTCGTCAGCTCGGCAAGCACGGCACCCACGTCCCGCGACGCTACCGTGATGCGGTGCCGCCGCCGCCCCGCAAGGTTGTGCGGCTGGCCGCAGGCCGGGCGCGCGCGCTCGGGCTGCCGACGCGCGGGACGACGAACGCCAACCGGCTGCGCCGCATGGACAACTGGATCGTTGCCCGGCTCGGCGCCGTGCTGCGCAGCGCGGCCGACCCGTTGGTGGTCGACCTGGGCTACGGCGCGACGCCGGTGACAGCGATCGAGCTGACCGCCCGGCTGCGACGCGTGCGGCCCGACGTCCGCGTGCTCGGGCTCGAGATCGACGCGGAGCGGGTGGCTGCCGCATTGCCGGCCGCCGCGCCGCCCGCGCTGACGTTCGAGCGCGGCGGCTTCGAACTCGCCGGTCACCGCCCGGTGCTCGTGCGCGCGGCGAACGTGCTGCGCCAGTACGACGAGCCGGCCGCGCTCGCGGCGTGGGACACGATGCGGGCCGGGCTCGGGCCCGGCGGCGTGCTCGTCGAGGGCACCTGCGACGAGCTGGGCCGGCGGGGTTGCTGGGTGCTGCTCGACGCGGAGGGGCCGGTCTCGCTGACGTTCGGCTGCCGGGTCGAGTCGATCGAGCGGCCCGGCGACCTGGCCGAGCGGCTGCCGAAGGCGCTGATCCACCACAACGTGCCCGGCACGCCGATCCACGCGTTCCTGACCGCGTTCGACGCGTCGTGGGCCGCGGCCGCCGCGGTGTCGGCGTTCGGCGCGCGGCAGCGCTGGATCGCCGCCTGCGCCGGGCTGACCGACCGGGGCTGGCCGGTCGACACGTCGCGCGCCCGGCACGGCGAGCTCACCGTGCGCTGGGACGCCGTCGCAGCCGGTTAGCGGTGGGTTGGAGGTCCATCACCCGCGTGTAACACTGGCGTCGCCCCTCAAGATCGGAAACTCCGCCGTGAAGCGTCTTCTGTTCGCTGCTGCGCTCGTGCTGCTCGGCATCGCCGTCCTGCCCGCGACGCATGCCGACGCGACGGCCTTTCCCTCGTCGCCGACCGGCATCCATGTCACGTCGACGACGCACAACTCGTTCACGGTGGGTCTCAACGCGTCGAGGAACGCGGGCAGCTATCGGCTCTACGTGTCACGGAGGAGGAGCGACGTCTACGTCGCCAACATCAAGGCCGGGAAGCACACGTCCGGGCTCCACGTCTATTCGGCGACGAAGCCGAGCCTCCGGACCGGCGCGCTCACCTACATCACCGCGCCGTACTACTACCGCGTCGTCGCCGTCCTCGGTGCCAACCGGGCGTACTCCGCGAACGTCTTCTCCGTGGGCCTCAAACCCAGCACGCCGACGTCGTTGCACGTCGTCGGCCGCTACCTGTCGTGGGCCAGTGGCGGCGCGACCGGCTTCACGATCCAGCAGGCGACGAACGCGGCGATGACCCAGGGCGTGGTCAACCGCTCGATTCGCGGCGCGGCACACCAGTTCACGCCGTACGCATTACGCAGCGGCACCACGTACTGGTTCCGGGTGCACGCGACCACGCAGCGAACTGCATCGGCCTGGACGCCCGCCGTCGCGATGCAGGTCGGTACGCACGAGCAGAGCGCCCGGGTGATGACCTACAACATCCTCATCACCACGTCGGACGGCACGCTCGAGGACGGTCACACGATCTCGAACTGGGTGCCCGGCCGGCGTGACGCAGCGGCGGCGCTGATCAAGAGCGTGAACCCGGATGTCATCGGCATCCAGGAGGGCAACAACTGGGTGGGCCCGCCGACCGACCACCTGCGCCAGGTCGACTCGCTGAACAATGCGATCGACGGCGGCAACACGTACACGATCGCGGCGACCGAAGTGCTGTGCTGCGGGCCGGGGTTCATGCGCACCGGCGACTACATCCTCTACAAGCCGAGCGTCTACACGCCTTATGCGCCGGCGGGCGCGTTCGCGATCGACAGCAACCCGAGCCGGTGGGCTGTCTACCAGCCGCTCGAGAACAAGGCGACCGGTGCGCGCGTCCTGTTCGTGTGCACGCACCTGATCGCCGGCGGCCCCACGGCGGACCTGCGGCGCCAGGGCGAGACGAACGAGCTGCTCAGCGGTGTGGCGACGGTCGAGCGGAGCCTGGCGCAGCCGGTGCCGGTCGTCTATGTCGGCGACTTCAACTCGAACCCGGTCGTGAAGCAGCATCCCCTCGACGCACCGGCTATCGCGATGCGCAACGCGCACATCGCCGACGCACGCGACGTCACGCCGTCACGCACGAACGAGAGGTACGACAGCGAGAACGAGTACAGCCGCACCCCGCCGGCGTTCTCCATCTTCATCGACTACGTGTACGCCGGGCCCGGTGTGTCGGTCACCGGGTGGGGGCAGGCGCTACACCTGTCCGCGGGCAAGTTCGTCGGCACGATCCCGTCCGACCACAATCCCGTCTACGCGGCGATCCGGTTCTCGTACTAGCCTTCAGCTGAGGCTCAGCGACGGCTCAGCCACGACGGGGGTGCACCGATGCCACTTGCGCTGACGGTCGAGACCTTCGGCAAGATGAAGGCTCCCAAGGACGTCCTGTTCGCGCTGAAGAAGGATCTGAAGAACACGGCGAAGACCCCGAAGGGGAAGAAGACCATCTTCCTGGCGGCGCAGGGGGTGTCCGTCGGAGGCGTGAAGACTCCGCTGTTCGTCGTGACCGAGAAGCCGAAGGATTGGTCCACGCTTTTCAAGACCCTGAAGCCGGCACCCGTCGTCATCCAGGGGTTGTGCTCGATCCAGGTGAGCGCCGACAAGAAGACCACAGACATCGTGCTCACGAAGTTGACCAGTGGCAGCACCGCGGTGGTGGCGAAGCTGCTGACGAAAGCGCTGGCGACGGACAAGCAGTTCAAGGTCGTCGACGGGAACGCGCCGGTCAAGCCCAAGTGACCTGTGGGCATGCCGCGCCCGATCGCTACCCTGAGCAGCACGCAGGGCCTCTAGCTCAATTGGCAGAGCTGCGGACTTTTAATCCGTAGGTTGCGGGTTCGAGCCCCGCGGGGCCCACATGGCGCTCGAGGTTGCCGACATCGAGGTACGTCCCGGCGAAGAGGACCAGTTCGTCGCGGCATACCGCGGCGCGCGCGCCGCGCTGTGCGAGACGCC
>JAICKR010000065.1 GCA_025927835.1 Jatrophihabitans sp. | reverse complement strand
GATCGAGACCGAGGGCGAGAGGCCCTCGATGAAGTCGACGTCGGGCTTGTCCATCTGGCCGAGGAACTGCCGGGCGTAGGCGGACAGCGACTCGACGTAGCGGCGCTGCCCCTCGGCGAAGATCGTGTCGAAGGCCAGGCTCGACTTGCCCGACCCGGACAGCCCGGTGAACACGATCAGGGCGTCGCGGGGCAGGTCGAGATTGACGTCCTTGAGGTTGTGCTCGCGGGCGCCACGGACGATCAGCCGGTCGTTCAATCGATGACTTTCGGGTTGCTCATGGGTTCAGGTGGGAGTCGCGACCCAGCCTAATGAGTGCACCGACAACGTGGCTCGGGCCGGCCGCTGAGGGCGGCATAGTGGCGGTATGCCTCGAACGACCGCCACGAACACGAAAGTCGACCGGGCCGCGCTGCTCGGCTTCGTCCGGCCACGCCATCACATGGTCCTCGTGACCCAGCGCCAGGACTGGCGGCCCCAGCTGTCCCCGGTGACCGGCGGCGTGGATGCCGGCGGCCGCATCGTGATCTCCAGCTACCCCGAGCGGGCCAAGGTGTTCAACCTGCGCCAGACGCCGGACTGCTCCGTGCTGGTCCTGTCCGACGAATTCGACGGCGCCTGGGTTCAGGTCGACGGCACCGCCGAGGTGATCGACCTCCCCGACGCGCTGGACCCGCTCGTCGACTACTACCGCAGCATCAGCGGCGAGCACCCGAGCTGGGAGGAGTACCGGCAGGCCATGACCGACCAGGGCAAGTGCTTGATTCGCATCACCGCGACGCGCTGGGGCCCGATCGCGACCGGCGGCTTCCCCGCCCGCCTCGCAAACATGTGATCTCGTTTTCCTCGGAATAGGTCGTGTCCGCGGCGCTCAGAGCAGCCACTTTCGAGCAAGACCTGATCGATCTCGGGCCGCGCCGCGCTCGAACGCGTTCAACAGTCTCGTGCGCAGCGCATGACGGCGCCCGGTCACCTGGCTCCATCCCCATCGGACTCCCGTCAGGCCAAGGTCTTCGAGCCCTTCCTGTCGCTCCTTCTCACGCATGAAGGCGGCGCCGTTCCCGTCCGCGTACTTCAACCGGCCGTCCGCCTCGCCGAATACGCCGAATTCGTCCCAGTAGAAGTCCGTCCTCGCAACGAGCCGCCCATGCTGGTCGAAGATCGATCGCTGCGGATCCGGCGACGGCAGGCGTAGCCAGCCGAGAACCAGCCGGCTCACCGATTCGAGCGGAGACTCGGCGCGTCCGTCGGACAGCCGCACGGCGCGCTGCGCACGGCCGATGCCCGGCCAATTCCAGCAGTAGCGCAAACAGTCCTCGATCGCCTCGACCGTAACGAGGTTGTCGTGCAGCGCAGCGTCGATCGCCGAAACGGCCGTACCGACAGGTCGGGTGCGTGCAACATCGACAACCGTCCGCGCAGGTGACGTGACGGCAATGCCGCCGCAGATTCGCACCTCACGGCGTCGGAGGCCGGCTCGGTGCGCGTGAACGCCCGCGAGGTTGGCGTTGCTGCGGGGCGCGACGGTCAGCTCCGGCAGTTCCGCCGGTCTGCCGACGAGTGGCAACTCGTGTAACAGGAGCGCAGATCGGTGGCTCACGACGCCGCGCGGATACTGCCGTGCCGCGGCTCGTACCCGCAGCTCGAAAGTGATCGCCTGAGCCGGAGCGAACACGTTGTGCCCAATCCTGATAAGCCGTCCGCGATCAAGGGCATTGCGCATCGCCGACCTCGTCCATCCGGCCGCCGCGAGATCGGCGCTCGTGAACATCTCGCTGCCCGGCAGTGCCCGCACCGCAGCAGTTCAGCGCAACCGGCTCACAAGCTGCGGGTCATCGGCCATCGATGTGGAGAACTGGGCCGACTGTGGACGGGCGGACGATCACCATTTCCTAGAAGGTGGCCGTTCATTCGGTGCGCCCAGCGACCAGCTGCCAGGAAAAGGTGATCAGGACAGCGACCAGTCGACGGGGGCGGCGCCTTGTTCGGCGAGGAGGGTGTTGGCGCGGCTGAAGGGGCGGGAGCCGAAGAAGCCGCGGTCGGCCGACATCGGGCTGGGGTGCGCGGACTCGATCGCCGGCACCGCGCCGAGCAGCCGCCGCAACGTCTGCGCGTCCCGCCCCCAGAGGATCGCGACGAGAGGGGTGCCGCGGGCGACGAGGGCCCGGATCGCCTGATCGGTGACCGCCTCCCAGCCCTTGCCGCGGTGCGACGCGGACAGCCCGGGCGCGACGGTGAGGCAGCGGTTGAGCAGCAGCACGCCGTGCTCGGCCCACGCGGTGAGGTCGCCGTGCTCCGGCGGGGTGATGCCGAGGTCGTCGCGCAACTCCTGGTAGATGTTCTGCAGGCTGCGTGGGATCGGCCGGACCTCGCGCTCGACCGCGAAGGACAGTCCGATCGGGTGTCCCGGCGTCGGGTACGGGTCCTGCCCGACGATGAGCACCCGAACGTCCGCGAACGGCTGGCCGAACGCACGCAGGATGTGCTGCCCGGCCGGCAGATAGCGCCGCCCGGCCGCGATCTCGGCGCGCAGGAACTCCCCCATCGCGGCGATCTGGTCGCCCACCGGCGCCAGCGCCTGCGCCCACCCGGCTTCGACGATCTCGTCCAGGGGCTTGGTCGTCACACCGGTCGCCACAGCTCGAGCACCGGCACGCCGGGCGGCTCGAAGCCGAGCACCTGGCCGTAGAACGACAGCGACGACTCCAGCGCGTCGATGATCGTCTCGCGGCGCCGGAAGCCGTGCGACTCGCCCTCGTACGGCCGGTACGCGTGCGGGATCCCCTTGGCGACCAGCGCGTCGCGGAACCGTTCGGCCTGCGCCGGCGGCACGATCGGGTCGTCGAGGCCCTGCAACAGCAGCACCGGGCAGGACAGCCCGGCCACGTGGTTGAGCGGCGCGCGCTCGTCGTAGAGGGCCTGGGCGTCGGGCAGCGGCCCGATGAGGCCGTCGATGTAGCGGGACTCGAAGTCGTGGGTCTCCTTGACGAACTCGTTCAGCTCGGCGACCCCGAAGAGCGACACGCCGCAGGCGAACGTGTCGGTCGCTGTCAGCGCGGCCAGCACCGTCCAGCCACCGGCCGAGCCGCCCTCGATAGCCAGCCGCGCCCCGTCGGCGATCCCGGCATCGGCGAGCCCGCGGACCGCGGCCACCGTGTCCTCGACATCGACCACGCCCCACTGGCCGCGCAGCCGGTCGCGGTACTCGCGGCCGTAGCCGGTCGAGCCGCCGTAGTTGACGTCGACGACGCCGATGCCGCGGCTGGTCAGGTAGGCGTACTGGGGGTTGATCATCGGGACGGCCTGGGACGTCGGGCCGCCGTGCACGAACGCGACGAACGGCGGCAACTCGCCGTCGGGCGCGACGTAGTCGGGATTGCTCGGCCGGTAGACGATCGCGTGCACCTCGCGCTGCGGGCCGCGCAGGGTCATCGGCTCGGCGGCCGGCAGGTACGCGGCGTCGGGCACGTCATCCATCGCGGTGCGGATGTCGGTGAGTTCCCCGGTCGCGAGGTCGAGCTGCCGCAGCCCGGACACCGTCCGCGCCCCGGCCGTCACGACGAGCGCACGGGTCGCGTCGACGGGACCGAGCGAGACGGACGTGTGATCGCCGAGGTCGAGGCCGGCGTACTGCCCGGTCGCCGGGTCGAGCACCGCGACCGTCGTAGCGCCGAGCGTGCGCGCGGTGAGCAGCCGGCCGTCGGGCAACGGTCGGTACCACCCGGCGCCGAGCATCCACATCGGGCCGCCGATGTCGGCCTCGACCGGCGCGAGCGCGGCCGCGTCCAGCCCGTCGACACCGATGCGATAGAGGTTCCAGTAGCCCGACACGTCGCCGATCGCGTAGAGCGTCTCGTCGTCGCGCCACTCCGGCTGCAGCACGGACTCGGTGGTCGAGCCGAGCAGCGTGCGGTGCGGCCCGGCGATGCCGTCGTCGCCGAGTTCGGCGATGCGCAGTTCGGTGCCGTCCCAGGGCATCTGCGGGTGGTCCCAGGCGATCCAGGCCAGCCTTCGGCCGTCGGGCGAGAGCCGTGCCGCGGCGAGGAAGTGCGACCCGGCGACGACCGAGCGGATCGCCTCCGGGTCCTGTGCCGCGGAGCCGTCCAGCGGAACGGCCGCGATGTCGCGGGAGATGCCGTCGGCGCCGTGCCGCTCGCGCACGCACCACACCTCGCCGTCGCGCAGCAGTTGCAGCTCGGCGTAGCGCCAGCCCGCCGGCTGGGGCGGTTCCGGAGTGAGCGGGACGGGCGTGCCGCCGGGCTCGTCGAGGCGGTAGAGGCGCTGGTCGCCGAACTCGGCGAACACAAGCGCCCCGTCGGGCGTCACCGTCCATGCGCCGCCGCCGTACTCGTGGACACGGGTGCGCGCGTTCCACGGCGGTGGCAGGACGTCGACCGGTTGGCCGTCGGCACCGGCGCGCCGGACGGCGTAGCGGCCCGCCTCGGCCGGGCGTGCCTCCAACCACCACACCTCGTCGCCGACGAAGCGCCCGCCACCCACGGCGTGCGTCGAGCCGGCCAGCTGGGTGGCGTCGATCGGCGAGGTCCAGGACCCGTACGGCGCGGTGCTGGCCATGGTCATCCCTCGATCTCGGAGCGGATCGCCTCGGCGGCGCCGGCCACCGGCACATCCCGCCGTGCGTCGGTGCGCCGGTCACGCAGCTCGACCGTGCCGTCCGCGAGTCCCTTGCCGACGATCACCACCGTCGGCACGCCGATCAGCTCGGCGTCCTTGAACTTCACGCCGGGCGAGACGCCGCGCCGGTCGTCGTACATGACCCGAACGCCCGACCGCTCCAACTCGTCGGCCAGCGCGTCGGCGGCGGTGAACACGGTGTCGTCCTTGCCGGTCGCGACGAGGTGCACGTCGGCCGGTGCGACCGCACGCGGCCAGCACAGGCCCTTCTCGTCGTAGGTCTGCTCCGCGATCGCGGCGACCGCGCGGGTGACGCCGACGCCGTAGGAGCCCATCGTCACGGGCACCGGCTTGCCGTCCTGGCCGAGCGCGGTGAGCCCGAACGTCTCCGCGTACTTCGTGCCGAGCTGGAACACGTGGCCCATCTCGATGCCACGGGCGATCTCGAGCGCGTTGCCGCAGCGCGCGCACCGGTCACCGTTGCGGATCTCGACCGCGCCGAGCTCGCCGTCGGGGGCGAAGTCCCGGCCGCGCACCACGTTCGCGGCGTGCTTGCCCGCCTCGTTCGCGCCGGTGACCCAGGAGCTGCCCTCGACGACGAGCGGGTCGACGAGATAGCGGATCTTCCACTCCGCCAGCCGCTGCGGCCCGATGTAGCCCTTGACGAGTTCGGGGTGCTTCGCGAGGTCCTCGGGGCCTGCCTGCTCGACGAGCACCGGCTCCAGCTGTCCGCCGATGCGCTTGAGGTCGACCTCGCGATCGCCGGGAACCCCGACGACGAGCAGCTGCCAGTCCGCATCGCCCGGCGCGTGCGTGCGCAGCACGACGTTCTTCAGCGTGTCCGCGGCCGTCGTCGGGCGACCGAGCTCGGCCATCCGGGTCACGAGCGTGTCGATCGTCGGCGTGTCCGGGGTGTCGAGGACCTCCTGCGGCGCGTGCTCCTGCGGGTCATGCGGTTCCGGTGCGGCGATCTCGACCGCCTCGGTGTTGGCCGCGTAGTCGCAGTTCGTGCACTGGACGAAGGTGTCCTCGCCGGACGGCGCCGGGGCGAGGAACTCCTCGGACGCCGACCCGCCCATGGCCCCCGAGACGGCGAACACGATCTTGTACGTCATCCCCATCCGGCTGAAGATGCGCTCGTAGGCGTCGCGGTGCGCACGGTAGGACTTCTCCAGTCCCTCGTGCGAGAGGTCGAATGAATAGGAGTCCTTCATGACGAACTCGCGAGCCCGCAGGATGCCGGCGCGCGGCCGCGCCTCGTCGCGATACTTCGTCTGGATCTGGTACAGCGCCAGCGGATAGTCCTTGTAGGACGAGTACTCACCCTTCACGAGCAGCGTGAACAGCTCCTCGTGCGTGGGTGCGAGCAGGTAGTCGACGTCCTTGCGGTCGTGCAGCCGGAACAGCAGGTCGCCGTAGTCGGACCAGCGCCCGCTCTCCTCGAAGATCTCGCGCGGGATCAGCGCCGGGAAGTGCACCTCCTGCGACCCGATCCCGTTCATCTCCTCGCGCACGATGCGTTCGACGTTCTCCAGGACGGCCAGCCCGAGCGGCAGCCAGGAGTAGATCCCTGGCGCGACCCGGCGGACGTAGCCGGCGCGGACGAGCAGCTTGTGGCTGGGCACCTCGGCATCGGCCGGGTCGTCGCGCAGCGTGCGGAGGAAGAGCGTGGAGAGGCGTAGCACGTGCCCAGGCTAGTTAAGGGGTTGCGCCGGCATTCCAGACTGGGTGCAGCTTTCGCGTCGGGATGGCGCGGATCCGTGCGGGAGGAGGTCGCCGACATGTCTATCGCTGTCCGGGTGGCCTCCGCGTCCGCCCCTTCCGCCACGCACTGACCCGCAGCGCCGGGCAGCGCGTCCTGCCCTTCGGAGCTCGCAGTGCCCTACGACCCGACCCTGTACGACGATCTGAAACCCGACCGCGACTACGAACCTCCGCCGTACTCGTCGTGGCCGCTCGCGCAGCACGGCCCGGATCCGCGTCCGGACTGGGTGCTCACCGACAACAACGCGCTCGACACCGAGCTCGGCGTCCTCAAGACCGGCAAGGAGGCCGATGTCCATCTCGTCCGGCGCGCCCTGCCGGACGGGCCCGGGTGTCTGCTCGCCGCCAAGCGCTATCGCAGCAGCGAGCACCGGATGTTCCACCGCGACGCCGGCTATCAGGAGGGCCGGCGCACCCGCAAGTCGCGCGATGCCCGCGCGATGGCCAAGCGCACGACCTACGGCCGGGCGATCGCCGCCGGGCAGTGGGCAGCGGCCGAGTTCGGCGCGCTGGCCCGGCTCTGGGACCTCGGCGCGCCCGTCCCGTACCCGGTGCAGCTGCTCGACACGGAGCTGATGCTCGAGTTCATCGGCTCCGCCGACGGCACCGCGGCGCCGCGCCTGGCGCAGTGCCGACCCGCGGCGGGCGAACTCGCCGACCTGTTCGCCCAGTGCACGCAGGCGATGCGAGTGCTTGCCCGCGCCGGCTGGGCGCACGGCGACCTGTCGGCCTACAACATGCTCGTCCACGAAGGCCGCCTGGTGCTCATCGACCTGCCGCAGATCGTGGACGTGGTGGCTAACCCCCAGGGCGCGGTCTACCTCGAGCGCGACTGCGTGAACGTGTGCCGCTGGTTCGGGTCGCACGGTCTCGACACGCCCGATCTGGACCATCTCTTCGGGGACCTGATGGCCGAGGCGGTGGCCGCCTTCTAGGTTTAGGTCGTGAGCGACGCTTGCGGAGCGAACCATAGGCACAGGCTTCGCCGATCAAACGAGTGCAGGGAGCCCTGCGAGCGGAGCGAGGCTTGATCGTGGCTGATTTTGATCTGGTCATCGTCGGGACGGGCTCGGGCAACTCGCTCGTGACGCCCGACTTCGACGACTGGCGCATCGCGATCGTCGAACAGGGCGTGTTCGGCGGGACGTGCGTCAACGTGGGCTGCATCCCTACGAAGATGTACGTCTACCCGGCCGACCTGGCCGCGAACGCACGTGACTGGGATCGGTTGGGGCTGACCGGTGCACCGCCGCACGCCGAGTGGTCAGACATCCGCGACCGCATCTTCCGGCGCATCGACGCGATGGCGGTCGGCGGCCGCGAGTACCGCCGGATCGGGACACCGAACCTCACCCTGTTCGACGCGCACGCAGAGTTCAGTGCGCCGCGCACGCTCACGCTGTCGACCGGCGAGACGATCACCGGCAGGCACGTCGTGCTGGCGACCGGCACCCGGGTGTTCGTGCCGGACGTGATCGCGGACAGCGGCGTCCCGTTCCACACCTCGGACACGATCATGCGCATCGAGAAGCTGCCCGAGCACCTGGTCATCGTCGGCGGCGGGTACATCGCAGCGGAGTTCGCGCACATCTTCGCGGGGCTGGGCTCGCGGGTGACGGTGCTCGCCCGCAGCGGCCTGCTGCGCCACCTCGACCAGGACATCGTGCGGCGGTTCACGACCGTGGTGCACGAGCGGTGGGACCTGCGCAGCGGCGTCCACCCGCTGGCCGTGCGCGGCGGCGAGGGAGACGTGACGGTCGAATTGGACGACGGCACGACCGTCGAGGGCGACCTGCTGCTGGCCGCCACCGGCCGGACGCCCAACGGCGATCGCCTCAACCTCCGCGCGGGTGGCGTGGACGCGCACGAGGACGGGCGGATCGTCGTCGACGAGTACCAGCGCACATCGGCCGACGGCGTGTGGGCACTCGGCGACGCATCGTCCGAGCACCTGCTCAAGCACGTCGCCAACCACGAGGCGCGCACGGTCGCGCACAACCTCGCCCACCCCGACGCGCTGGTCGCCTCCGATCACCGGTTCGTCCCGGCGGCCGTGTTCACCCACCCGCAGTTGGCCACGGTCGGGCTCACCGAGGCGGAGGCCGCGGAGTCGGGCCGGCCGTACGTGACCGCGCTGGAGACCTACGGCAGCACTGCGTACGGCTGGGCGATGGAGGACAACTCGAGCGCGTGCAAGCTGATCGCCGACCCGAACACGGGCCGGCTGCTCGGCGCACACCTGATGGGTGAGCAGGCCGCCACGCTGATCCAGCCGCTGATCCAGGCGATGAGCTTCGGCCTCGGCGTGCGCGACATGGCCCGCGGCCAGTATTGGATCCACCCCGCGCTGCCCGAGGTCGTGGAGAACGCGCTGCTGAAGTTGGACGTCGACCACTGACCCGGCCCTACGCTCTCTCGCGTGGGCACCTACGCCTTCACCGCGGTGGGCACGAACACCGAACTCATCGGGCTGCCCTTCGACGCGCCGCTCGCGGACTGGCCGGACGAGCTGATCGTGCACGTGCCACGCGGCATCTCCCGGCACCTCGTGCGTTTCGTCGACGTCGGCGGCGAGGTGTTCGCAGTGAAGGAAGGCACCGACCGCTACGTGCTGCGGGAGCACACGCTGCTGCGCGCGCTCGCCGAGCGTTCGGTGCCGGTCGTCGAGGCGTACGGGACGGTTGTCGACCGGACCGACGACGACGGCGAGGAACTCGGCGGCCTGCTCATCACCCGGCACCTGCAGTTCTCGCAGCCCTACCGCTCGCTCTTCTCCGGCCGCAGCCTGCCGAGCCTGCGCAACCGGCTGCTCGACGCCCTGGTCGGGCTGTTCGTGTGGCTGCATCTGGCCGGTTTCTACTGGGGCGACTGTTCACTGTCGAACACGCTGTTCCGCCGCGACGCCGGTGCGCTCGCTGCGTACCTCGTCGACGCCGAGACCGGCGAGATGCATCCGCGGCTGACCGACGGGCAGCGCGGCTATGACATCCAGATCGCCACGGAGAACATCGCCGGCGAGATCTACGACCTGCAGGCGGCCGGGTTGTTGGACGAGGACTTCGACGTGCTGGAGGCAGCCGAGGCGTTGCAGCTCCGCTACGACCAGCTGTGGGACGAGGTGACCCGCGACGTCATCGTTCCGCGTGCGGAGAACTACCGGATCAACGAGAAGCTGCGCCGGCTCAACGACCTCGGTTTCGACGTCTCCGAGCTCACGATCAAGACCGAGCCCGAAGGGCTGCGACTGCACGTGGACACGCAGGTCGTCGAGCCGGGCCATCACCAGCGCCGGCTGTTCGAGCTGACCGGGCTGCGGGTGCAGGAGAACCAGGCGCGCACGCTGCTCGGCGACCTCGCCCGGTTCAAGGCCAAGTGGGAGGACGGCACCGGCATCGCGGTGCCCGACGACGCCGCCGCGCGGCGCTGGCTGGACGAGAAGTTCTACGGCACACTCGCGCTCGTCCCTCCCGAGCTGCGGGTGAAGCTGCCCGACGCGGAGCTGTTCCACGAGATCAGCGAGCACCGCTGGCTGCAGTCCGAGGCGCAGGGGCACGACGTGGGACGGGCCGCCGCCGTCGACTCCTACGTCGCCTCGGTGCTGGCCGAGCTGCCCGACACCCGGGTCGATCTCTCCTCCGGCCCACCGACCGAGGAGTTCGAACCGATCTTCGACTAGGTTTCGGGACATGAGTGAGTACACCGGCAAGGTCTCGGCCGGCGGGCCGATGGACGTGCGGCGGCTGCCCGGACTGACCATCGCGAAGATGTCGGTCGGCCCGATGGACAACAACGCGTATCTGCTGCGCTGCACGCAGACCGATGAAGGCCTGCTCATCGACGCGGCCAACGAGGCCGACCGGCTGCGCGAGCTGGTCACCTTCGAGGGAGACCCGGTGTCGGCGATCCTCACCACGCACCAGCACTTCGACCATTGGCAGGCGCTCGCCGAGACGGTCGAGTTCGCCGGTGCCGCGGTCTACGCCGGCGACGAGGACGCGGACGAGCTGCCCGTCGCGGTCGACGAGCGGCTGCACCACGGCGACGAGATCACCGTCGGCGACGTATCGCTGTCGATCATCGGCCTGCGCGGCCACACCCCCGGCTCCATCGCGGTCCTCTACCGCGATCCCGAAGGCACCCCGCATCTGTTCACCGGCGACTCGCTGTTCCCGGGCGGTGTCGGGAAGACCAACTCACCCGAGGACTTCACCTCGCTGGTCGACGACGTCGAGTCGCGCGTCTTCAACGAGCTCCCCGACGAGACGTGGTTCTACCCGGGCCACGGCAACGACTCCACGCTCGGCGCCGAGCGCGGCTCGATCCCGGAGTGGCGCGCCCGCGGCTGGTAGGCCTCGGGACCTTCGGCCTGGGCCGGATTGCCCGGAGCAGACACGACTTTCGTCAGGGTTGGACGCGGACGTGTGGCACGCCTCAACGCGCCTGCCGCAGCGAAGCATTGGGGTCAGCAAAGCAGCCCCGCCGGACTCGGAATGGCCGGCCAACCAGAGGAGTCACCATGAAACGACGCACGTTCGACGTGCTCACCAGCATCGTCGGGCTGGGCCTCGCCGTCCTGCTCGTCACCGCCGGCGGCCTGATGACCTGGGCGCACAACTTCGTCCAGGACGAGGTGCACAACCAGCTCGCTGCGCAGAAGATCTACTTCCCGCCGAGCAACGACCCGCAGTTGAAGGACCCGGCATTCGCAACGGTGCGGCAGTACGCCGGCCAGCAGCTCACCACCGGCGCTCAGGCCGAGGTCTACGCCGATCACTACATCGCCAATCATCTGAAGGCGATCGGCGGCGGGCAGACCTACGCACAGCTCAGCGCGAAAGCACTGGCCAACCCGAACGACAGCAAGTTGCAGGGCCAGGTCGCGACGATGTTCAAGGGCGAGACGCTGCGCGGGCTGCTCCTGAACGCCTACGCCTTCGGCAAGATGGGCAGCATCGCCGGGATCGCTGCCATCGTGGCCTTCGTCGGTGCCGGTGTGCTCGCCCTGCTCGGTGGGCTCGGCCTGTGGCACTCGCGCCGCGTGCCGGCCGCCAAGGAGCTCCTGTCGGGCCGCCACGGCGCCCCGGAGGTGGAACGCATCCCGTAAGACCCGCTCGCCCAAGCACGTCGGTGCGGTCGGTGTGCTTGCTAACGCGCGTCTTTGCGTGCCTCGGCGCCGAACACGGCGGCTTGCGAGCGGCGCTCCATCCCGAGCTTGCCGAGCAGGCTCGACACGTAGTTCTTGACCGTCTTCTCCGCGAGGAAGAGCCGCTCGCCGATCTGCCGGTTCGTCATCCCGTCCGCGATGAGGTCGAGCACCTCGCGTTCACGATCGGTGAGCTGTGCCAGCTTGTTGCCGGCGGGAGAGCCGTCGCGGATGCGGTTCATGACCTGCGCGATCGTTCCCGGGTCGATCAACGATCGGCCCTGTGCGACCTGCCTGATGGCGTCGACCAGGCCAGACGTCCGCACCTCCTTCAGCACGTATCCGGACGCACCCGCGAGCACCGAGGCGAGCACGGCATCCTGGTCGTCGTAGGAGGTGAGGATGAGGCAGTAGGTGGTCGGCAGCGCGGAGCGCACCTCGCGGCAGACGTCGATGCCGCTCCCGTCGGGAAGCCGAGCATCAAGGATCGCGACGTCAGGCTTGGCGGCGAGTATGCGCGGCAGTGCCTGTTGGGCGGTGCCCGCCTCGCCGACGATCTCGAAGCCCGGCACGCTGCCCAGCAGTTCGGCAATGCCTTGGCGGACCACCTCGTGGTCGTCGAGCAGGAAGAGCCGCACAGGGCGTTCCGCTTCGGTCATCTGATCTGCGCCTTCCACGTGACGATGGTGCCGCCGGCCGGCCCGGTTTCGATCTCGAAGGAGCCGTGCCACCTCTCCGCGCGGGCGCGCAGGTTCGCGATGCCGCTGCTGCGCTGCGGGTTCTGCACGCCCGTGCCGTTGTCGCTGATCGTGACCGTGAGCTCTTTGTCGACGAGCGAGATGTCGACCGAGGCGCTTGTTGCGTTCGCGTGTTTGGCGACGTTCGTCAGCGCCTCGCGCACGCAGGCGATGACGTCGTCGGGGAGTTCGGCACCCGGCACCAGATCGACCAGCCCGGCGAACGCCACGTGGGGCGCGAACCCGAGGGGCGTGCTCAATTCGGCGGCCACGGAGAGCACGCGGTGTTGCAGCCCGGCCTCGGCTGCACCGCTCGGCTTGATCCGCAGCTCGAAGATGCTCGTGCGAATGCGCCGGATAGTGCGGTCGATGTCCTCGACGCTGCGCCGAATCCGCTGGGTCGCCGGATTGCCGTCACCGAGTTGTGCCGCGACGCCTTCGAGACGCAGTCCGGTCGCGAACAGTTCCTGGATCACGTGATCGTGCAGGTCCATGGCAATGCGGTCGCGATCCTCGAGCAGAACCAGCTTCTGCTCGGCGGCGCGCGAGTCGGCGAGCTCGAGCGCGACGCTCGCATGGGAGGCGAAGCCGGCCGCCATGGTGAGTTCGGTGCGGGTGAATGCTCGCCGTCCGCGGGAACGAACGAGATTCAGCACGCCACGCACCCGGTCCGCAGCCCGCAGCGGCAGAACCATGACGGGACCCGCGTCGATCACGTCAGCGAAGGCCGGCGGCTGGCCGCCTCCCTCGGTGGGATCGGTGAGCAGCAGCGGGGTGCCCTGCTCGACCACCTGACCGGCGAGCACATCGGCCAGCGCGAAGCGCCGTCCGACGAGGGTGTCCGCGTCCTCCCCCATGGCGACCTCCACGACCAGGTGCGTGCGTTCGCCGGTGACCAGGCCGACGCTGACCAACTCGGCGTCGGCGATCTCGATGGCGCGGCGCGCGACCAGCTGTAGCGGGTCCTCACCGGACGAGCTCTGCAGCTGCGCCCCGATCTCGATCGACGCCTCGAGCCAGCGCTGCTTCAGGCGCGATTCGTGGTACAGCCGAGCGTTGCTGATCGCCGTTCCTGCCGCGAGTGCGAGCGCGAGGAGGAGTTCCTGGTCCTCGGCGCTGAACTCGCCGCTGGCGCTGTTGGCGAGATAGAGGTTGCCGAACACCTCGTCACGCACGTGGATCGGGACGCCGATGAAGGAGTCCATCGGCGGGTGATGTGGCGGAAAGCCGGTCGAGCGCCCGTCGTCGCGCATGTGTCGCAGCCGGATCGGTTGCGGATCGGTGATCAAGGCTCCGAGCAGGCCCCTGCCTTGCGGCAGGTTGCCGATGCGTGCTGCGAGGTCGGCATCGATGCCGATGTAGATGAACTGCTCCAACCGGCCGTCCGGCCCGATCACGCCGAGCGCCCCGTATTGGGCGTGGGCGAGGTCGCAGCCGGCCTGCACCACGTTGCGCAACACGGTCTCGAGCGAGAGGTCGCCCGTCACGGTTTCGATCGCGTGCAGCAGCGCGCGAAGGCGGCCCTGGGCGCGTTTGACGTCCTGTGCGCGCTCGACAAGCTGGTCGATGAGCTGGTCGAGTTCGAGCTTGGGCACGTCCGGGAACCGGATGCCGCCAGCCGGTTCGGTGGTCATGGCGAGAAGGCTAGGCCTTGCGGGCGGACGGGGTCAGCTTTCATCGACGAGGACGTCGACCAGCCGCCGACGTCGCGATGTGGGCGTCGCAGCCGCCCGCCCGATCCGCAGCAAGACCTGCGGGTAGCTGCTCAGGCCGAGTTCCACCCGGAGGCGCGCGCGGGTCCACGCCACCTCGATGACCTGCGTCAGCGGGCTGGCGACGAAGCCCTGCCTGGTGACCTCCAACAGCACGCGCTGGAGTGCTTCGCCGGCACGTGCCCAGTCCGCAGCGGAATCGCCCGAGGTGCACACCAGGAGCAAGGTCTGGTCCAAGGAGGAGCGAGTCGCTGCGGGCAGGTAGCCGCTCCCGTGGGTGTCGAAGTCGCGCATCGGCAGGTCATCCGCCGCGCTCCCGTCGACACGCGGGACGGCGAGATCGGGCACGCCGTCGCGCCGATCCGGGTCGGTCGTGGTCCACGCGCGCAGCTCTGCGCGGTAGGCAGGGTTGAGCGTCTCGATGTCATCCGCACGCCGGCTCAGGCTGGCGACCGCGAGACGATGATCGAGCCGGGTAATGGGCACCAGCATGCACTCTTCCTCGGCTGCAGCCGCCTCGAGTTGGGCTACGTAGGCATCAGGAATCGGCTCTCGCGCATACTGTCGCCGATTTGTGTGGCGCAGCTCCACGACCGGATCCAGCCCGGCAAGGTGTGTGTCGCACTCACCTGCGGCCGGGATGACGGAGGCCACGAGTTCGTCGTGCAGCGGATGGGCCGACCGCTTGACCTCGGCTGCCGTGCCGCTGGCCGCCAGCGAGACACGGGCGTTCATGACTGCGCAGCCACAGCTGATCAGCAGCTGACGACCGAGCGGATCGAGTACGTGCAGACGACGACTCGGGTCAGCGAAGACATCGAGCCGGCCGTCCGCGATGTGCAGTTGCCAAGGCTGGGTGTTGTGCACCGAGGGAGCCAGCGTTGCCCGGACGGCGGCGCGCCGCAGCACGATCGCCGCAGCGCCCGGCAGCAGTGTGGTCATCGGATGTCCGATCTAGGAGTGCGGGTGGTCCCTCCAAGACTGCGTTCGGGGGCGCGACGCCCGTAGGGCCGAAGGTCACATGCCGGCTAGGCCCATCGCCGCTACGCGGCACGTGCGCGGCCCGCTTCGCTGAAAGGAGCAACTCGGCCGCGCGAAAGGCGGACAACGTGCGTGACATCCTGTGGACCCGGCACCCGGCGGTTCGCACCGGCGACCAGCTCACGAAGGGTGAGCGCGCAGCAGACGTGATCCGCAACGGCATGGGCAGCTGGCCCTTCGTTGCGGCGTTCGCGGCCGTCCTCGTCGGGTGGATGGTGCTGAACAGCCATCTGGTGCTCGGCGCGCGCGGCGGTCATCCGTTCGACCGATTCCCCTGGATACTCCTCAACCTTGCGCTCAGCTGCCTAGCGGCCATCCAGGGCGCGATCCTGCTCATCGCTGCGCGCCGCGCCGACCAGATCAGCAGCGAACTTGCCCAGCACACCTATCAGATCGACCAGCAGACCCTCGACCTCGCGGAGCAACTCGCGGCGCGCACCGAGGAAGACCTCCAGCTGACCCGAGAGGTGAAAGAGCTGACCGAACAGGTACGAAAACTGACGCTCGCGATGCACGCCCATCTCGGCTGCGAGCGCCCCGAACCCACGGTCACCAGCGAGCAGGTATGGCTCACCGAACTGCAGCGCCTGGGTTGACCAGCCACCCGAACCGCAACCCAGCACCGACACGCATGGCGGCCACGGGGGGCCGGGGCAACGCTTCCGCTGCCGCGCTGAGCGCGTTCCCTGGGGGTCGGGATGGGTCTCACCTTCAACGGCAAGCTCTCGGAGAAGACCCGGCCGCCCGAGGCGAAGGGTGCCGGCGTCACGAAGGCCATCTCCGCCCTGGAACGCGCGACGCGCAAACAGGTCGACAATGTGGACAAGGCCGAGGTCGACGCCGCGTACAAGGCAGCGTTCGAACTCCTGGGCGCGTTCGACACCGCACTGGGCAAGATCGGGAGTGCGAACGACGCGAAATCGGCCGAAGCCAGGAAGCCGATCGCGAACTGGCGCAAGGTCTGCTCGATGTACATCGGCAGCCTCAAGGACCAGCGGTTCGCCCTCCAGGCGAAGGCGTTCATGGGCGGGTACAACGCGATCTACCTCGAAAACCGGAAGGAGCTCATGGCCGCGCACACGGCGGCGAAGGCAGCACGTGCAGCTCACGGCCGGGCGCCGGACAACTCATCGGTCGAGGAGTGGTTCGAGATCGCGCACAACATCGCCCTCCTCTGCAGCAAGGACGGCATCCTCAGGTTGGAGGTACCAGGCGTGCCCAAGGGCACGATCCGTGCCAGCGACCTGCGGCTGCCGCCCGACTTGGACAACACCAAGAAGGCGGGCAAGGAACTCGCCATCTGGTGCACCGAGTTCACGAAAGCCGCCCAATCGGCGCAGCGCGGCGGCGTCCGGGGTCTCGACACCACCAACAGCGACGCGGACCAGGAGCTCAAGGCCATCCTCGACGAGTACGCGAAGATCGAACGCGCGATGAGACCGGTTGTCAGTCAGGCGAAGGGTCTGACGACTTCGGCAAAGGAGACCGCGGACAAGGTCAAGGCGGCAGTCACATCGGGCAATGCCGACGACCAGGCGACGAAGGACGTCGCGACGAAGCTGCGCAGCATCAAGGACCAACTCGGCGGGCTGAACTCCGACGTCGAGCGCTTGAACGGCCCGTGGCATGCCGGCGGCGCTCTGGCAGGTCGTCAAACGAAGCTGAAGTCCTTGTCCGACTGCGACAAGGGCTTCCACGAGTCGGCGCTGCGGCAGCGCGCGCAGGTCATGGAGCAGGTCCAACACCTGGCCGAAGGACCGCTC
>JAICKR010000019.1 GCA_025927835.1 Jatrophihabitans sp. | reverse complement strand
CGCGACCCAGGAGTTCCTTGGCCTCGCCGACGACCTCGTTCTCCCACGTCGCCGGCCGTTCCTCTGGTGCTTCGTCGCGGTCATCACCCATGGACGGGACGCTAGCCGAACCATCCGATACCTGCGCGATCACGCCACTTCTGCGTTGCGAGGAGAAGACGGGGGCCCATGCAGCGTTCTTCGATGCCAGCTTCGGGAACGAGAGTTGTCCGATCGAGCCGGTGAAGTGATCACCGTGCCCCCGCACGAAGTCGACGTCCCGCTACTCGTATAGACCCCGCGACAAAGTTGTTCACCGAAGATCACTACCCGGCCGCCGAGGTGATCAACCGATCGGCGCTGTCGTGCCGAATGAGCTTGGCGGACAGGCGGATGATTCGTGGGTGAACCAGGCGACCCTGCGGACTGACCGCATCGAGCTCGTTCCGTTGGGCGACGAACACCTCGAACTCGAGATCGAGTTGGACGCCGACCCGGAGGTCATGCGCTTCCTGACTGGCAACGGGCGCACCCGCGAGCAGGTGATGGCTGCGCACCAGATGCGACTTGCGACCGCGGAACCGGTCCCTGGTCTCGGATTCTGGGTCGGCTTCGTCGACGGGCAGTTCGTCGGCTGGTGGCTACTGGAGCCCGTCGGATGGGCGGACGGGGCGGTGGTCGTCGGTGAGGCTGAACTCGGCTACCGGTTGCTGAGACGGTTCTGGCGCCAAGGGTTCGCGAGCGAAGGTTCGCGCGAGCTGCTCCGACACGCCTTCGTCGATCTCGACTTCGACCGGGTTCGTGCTCTGACGATGACGGTCAATGACGCGTCTCGCGCGGTCATGGCGGCTGTCGGGTTGCAGTACGTGCGAACGTTCGATGACGACGACGACGGCCCCGCTGGTTCTGAGTTCGGCGGCGTGGAATACGCGATCACGAAGGACGAGTGGCGCGCGCGTGCGTTCAGCTGAACGCGTTCGCTCGAGCCCGGCTTGAGGGTTACGGGTCGATCGACGATGACATTGGCTCGCTGCTCAGCAGCGGTCAAGGGTCAGCAGACGAAGTAGCGACCGGCATCACGTACGACGACCAGTGGCGGCTCACTCCACGAGCTCGCGTCGAGTTCAGTCGTGAACAGGGTGACTCGCCATGTATGTCCGGCACGGTCGACACGGATGTGTAGATGCTCCCCACGATTCGGGATCGCGACGGCTTGTAGGTGATTGCCGCGACGTGCCGGGCAGTCGGTGCGGTTGCGCGCTATGCCCGCGTTCAGGTCTTTCAGGTCGTGATTCTCTAGCGCGCTTGCGTAGCGCAATGCGGCCGCAGCGGGCGACGCGCTTCCGGATTGGCCGGCCTCTGTGGAGGACGTCGAGGATGAGCAGGACCCGACGAGCGTCGCCGCCGCGAGCGAGGCCACGACACGAATTATCGTCACGCACGCTCCCGCTGGTCGTCGCCCAGTACCGCAACTTGCCTCCGCGTTGGTCTTCCAACGTCCCGCCGCAGGACTCGATCACCTTGCGCGACGCGACGTTGTCGGCGTCGCACGTGATGAGGACGGCGTCGATACACAGTCGGTGCGCAACCGGGAGCGCGGCACGAAGCATCGCGGTCGCGTGACCGAGACGTCGGGCGGTCGGGCGCACGTCGTAGCCGATGTGCCCGCCGACCTCGCGTAGCCGCGCAGACCACCCGCGTCCAGAACTCGTTCTTGGACGCGGGCAGGTGCGTTCAGCTGAACGCGTTTGCTCAAGCCCGACTCGAGGGTCTGGCGCAGCGCGTGGTGATCACCGCGTCGAGTCGTATCGTCCTGTTCATGCCTGACGATGCGATCTCGGCGTACGACGAGGCGTGGAACGCGCCGGACGGCGACGCCCGGATCGCGCTGCTGAGGCGATGCATGACCTCCGATGCAGAACTCGTCGATCCGCGCGCCGGGCGGATGACCGGCCACGACGCGATCAACGAGCACATCGCCGGGTTCGCCGAACGGTTTCCCGGCGCGCGCGTGTCGATCAGCAGTGACGTCGACGAACACCACGGCTTCGCCCGGTACGCCTGGACGATCACCGATGGCGCCGGCGACCAGCTGATGACCGGCATCGACGTGGTCGAGCGTGCCGACGACGGTCGCCTCAAGCGTGTCGTCATGTTCTTCGGTGAACTCACGACGTCCACCTGAACGGCGCCGGCGTCAGCCGAATGCGCTGTCGGCCGCGAACCAGGTGGTCGGGCCGCCGAGGTTCGCGGGGAAGCTGACGTGGGACAGGAAGTCCCGGTAGTCGGCGAGTGTGGCCGTGGCGCCGACCGGGGTGACGGTCATGCCGAAGCCGGCCGCGCTCAGGCCGAGGCTCATGATCGTCCCGCTGACGCGTTCGTGATAGACGAGCCACTGCCGGCCGGCGAGCGTCGTCGTGTCGGTCCCCGGCTTGTCGGCCGGGCTGAGCTCACTGTTGCCCCAGCCGAAGTCCCAGGTGTGCCCGGCAGCCTTGACGACCAGCCCACCGGCCGCCGAACCCGGCTCGATCTCGGTCACCTGCACGTCCAGCCCGCTGACCTTGAGCGGCACGCGCACGGCGGTGCTGCCGGCGTGCGTCGCGCTCGCGAGTCGCAGTTCGTCGGCGCGCAGGGCGGCGAGGTCGGGCAGTCCGCCGGGCTGGGTCGCGCCGGCCGCGCCCGATGCCTTCGACCGCACCGCGTTGGGGTCGGCCGTCCGTCCGGCGGCGCCGTCCCACAGATAGACGACGGCCCACCCGCCGTCGGCGTACTGCCACGCGAGCGCGTCGTAGCTGGTGTCCTCGCCGTCGGCGAGCCGCAGCGGCGCGTAGTACCCGGGCCGGCCGCCCACGGTCACCGGCATGCCGCGCTGCGCCTCGGTGGCGTCGAAGGCGCCGGCGTAATAGACCTGCAGCCCACCCTTCACCGCGTCGTCCGTGCTGTGGATCTCCGCGGACTGGAATGACGCGCCGATCGCGCTCGGCGTCACGTCGTAGCCCGCGACCGGGTCGACCGCGAAGCCGAAGCTCAGCTGCGGCGAGCCACCCGGCTTCGGCGCGACCAGCGCAGCCGCGAATGCTGGCGGCGCGGTCGGCGTCGACAGGGCCGACGGCGCAGTGGACGTCGCGCTGGCGGCGTCGTGCCCGGGCCCGGCCGAGACGCTGATGCCCACCGCCACTGCGGCGACGGAGGCCGCGGCGAGCGCGGCCGCGCCCCACCCCCGCCGGCTGCGGCGCTTCGCCGTCGGAGGCGCCGTCGCGCCCAGCGACCGCGGCTGCGGAGCGCGCTGTTCTAGATCGGTGAACGCGGCGCGAAGATCGTCGAGAGTAGGCATCAGGTCTCCTTGAGGACTGCGTGCGGCGGCGCGACCGCCAGGTCGATGCGCAACGCGGCGAGGGCGCGGGAGATGTTGCTGCGCACCGTCCCGATCGCGCAGCTGAGCAGGTCGGCGATCTCCTGATCGGAGAGGCCTTCGTAGTAGCGCAGCACCAGGCACGCGCGCTGCCGCACCGGCAACCCGGCCAGGTACGCGTGCATCTGCGCGCGTTCGGTTCGGGCGTCTGCGTGATCGGGTTCCGGCTCGACCAACTCGTCCAGCGCACCGAGCGGGAACGTCCGCCGCAGCCTGCGCCGCCAGGACAGGTACTCGTTCACCACCATGCGCCGCACGTAGCCGTGCGGCTTGTCCATGACCGCGATCTGGTCCCACCGCTCGAACGAGCGGGCCAGCACGTCGGCGACGATCTCCTCCGACAGCCGCGAGTCGCCGGTGAGGACCATCGCGAACCGGAGCAGGCCGGCCTGCCGCTCGGCGACGAACGCCGCGAAGTCCTGCCCGGTCCGGGTCACACCCCTAAACGACCACACCCGGCGATCGATTGCATCAGGTCGCGAAAATCCCGTCCCGATCGCCGGTGCCGTCAGAGGGAGCGCAGCGCGAGGAACACGTCGACGCGGTCCTCGAGGTTGCTCAGGCTGCGGCCGGTGAGCTGTTCGATGCGCTCGATGCGGTAGCGCACCGTGTTCGTGTGCAAATGCAGTTGCTCGCTGGCCCGGCTCCACGAGCCGGAGCAGGCGAGGAACGCCTCGAGCGTCTCGCGCAGCCCGGCGCCGGTGCGCTCGTCGTACTCGAGCACCGGGCCGAGCACGCGGGTGGCGAACGTGCGCCGCACCTCGTCCGGGACCGTGGCGAGCAGCAGCACGTACGACGTCACCTCGTCGCCGCTCACCACCGACACCGGCCCGCCGCGTAGTTCGGCGAGGCGACGTGAGTAGCGCGCCTCCTCGAGCGCGCCGGCCAGCGCCTCCGGTGTCGACGGCGCGCTGATGCCGACCGCGATCGGGGTGCGTCCGACGCCGGGTGCGAGCCGGCCGATCGCCGAGCGCACCAGCGCCGGCACGCCTGCCGCGTCGCCGGACAGCAGCGCCACGGCGCGTCCGTCGCGGCTCGTCGCCACCACCGGCGGGCCGTTGCAGCACGCGACGTCCTCGAGCACGGTGCGGGCCGTGTCGAGCAGGTCCGGCCGGCCGGCGAAGTCGGCGACGACGACGAGCACCGGCTCTGCCGGGTCGAGCCCCGCCTGCCGCAGCCGCGCGCCGATCTCGAGCGGGCTGCCGCCGGAGTCCGCGAGCGTGATCGCCTCCTCGGCGATGTGGCGGATCGCGCGCAACCCCTCGCCGGCACGGAACCGGTCGAGGGCCGCGATCGACGCGAACTCGGTGATCGCCTCGACCGCGTCGGCGGACAACGCGGTCAGCTCGCCCTCGACCGCGATCAGCCAGGCCGTCAGCCGGGCGTCGAAGCCGGTGCCGACGGTGAAGAGGCTGTACGGGCCGGGCGCGGCGGCGGGCAGCCGCTGCGCGGTGAGGAACGTCCGGGTCACCGCGTCGAGTTCGCCCGGCTCCAGCGGCGCAGACCCGGCCACGATGTGCCGGCCGGTCGGGGTGAGCACGCGGCACTGCGCGCCGATCTCGCCACTGAGCTGCGCCGCGATCTCGGTCAGGCTGCGACCGGCGGCGACGTCGGAGAGCAGCTGGCGCTGCCGGCCCAGGCTCGCCGAGAGCCGCGCGCCCCGCTCGGCGCTGACCGCCGAGATCAGGTACTCGATGACGTCGGCGAACGACACCTCGGTCGGCACCTCGATCAGCGGCAGCTCGTGCGCGCGGCACGCCTCGACGAGGTCGTCCGGGATCGAGCCGAGCAGTGCGTCGCCGGCGGCCAGGGCCGCAGCGCCGCCCTCGACGAGCTCGCCGACGAACACCTCGCTGTCCTCGGGAGCACGACGCCAGTTGAGCCCGCTCACCACGAGATCGTCAGGGGAGACGTAACGGCTCGGATGCAGCAGATCGGACGCGCACACCCGGCGCAGCACCCGGTCGAGTCCGCCCGGCGGCTCGTAGAGCAGCTCGAGGTGCAGCTCCGGGATGGCGAGCAGGTCGCGCAGCAGCACCGACGCCACCTCCCTGGCCGTTTAGAGGAACCTACAACAGCCCCGCCGCACGGGGCAGGCGCTTCGTGCCCGTTACCTGTTGGGCAAACGGCGTGACGAGAGTTCACTGCTGTGACATGGACTTCCTGCAGCCGCGCAGCTGGGCCGAGGCGCTCGAGGCGAAGGCCGCGCACCCGGGTGCCGTCCCGATCGCCGGCGGGACCGACGTGATGGTCGAGCTGAACTTCGACAAGCACCGCCCCGAGGCGCTGCTCGACCTGAACCGGGTCGACGACCTCGCGCAGTGGTGGACGGAGGACGGCCGGGTGCGCCTCGGTGCCGGCGTCAGCTACAGCCGGGTCATCGACGAGCTCGGCGACACCCTGCCCGGCCTCGCGATGGCATCGCGCACGGTCGGCTCGCCGCAGATCCGCAACCGCGGGACGGTCGGCGGCAACCTCGGCGCCGCGTCCCCGGCCGGTGACGCGCACCCCGCGCTGCTCGCCGCCGAGGCCTCGGTCGAGGTCGCCTCGACGCGCGGCACCCGCAGCATCCCGATCGCCGAGTTCTATACCGGCGTCAAGCGCAACGCCCTCGAGCCGGACGAGCTCGTCGCAGCCATCTGGGTAACCCCGCCGAGCGGCCCGCAGCAGTTCAGCAAGATCGGCACGCGCAACGCGATGGTCATCTCGGTGGCCGCGTTCGGGCTCGCGCTGCACCCCGACCGCCGCACGGTGGGGACGGGCATCGGCTCGGCGGCGCCGACCCCGCGCCGCGCGCCCGACGCCGAGTCCTTCCTGGCCGGCGAGCTCGACTGGGACGGGCGGCGCGAGCTGGCCGACTCCGTCGCGCGCGAATTCGGCGAGCGGGTGCGTGCCGCGGCCAGCCCGATCGACGACGTTCGCGGCACCGCCGCCTACCGGCTGCACTCGCTGTCGGTGATGGCCCGCCGCGCGCTCGCGTGGGCCTGGCACGACTACCAGAGAGCAGCGTGATCGGGATGCGCATCACCACCACCGTCAACGGCGAGAGCCGTCAGGTCGACGACGTCTGGCCCGGCGAGAGCCTGCTCTACGTGCTGCGCGAACGCATGGGGCTGCCCGGGTCGAAGAACGCGTGCGAGCAGGGCGAGTGCGGCTCGTGCACCGTCTATCTCGACAACGTGCCGGTGTGCGCGTGCCTGGTCGCGGCCGGCCAGGCGCAGGACCGCGACATCACCACCGTCGAAGGCCTGGCGGACGGCGAGGACCTGCACCCGGTGCAGCAGTGCTTCGTCGAGGCGGGCGCGGTGCAGTGCGGCTTCTGTACGCCCGGCCTGATCGTCGCCGCGCACGACCTGCTCGCCCGTGAACCGCAGCCCAGCGACCCGGAGATCCGCGAGGCGCTCGCCGGCAACCTGTGCCGCTGCACCGGCTACGAGAAGATCCTCGACGCGGTACGCCTCGCCGCCGACCGGATGGCCACGACATGACGCTGATCCTCGACGGCTGCGCGATCGCCACCATGGACGGCGACCGCAACGAGTACGCGTCCGGGCACATCGTCGTCGACGGCAACCGCATCGTCTCCGTCGGCGACGGGCCGGCCAAGGCCGCGGACGGGGCATCCGTGGTCGACGCGTCCGGTTGTCTGGCCACGCCCGGCTTCGTCAACACGCACCACCACCTCTATCAGTGGCTCACGCGTGGTCTTGCCACCGACGCGACGCTGTTCGAGTGGCTCACCGCGCTCTACCCGATCTGGGCGCGCATCGACGCGGACGCGGTCAACGCCGCGGCCGGCGCTGCGCTCTCGCGCCTCGCCCGCAGCGGCTGCACGACCACGACCGACCACCAGTACGTCGTGCCGCGCGAGGGCGGTGACGTGTTCGCCGCGGAGATCGCGGCGGCGCAGGCCGTGGGGCTGCGCTTCCACCCGTGCCGCGGTTCGATGGACCTCGGCAAGAGCGCCGGCGGGCTGCCGCCGGATGAGATCGTCGAGGACCGCGACGCGATCCTGGCCGGCACCGAGGCCGCGATCGACGCGTGGCACGACCCTTCGTTCGACTCGATGCTGCGCATCGCCGTCGCGCCGTGCTCGCCGTTCTCGGTGACCGGTGAGCTGATGCGCGACGCGGCGGTGCTCGCGCGGCGCAAGGGCGTGCACCTGCACACGCATCTCGCCGAGACCGACGACGAGGACGACTACTGCCGCGAGCACTTCGGCGGCTCGCCGCTCGACTACGTCGAGAGCCTGGGCTGGGCCGGGCCGGACGTCTGGTACGCCCACGGCGTCCACTTCGACGACGACGCCGTCAAGCGCATCGGCGCGAGCGGCACCGGCATCGCGCACTGCCCGACCTCCAACGCGCGGCTCGGCGCCGGCATCGCGCGTGCGGTCGATCTGCGCGCAGCCGGCGCCACGGTCGGGCTCGGCGTCGACGGCGCCGCGAGCAACGAGTCGAGCAGCCTGCTCGAAGAGGCGCGGCACGCGCTGCTGTTCGCCCGCGCCCGCGGCGGGCCGTCCGCGATGACTGCGCGCGGGGCACTCGAACTCGCGACGCTCGGCGGCGCCGCCGTGCTCGGCCGCTCCGCCGAGATCGGCTCGCTCGAGCCCGGCAAGCTCGCCGACATCGCGCTGTGGCAGCTCGACACGCCCGCGCACGCCGGCATCGACGACCCGGTTGCGGCGCTGGTGCTCGGCGCACCGGCCCCACTGAAGCTGTTGCTTGTCGACGGCCGTCCCGTCGTCGAGGACGGGGTTGTGGGCACCGTGGACGAACCCGCGCTGACGGCACAGGCCGTCCGCGCCAGCCGGAAGTTGGTGGCATCGTGAGCACGCCCGCAACGCAGACCGACACCGCGACGACGGGCCGCATCGGCGACAGCCCGCTGCGCCCGGACGGCGTGCAGAAGGTGACGGGCGAGTTCGCGTATTCGAGCGATCTCTGGCTCGACGACATGATCTGGGGCGCCACGCTGCGCAGCCCGCACCCGCACGCGCGCATCCGGTCCATCGACATCGGTGCGGCGATGGCAACGGCCGGCGTGCACACCGTGCTCACCGCCGACGACGTCCCGGGACGTAACCGCGTCGGGCTCGAGCACGACGACCAGCCCGCGCTCGCCGACGGCATCGTGCGCTACCAGGGCGAGCCGGTCGCGATCGTCGCAGCCGACCACCCGGAGGTTGCCCGGCAGGCGGCGAAGAAGATCGTCGTCGACTACGAGGTGCTGCCCGCGGTCACCGAAGGGCGCGCCGCGCTCGACCCGACCGCACCGCTCGTGCACCCCGACGGCAACCTCGTGCGGCACCTCAGGATCCGCAAGGGCGGCACGGTGCCGGACTCGGCGCCGGTCGTCGTATCGCTCGACTTCGAGGTCGGCATGCAGGACCAGGCGTTCCTCGGTCCCGAGTCCGGGCTCGCGGTGCCCGCCGAGGACGGCGGCGTCGAGCTGTACGTCGCGACGCAATGGCTGCACGTCGACCAGCGCCAGATCTGTCAGGCACTCGCGCTGCCACCCGAGAAGGTGCGGCTGACCCTGGCCGGCGTCGGCGGTGCGTTCGGCGGCCGCGAGGACCTCTCGATGCACGTGCACGCCTGCCTGCTCGCCATGCACACGAACCGTCCGGTGAAGATGGTCTACAACCGCGAGGAGTCGTTCTTCGGGCACGTGCACCGCCACCCCGCGTCGATGCGGTACGAGTTCGGTGCCGACGAGGACGGCCGGCTGCGCTACGGCAAGGCCGAGATCGTGTTCGACGGCGGCGCGTACGCGTCGTCGACCGGCGCTGTTGTCGGCAACGGCGGCACCATGGGCCTCGGCCCGTACCGCTTCCCGGTCGTGCACGTCGACTGCTTCGGCGTCTACACGAACAACCCGCCCTGCGGTGCGATGCGCGGCTTCGGCTGCGTGCAGGCGGCGTTCGCGCACGAGGCGCTGATGGACGAACTGGCCGACCGCGTGGGGGTCGACCGCATCGCGATCCGGCAGCTCAACGGCATGCGCGAAGGCGACGAGAACATCACCGGCCAGCTCATCGACTCCGCGGCGCCCGTCGGCGAGCTGCTGCAGATCGTCAACGACCTGCCGCTGCCGCCGGCACCGACCGGCACCCGCGACCTGCGTGATCTGCCCGGCGGCGTCGCGAACACGACGCACGGCGAAGGCGTGGTGCGCGGCGTCGGCTACGCGGTGACGTACAAGAACGTCGGCTTCTCCGAGGGCTTCGACGACTACTCGACCGCGCGGGTGCGACTCGAGATCACCGCGGGCGAGCCGGTGGTCACCGTGCACACCGCGGCGGCCGAGGTGGGTCAGGGTCTGATCACCGTCGAGCAGCAGATCTGCCGTACCGAGCTCGGTGTCGAACGGGTCGTCGTGCACGCGAAGGACACCCAGGTCGGCTCGGGCGGCTCGACGTCGGCTTCCCGGCAGACCTACGTCACCGGTGGCGCGGTGAAGGCCGCCTGCGAGGCGGTGCGCACGGCCATCCTGGAACGCGCGGCTGCCGCGGCGCGTACGCCGGTCGCCGGGCTGCGCCTGGACGGCGGCAAGATCGTGTCCTCCTCCGGCGAGGTCGTCGCGGCACTCGCGGACCTGCTCGGTGCGGAAGCGATCGAGGAGACCGTCGAGTGGCGGCATCGGCCGACGTCGCGCATCGATCCGGAGACGGGGCAGGGCGACGCGCATGTGCAGTACGCGTTCTCCGCCCATCGCGCCGTGGTCGACGTCGACATTGAACTGGGCCTCGTGAAGGTCGTCGCGCTCGACACCGCGCAGGACGTCGGCAAGGCGATCAACCCGGCCGCCGTCATGGGGCAGATCCAGGGCGGCAGCGCGCAAGGCATGGGCCTGGCGCTGATGGAGGAGATCATCGTGCAGGACGGAATCATCCGGAACCCGTCCTTCACCGACTACCTCATCCCGACGATCCTCGACATGCCGCCGATGAAGATCGAGGTGCTCGAGTACGCCGACCCGCACGCGCCCTACGGCGTGCGCGGCGTCGGGGAGCCACCGACGATCTCGTCCGGGCCGGCCGTCGCGGCGGCGATCCGGCAGGCCACCGGGCTCGCGCTGCGCCGGGTGCCGGTCCGTCCGGAACACATCACGGGGACGCTCTGATGCCGCGCATGTTCTTGAACGGGACGGCGATGCGCGGCGGCGACATGCACCACCTGGTCGGCGACGCCGAGTTCCTCGGTGCGACGAGCACGGCCGCGCGCTACCGCTTCCACTCGGTCGACGACCGCTACCCGGCGCTGGAGGACCTCGGCGCGGAGGGCGCGTCCGTGCAGGGCGAGCTGTACGACATCAGCTACGAGCAGCTGCGTGAGGTGCTGCTGCCCGCCGAGCCGGACGGGCTGGAACTCGGCGTGATCGAGCTCGCTGACGGCAGCGGATCGTTCGCGATGGTGCTGCGCCGGCCGAAGCCGGACCTGCCCATGAAGGACATCAGCGCGCTCGGCTCGTGGCGTGCGTACCGGGAGGGCGTTGCGTGATCGTCCGCGCGCACCGGGTGATCGTCGACGGCGCCGAACGGCCCGCGGCGGTCGTCGTGCGCGACGGGGTGATCGCGGACGTAGCGGCGTTCGACGCGGTCGGTGCGGCCGACGTCGAGCTCACCGACGACGAGGTGCTGCTGCCCGGGCTCGTCGACACGCACGTGCACGTCAACGAGCCCGGCCGAACCGAGTGGGAGGGCTTCGCCTCTGCCACCCGCGCCGCGGCGGCCGGCGGTGTCACGACGCTGATCGACATGCCGCTCAACTCGATCCCGCCGACCGTGGACGTGCCCGCGCTCGTCGCCAAGCGGTCGGCGGCCGAGGAGAAATGCGTGATCGATGTCGGCTTCTGGGGTGGTGCGGTGCCGAGCAGCCTCGGCGGCCTGCGCGCGCTGCACGACGAGGGTGTGTTCGGGTTCAAGGCGTTCCTCGTGCACTCCGGGGTGGAGGAGTTCGCGCCGCTCACCGTGGCGCAGCTGCATGACGCGGCGAAGGAGATCGCCGACTTCGACGGTCTGCTCATCGTGCACGCAGAGGACGCCGGGCTCATCGGCGACGCGCACGGGCGCTCGTACGTGGATTTCGTCGAGTCCCGCCCGGACGCGGCCGAGGTCGTCGCCGTGGAGCACGTCATCGCGGCTGCCCGGGCAACGGGCGCCCGGGTGCACGTGCTGCACCTCGCGAGTGCTGCCGCGCTCGGCGCTCTTGCTGCCGCCCGGGCCGATGGGGTGCGCGTCACCGCGGAGACCTGCCCGCACTACCTGACGCTCGCCGCCGAGGACATCGGCGACGGCGCGACGCAGTTCAAATGCTGCCCGCCGATCCGCGGCGCGACGAACCAGGACGCGCTGTGGGACGGGCTCGCGGCGGGCGTCATCGACACCGTGGTCAGCGACCACTCGCCGGCCACCCCGGCGCTGAAGGGCCTCGAGCACGGCGACTTCGGCGAGGCGTGGGGCGGCATCGCGTCGCTACAACTCGGGCTGCCGATCGTCTGGACCGCCGCCACCGCGCGCGGCTTCGCGCTGACCGATGTCGTGCGCTGGATGGCGTCCGCGCCCGCTGCGCTCGTCGGGCTGCGCGAGAAGGGACGCATCGCAGCGGGCTGCAGCGCGGACCTCGTGGCCTTCGCGCCCGACGAGTCGTTCGTCGTCGACCCGGCCGCGCTGCATCACCGGCACCCCGTGACGCCGTACGCCGGTCGCGCGTTGCGCGGCGTCGTACGTCGCACGTGGTTGCGCGGCGCGGTCGTCGGCGACGCGCCTCG
Source organism: Jatrophihabitans sp. (assembly GCA_025927835.1). Classification (GTDB taxonomy): domain Bacteria; phylum Actinomycetota; class Actinomycetes; order Mycobacteriales; family Jatrophihabitantaceae; genus Jatrophihabitans. The sequence continues at coordinate 16,175 of JAICKR010000019.1, read as the reverse complement.
TGGTCGACTGCTGGGCAGAGGGGACTCGTGATGGAGACCGACTTCCGAACGTTGCCGGATCTTGCGGTGCGCACGCTCGGCGGCAGCGTCGTGTGGGCGAACGACGACTCGTTCGCCGAACGGCAGAACCTGATCCTCCCCGGCGCCGCACAGTTCGACGAATCGTCGTTCGGGCACCGCGGCAAGGTCTACGACGGGTGGGAGACGCGCCGTCGGCGCGAGGCCGGCAACGACGCGGCGATCGTCCGCCTGGGTGCCGCGGGCATCGTGCGCGGCGTCGTGATCGACACCGCGTGGTTCAAGGGCAACTTCCCGCCCGAGGCCTCGGTCGAGGCGGCATGCGTGCCTGGTTACCCGTCCGTGGAGGAGGTGCTCGCCGCCGAGTGGCACCCACTCGTCGGGCGCACCGCGATCAAGGGCGACGCGGAGAACGCCTTCGCGGTCTCGTCCGAGCGGCGTTGGACCCACGTGCGGCTCTCGATCTATCCCGACGGCGGGGTCGCCCGGCTGCGCGTACACGGTGCGGTCGTGCCGGACCCGGCGTTGCTGACCGGCGGTGTCGACCTGGCGGCGCTGGAGAACGGCGGGCTGGTCGTCGGGTGCTCCAACATGTTCTACAGCTCGCCGAACAACCTGATCTCGCCCGGCCTCGTGCGCACGATGGGAGAGGGCTGGGAGACGGCGCGCCGCCGCGACGACGGCAACGACTGGGTGTCGGTGCGGCTCGTCGCCGACGGCGTTGTGCGCGTTGCCGAGCTCGACACGTCCTACTTCTTGTTCAACGCGCCGGGCTGGGCCGCGCTGCGTGGCCGCGCCGACGGCGACTGGTTCGACCTGCTGCCACGCACGGCGTTGCAGCCTGACACGCGGCACCGGTTCGTCCTCGCGGACGCGCCGCCGGCACGCGAGGTGCGGCTCGACGTGTACCCGGACGGCGGCATGGCCCGGCTACGCCTCTTCGGCGATCTCACCCCCGCCGGCCGTGCAGCCATCGACCAGCGCTGGGCGAATACGCGATGATCTCGGCAGGAGCAGCGGTTTTCCGCTGCTGACGCCGAGATCATCGAGCGGGGTGAGCCGTGCTGGTCTTGTCTGCTCGGGGCGTACGGGAGCTGCTCGATCTCGACCGGCTCGTCGACGCGCTCGAGGCCGCGATGATCGACCTCAGCGCGGGGTCGGTGTCGATGCCGGCCCGGGTGGCCGCGCTGGTCGAGCAGCGGCACGCGATGCTCGCCGCGATGCCCGCGTACCTGCCGGCGGCGCGCACCTTGACGACGAAGCTCGTGAGCTTGTTCCCGGAGAACCGCGAGGTGCCGACGCACCACGCGCTGATCTGCTGCTTCGATCCGGACACCGGCGCCCCGGTCGCCGTCATGGACGGCACCTACATCACTGCCACGCGCACCGCTGCCGGTTCGGCGCTGGCCACCAGGCAGCTCGCGCGGGCAGACGCCGAAGCCGCGACGATCGTCGGCTCCGGTGTGCAGGCAGCGTCCCACGCGCGCGCGCTCGCACGGCTCGGCACGTTGCGCACCATCCGCATCGCGGGCCGCGACCCCGCCCGCGTTGCCGACCTCGTCGCGGAGCTGCGCGGCGACGGGCTGCCGGTGTCGGCTGCCGCGTCGGTCGAGGATGCGGTGCGTGCCGCCGACGTGGTGTGTGCCGCCACGCACCCGGCTGCGCCCGTCGTGTTACGCGAGTGGCTGCGCCCCGGGACGCATGTCAACTCGGTCGGCTACGACAGCGCGGGCACGGGCGAGGTCGACGGCGCGCTGCTGCGCGACGCGCGTGTCGTCGTCGAATCACGGGCCGCGGCGCTCGCGGCGCCACCGTCCGGCCCGGTCGAGATCCGGCTCGCGATCGAGGACGGGCTGATCACCGCGGACGAGCTGGTCGAGCTCGGTTCCATCTGCGCAGGCTCAGCGCCGGGACGCACGAGCGACGCCGAGATCACGCTCTACAAGTCGGTCGGCGTCGCCGTGCAGGATGCCGCGGCCGCCTCGCTGGTGCTCACCGCTGCGCGGGAACGTGGCATCGGGACTCACGTCGATCTCTAAGCGGATCGCTGGGCCGATCGCTGGGCCGATCTTTCGGCCGATCTGGAGGGCCTGGAGGAACGCACAAGGTCGGGGGGCCGATTCGGGGCTGGCTTGGGGGTCCTGCCGATATCGACGGCTCGCGCCGAGGGCTTGACTTGCAGCCATGACGCACGTCCTGCCCTACACGGCCAACTGCTCGATCCTGTTCACCGAGCGGCCGCTGCTCGAGCGGCCCGCTGCGGCCAAGGCTGCGGGCTTCGACGCCGTGGAGTTCTGGTGGCCGTTCGGCGCGGCCGTCCCGACCGATCTCGAGGCCGACCACTTCGTGCGCGCCGTCCAGGACGCCGGCGTGCAGCTGACCGGTCTCAACTTCTTCGCCGGCGACATGCCCGGCGGCGATCGCGGGCTGGTCTCCTGGCCGCAGCGCCGGCAGGAGTTCCGCGACAACATCGCCGCGACCGTCGAGATCGGTGCGCGGCTGGGCACCCGCGCGTTCAACGCGCTCTACGGCAACCGCCTCGGCGACGTCACGCCGCAGCAGCAGGACGACGTCGCGGTCGAGAACCTCGCCCGAGCCGCAGCTGCCGCCGACGCCATCGGTGCCATCGTGCTCATCGAGCCGGTCAGCGGCGCGCCGCGCTACCCGCTGCTGACGGCGGCCGACGCGGTCGGGGTGATCGACCGGCTCGGGCTGCCCAACATCAAGCTGCTCGCCGACCTGTACCACCTCAGCGTGAACGGCGACGACGTGCTCGCCGCGATCACCGCGTACGGGCACCTGATCGGGCACGTCCAGATCGCGGACGCGCCGGGCCGCGGCGAACCGGGCACCGGCGAACTCGATCTCGACGGCTTGCTCGCCGCGCTCGCCGCCGCCGGCTACGCCGGACACGTCGGGCTCGAGTACAAGCCGACCACACCGACCACCGAGCAGAGCCTCGGCTGGCTCACCACGTTCGAGGGAGTTTCACGATGACGACGATCGCCTTCATCGGCCTGGGCATCATGGGTGGCCCGATGGCCGCCCACCTCGTCGACGCGGGCTACGACGTCGTCGGGTGCAACCTCTCCCGGCCCGCCGTCGACCGGTTGGTCGAGCACGGCGGACGCGGCACGAACAGCGTCGCCGAGGCAGTCGCCGAGGCCGACGTCGTGATCACCATGGTTCCGGACAGCCCGGACGTCGAGGGCGTCGCGCTCGGCGCGGACGGCATCTTCGCCAACGCCAAGCCCGGCACGCTCTACATCGACTGCTCCTCGATCCGTCCGGACGTGTCCCGCCGGGTCGCCGATGAGGGCACCGCGCGCGGCTTCCGCGTCGTGGACGCGCCGGTGAGCGGCGGCGAGATCGGTGCGGTCGAAGCGACGCTGTCGATCATGGTCGGCGGCGAGCCCGACGACGTGGCCCTCGCGATGCCGATCCTGGAGAAGGTCGGCAGGACGATCGTGCACGTCGGCCCGCCCGGCGCCGGGCAGACGGTGAAGGCGGCCAACCAGCTCATCGTCGCGGGCACCATCGAGCTCGTCGCGGAGGCGATCGTGTTCCTCGAGGCCTACGGGGTCGACACCGAGGCCGCAGTGCGGGTGCTCGCCGGTGGCCTCGCCGGCAACGCGATCCTCGACCGGAAGGCGGCGAACATGCTCAAGCGCGAGTTCACCCCCGGGTTCCGCATCGACCTGCACCACAAGGACATGGGCATCGTCACGTCCGCGGCGCGCGAGGCCGGTGTCGCGATCCCGCTCGGCGCGCACGTGGCGCAACTCGTCGCCTCGCTGCGCGCGCAGGGTCATGGCGCGCTCGACCACAGTGCGTTGCTGCTGCAGGTGGAGCAGCTGTCCGGACGGAACTCGTCATGACGAAGATGCGTGCGATCGACGCGGCCGTCGCCATCCTGCAGAAGGAGGGCGTCACCCACTGCTTCGGGCTGCCCGGCGCGGCGATCAACCCGTTCTACTCGGCGCTGCGCACGAACGGCTCGATCACGCATGTGCTCGCCCGGCACGTCGAGGGTGCGTCGCACATGGCCGAGGGCTACACCCGCGCGAAGGCCGGCAACATCGGCGTCTGCGTCGGCACCAGTGGCCCGGCCGGCACCGACATGATCACCGGGCTTTACTCGGCCTGGGCCGACTCGATCCCGATCCTGTGCATCACCGGGCAGGCACCGGTCGCGCGGCTGCACAAGGAGGACTTCCAGGCCGTCGACATCGCCTCGATCGCGAAGCCGGTGACGAAGTTGGCGATGACCGTGCTCGAGCCCGCGCAGGTGCCCGGCGCGTTCCAGCAGGCGTTCCACCTGATGCGCTCCGGCCGTCCCGGCCCGGTGCTGCTCGACCTGCCCTTCGACGTGCAGCAGACCGAGATCGAGTTCGACGTCGAGACCTACGAGCCGCTGCCGGTCTACAAGCCGGCGGCGACCCGGGCGCAGGCGGAGAAGGCGCTGGACATGCTGGCCGCGGCCGAGCGTCCGCTCATCGTCGCCGGCGGCGGCATCATCAACGCCGACGCGAGTGACCTGCTCGTCGAGCTCGCCGAACTGCTCGACGTGCCGGTGATCCCGACGCTGATGGGATGGGGCACGATCCCCGACGATCACCCGCTGATGGCGGGCATGGCTGGGCTGCAGACCGCGCACCGCTACGGCAACGCGACGATGCTCGCGTCCGACTTCGTACTCGGCATCGGCAACCGCTGGGCCAACCGGCACACCGGCGGTCTCGACACCTACCGGCGCGGCCGCACGTTCGTGCACGTCGACATCGAGCCCACTCAGATCGGGCGGGTGTTCGCGCCCGACTACGGCATCGTGTCGGACGCGAAGGCGGCGCTGGAGCGTCTGGTCGAGGTCGCGCGCGAGCGGCGCGACGCGGGCACGCTGGCCGACCGCAACACCTGGGTCGCCGAATGCGCGGCGCGCAAGGGGTCACTGCAGCGCAAGACACACTTCGAGAACGTGCCGATCAAGCCGCAGCGCGTGTACGAGGAGATGAACCGCGCCTTCGGCGAGGACGTGCGCTACGTCAGCACGATCGGGCTGTCACAGATTGCGGGCGCGCAGTTCCTGCACGTCTACAAGCCGCGGCACTGGATCAACTGCGGGCAGGCAGGCCCGCTGGGCTGGACGGTGCCCGCGACCCTCGGCGTGTGCGTCGCCGATCCGGACGCGACGGTCGTCGCGCTGTCGGGCGACTACGACTTCCAGTTCATGATCGAGGAGCTGGCCGTCGGCGCCCAGTTCCACATCCCGTACCTGCACATGGTCGTGAACAACTCCTATCTCGGCCTCATCCGGCAGTCGCAGCGCGGCTTCGACATGGATTACTGCGTGCAGCTCGCGTTCGACAACGTGAACTCGCCCGAGGTGAACGGCTACGGCGTCGACCACGTCAAGGTCGCCGAGGGTCTGGGCTGCAAGGCGATCCGGGTGCACGAGCCGGACGAGCTGCCCGGTGCGTTCGAGCAGGCCCGCAAGCTGATGGCCGAGTTCTCCGTGCCGGTCGTGCTCGAGGTGGTGCTCGAACGGGTCACTAACATCTCGATGGGCACCGAGCTCGACAACGTGATCGAGTTCGAAGAGCTCGCCGAACGCGGCGCCGACGCACCGACCGCCATCGCGCTGCTGGACTAGGAGGGGCCGGCCGATGCCGCGCGTCGTCGTCGCGCCGGACAAGTTCAAGGGCACGCTCACCGCGGCACAGGTCGCGGCGCACGTCGCTGCGGGTCTGCGCCGGATGCAGGTCGACCTGGACGTGGTCGAGGTGCCGATCGCCGATGGCGGTGACGGCACCGTCGACGCGGCGGTCGCCGCGGGATTCAGGCGCGTCGCTGCGACGGTCACCGGGCCGGTCGGCTCGCCCGTCGACGCGTCCTTCGCGGTGCGGGGGCAGACCGGGCTCGTAGAACTGGCGGCGGCGTCCGGGCTGGCGATGCTCGGCGACCGGCGCGACCCGCTGGGTGCGACGAGCCGCGGCACCGGGGAGCTGATCCGGGCGGCACTGGACGCGGGCTGCACCGAGATCGTGCTCGGCGTCGGCGGCAGCGCCTCTACCGACGGCGGCGCCGGGATGGTGCAGGCGCTGGGTGCGCGGCTGCTCGACCCGGCGGGCGCCGAGCTGGCGGCCGGGGGTGCCGCGTTGCTGAAGCTCGCGCGCGTCGAGCTCAGCGGGCTCGATGCGCGGCTGCGCGAGTCACGCATCGTGCTGGCCAGTGACGTGGACAACCCGCTGCTGGGACCGCACGGCGCCGCGGCGGTGTACGGGCCGCAGAAGGGTGCCACTGCCCGCGACGTCGAGTTGCTCGACACCGCGCTGGCCAGGTGGGCGCGGCTCGTGGATGTCGACGTGGCCGGACGCCCCGGCGCCGGCGCAGCCGGCGGTGTCGGCTACGCCGCGCTCGCCGTGCTGCAGGCGGTCATGCGCCCGGGCATCGACGTGGTGCTCGAGCTCATCGGCTTCGATGCGCTGGTCGCCGGTGCGGCGCTCGTGATCACCGGCGAGGGCGCGCTGGACGAGCAGACGTTGCACGGCAAGGCTCCGGCCGGGGTGGCCGCTGCCGCGCGCCGCGCCGGCGTGCCGGTGCTCGCGGTGTGCGGCCGGTGCCTGCTGCCGCCCGGCCGCCTCGCCGAGGCCGGGATCGAGGCTGCGTACGCACTGACCGATGTCGAGCCTGACATCACCCGTTGCATGGCTGCGCCCGGCCCGCTGCTGGAGCAGCTGGCCGGGCGCATCGACCTGGCGAGTGCCTTGCGTTAGAAGGCGCCGGTGCCGTTCGGCGTGCCGAGCCCGGTGGGGCCGTCGTAGCCCGCGCCCGCGGTGCACAGGTAGCTGCCGCTGCACGAGCCGTTGCTGCCGGTCGTCACGTCGTGCAGCGCGCCGGTGTTGGCGTAGGGGATCGATGACGGGTAATTCGTGCTCGCGGCATTGCCGGCGAGCGCGTACACGCCGGCGATGATCGGCGCGCTCGCGCTGGTGCCGCCGACCGTGCCCCAGCCCTTGAAGCACTGGCCCAGCAGCTGGCCGAACGCGCTGCAGTTGCTGTCGTACACCGCGACGCCGGTGTTCGGGTCGGCCACCGCGCTGACGTCGGCGACCGTGCGCTTCGCGCAACCGGGGTCGTGCTGCCAGGACGGCTTGAGCTCGTACTTCGAGCACCCGCTGCCCGCGCCGTTCCAGGCCGACTCGGTGAAGCCGCTGCCGGAGCGGGTGAGCGTGGTGCCGCCGACGGCGGTGACGTACTGCGAGGCTGCCGGGTACTCGACGCCGTAGCCCGCGTCACCGGAGCTCACCGTGATCGCGATGCCCGGATGGTTGTAGTGCACGTCCTGAGCAGTCTCGGTCGACGCCTCGGCGCCGCCGTAGCTGTTCGAGATCTCGGTCGCACCGAGCCGGGCCGCCGTGTCGACCGCCGCGTAGAGGTTGGCGTTCTGGTTGTTCTTCGCCTCGACGAGCAGGATGTTGCAGTTCGCGCAGATGGCGGAGGCCATGTCGAGGTCGAGACTGATCTCGAGCGCCCAGCCGACGTTGTTCGCGGGGTAGGAGCCCTGCACGCCGGTCTGGTTCACCTTCTTGAAGCAGCCGTTGGCCGTGGTGCACGCCGGCAGGCCGTAGTACGCGCGGTACATCGCGAGGTCGGCCTCGGCGGTCTTGTCGTCGTACGCGTCGACGATCGCGATCGTCTGCCCCGCACCACCGGTCGCGCTCAGCCCGTACGCGCTGCGCAGGTCGGGCGGGCCGTAGCCGGTGGGCGCCGCAGCGGCGGCCGCCGCGCCGTCCGCGGTGGCGAGCAGCCGCAGGTTGCAGTGCGCGGCGCCGGCCTGCGTCTTCGCGGCGCATGCCCCACGGATGGCGTGCAGGCCGTGCGCCTTGCCCGTCGCCGCGGTCGCGGCGGCGGGGACGAGCAGCGCTGCCGACGCGAGAGCCGCAACGGTGGACACGATGATGCGTAGCCGCATGATTCACCCCGGTATGTCGGAAAGTGGGCGAATCGTAACTACCGGTCAGTAGCCGGTCAACGGGACGCAACGGAGACGGCACGGGTCAGCCGGTTCGGTCAGCCGGCCGCGGTGCGCGTGCCGGTCGCCAGCCAGGTCACGGTGAATCCGTTGCCGGACGTGGTCGGCGATCCGGCCGCTGCTTCCCGGGTGCCCTCGGCGTCGACGATGTCGACGGCCTCGGCCGCGAGCAGGTGCGGGTTCTCGTGCTGCAGCAGCAGCCGGCGGAACGTGACGCTGCCCCAGTCAGGTGCGGTCGAGATGTAGCCGCCGACCATCGTGTCCTCCTGGATCCACTCGGCACTGGATCCGGTGCCGGCGAACGCTGCCGTGTGCGACGCGCTGTGGCCGGTGGTGTTGTTGCGCAGCCGCATCGTCCACCTGCCGGCCGCGTTCTTCGCCACCGACGCCGAGATCGAGTCGCCGGGGTGGACGGCGAGTTTCGCGAAGACGTTCTCCGGCGCCGGATCGGTGGGCGTGATGATCTCCCACCACGCGCGATAGGTGCGCCGGCCGCCGCTCACGTCGGCTTCGGTGCCGGTCTGGATGAGATACCCGTCTCCGGCGGCCGCGCCGTCGATGCCCACCCAGGTCGACGAGTAGCCGTCGTACGTGGACTTCAGGGTGGGCACCGTCCAGCTGCCCGACGCGCTGGTGAACTTGTGGCCCTTGCGGATGTAGCCCGACCAGTTGAAGGACTTCTGTTTGGCGTCGTGATGGCGGTGGTGCAGACCCATGACGTGGGTGCCGCGCCCCACAGGTGCTGCGGCGTGGGCGGACACCGGCGCGAGCGCGGCACAGGACAGCGCGCCCAGCAGCAGTGCGAGCAGCGCGCGGCGGAAGCGGAAGTAGTCGTGCACGACGGACTCCGTTCGAGGAAATCGGGGAAGGGGACGGCAGGAAAGCTAGGTAGTTCCGCCGACCCGGCGCGGCCCCTCGACGGCGGTTGTGGACGACCGGTGCCCATGTGGACGAGATGAGGATGACCGGTCGGTACCTCGTGCTAGCGGGCGCCGATTACCGTGAGAGCCATGTTGCTCGCGTTGCTCGTCATCCTGATCGTGCTGCTCGTCGTGCTGCCGCTCATCGGTCTGGCCCTGTGGGCGCTGATCACCATCGCCTTCGTCGGCCTCATCATCGGCGGGATCGCGCGCCTCGTCCTGCCCGGTACGCACCGCATCGGGTTCTGGCTCACCGTGCTGCTCGGCTGGATCGGTTCGCTGATCGGCGGCTTCCTCGGCCAGCACGTGGCGCACACGAGCTGGTTCCCCACAGTGCTGCTCGAGATCGCCGCGGCGGCACTGCTCATCGCGCTCTACAGCGCTTCGCAGAGCCGCAGCATGCTGGGTGGCTCGCGCCGCCGCGCCCTGCGGTGATCGACTTCGACGAGGTCGCGCGGCTCGCGCTGGCGCTGCCCGAGGTCACCGAGGGTGCGCGCTTCGGGCACCGCACCTGGTTCGTCGACGGCACGGGCTTCGTCTGGGAGCGCCCGTTCAGCAAGGCCGACATCAAGCGGTTCCGGGACGAGACCCCGCCCGAGGGTCCGATCCTCGCGATCAAGGTCGCCGATCTGAGCGAGAAGGAGGCCGCGCTCGCCGCGAACCCGAAGGCGTTCTTCACGATCGAGCACTTCAACGGTTTCGCCGCCGTGCTCGTCCAGCTGCGCAAGGTGTCCAAGCCGGCGCTGCGCACCGCGATCGAGGACGGCTGGCTCGCGTGCGCACCGCGCGCGCTGGCCACCACCTACCTCGACGGCAGGCGTTAGCCCGTCCGAGGGTTGCCTCTCAGCCGCCCGGGTGCAAGGTTCTATCGAGGTAGGCGCGGTCGTGGGGGTGGGCGGCATGACGATCTCGACGAAGATCATCGGCAACGCGATGCAGATGGTCGTGTGCCAGCTCGGCGAAGGTCAGACCTTGTACGCCGAGGCCGGCAAGTTCCTGTGGAAGACGGTCAATGTCGGCATCGAGACGAAGATCAACTCACCTGGACAGGGCGGGCAGAGCGGCGGCGGCGGGTTCCTGAACGCCGCACTCGGCGCGGGCAAGCGGATGCTGGCCGGCGAGTCGCTCGCGTTCCAGTACTTCACCTCGGCCGGTGGCAGCGGGCTGGTGAGCCTGGCCGGGACGCTGCCCGGTGAGATGCGCGCGATCGAGCTCGACGGCTCGCGTGGCTGGTTCGCCGAGAAGAACGCTTTCGTCGCCGCCGAGGCGTCCGTCAACTTCGACATCGCGTTCAGCGGTTTCCGCGCGGGCCGCAAGGGCGGTGAGGGCTTCGTCCTCGAGAAGTTCACCGGTGCCGGCACGCTGCTCATCGCCGGCGCGGGCAATTTCATCGATCTCAACCCGGCGAAGTACGGCGGCAAGATCCAGGTGCATACCGGCTGCATCGTCGCCTTCGAGGACACCGTGCAGTACGGGGTCGAGCGCATCGGCGCGTTGAACGCGCAGACGATCATGAGCGGCCTGTTCGGCGGCAACGGGTTCAGCATGGCCACCCTCGAGGGGGATGGTCAGGTCATCCTGCAGTCGATGACGATGGAGTCGCTGGCACACGCGATCGTCAAGAACGCACATCTGGGTCACGACGAGAAGGCGAGCAATCCGCTCGGCAGCCTGTTCGGAGGTACGGACTGATGGGATTGATGGACAAGGCCAAGCAGGCCGCGATGCAGGCCAAGGAGCAGGCCCAGCACATGGCGCAGCAGGGTCAGGCCAAGGTCGCGCAGGTACAGCAGACTCGCGAGTCGAGCGAGTTGTACAAGACGCTGGGCGAGGCCTATTACAACGCGCAGCGCCACGGTGGCGACCAGGCCGCCGTCGACGCCGCGCTCGCCGCGCTGGACGCCCATGCCGAGGCAGCGGCGGCAGCACCGGCGCCCGACGCCGGTGCGGCACCGCCTGCGCCCGGCGGTGGCGTGGTGCCACCGCCATCACCGGCCGCGCCGCCCGCCGGCGATTTCACCCTGGACGACGTCTAGCTCGGTCGGCGCTGTCCGGGGCATACGATCCGCGCATGAGCAGCGCCTTCGTCACCTGCCCGCTCTGCGAAGCGACCTGCGGTCTCGAGGTCGGCATCGCAGCCAACCGCATCGAGACGGTGCGCGGCGACGATGACGACGTCTTCTCGAAGGGCTTCATCTGCCCGAAGGGAGCGTCGCTGAAGGCACTGCACGACGACCCCGACCGGCTGCACACGCCGCTGGTCAAATGCGACGGCGCCTTCGTCGAGGTGAGCTGGGACGAGGCGTTCGCCGAGATCGAGCGCCGGCTACCGGCGATCCGGCAGCAGTACGGCGACAACGCGATCGCCGCCTACGTCGGCAACCCGGGCGCGCACAACCTCGGCTCGCTGCTCTACGGCCGGGTGCTGTGGAAGGCGCTCGCCACGCAGAACTTCTACACGGCCGGCACGGTCGACCAGGTGCCCAAACACTTTTCCTCGGGCTACCTGTTCGGCGACGGGCTCACGATCCCCATTCCCGACGTCGACCGCACCGACTTCCTGCTGCTGCTCGGCGCGAACCCGTTGGTGTCCAACGGCAGCTTGATGACCGCGCCGGACATGCGCGGCCGGCTCAAGGCGATCCAACAGCGCGGAGGCAAGGTCGTGGTCGTCGACCCGCGGCGCACCCGGACCGCCGAGCTGGCCGACCAGCACCTGTCCGTCCGGCCCGGCACCGACGCGCTGCTGCTCGCGGCGCTGGCGAACGTGTTGTTCGCGGAGGACCGGGTCCAGCTGGGGGAGCTGGCCGAGCACGTCGACGGCGTCGCCCAGGTGCGCGCGCTGGTGGCGCCGTTCGCGCCGGAAGCCGTCGCGCCCGTCGTCGGCGTTCCCGCGGACGAGATCCGCGGGTTGGCGCGCGAGCTGTCCGACGCGCAGACCGCGGCCGTGTACGGGCGCATCGGCACGACGACCCAGGCCTTCGGCACGCTCGCGAGCTGGCTGGTCGACGTGCTCAACGTCCTCACCGGCAACCTCGACCGCCCGGGCGGTGCGATGTTCCCGCTCGCCGTGGGCGGGCAGGCCAACGCGGCCCCCGGGCGTCGGCGCGGCTTCGTCCACGGCCGGTGGCGCAGCCGGGTGCGCGGACTGCCCGAGGTCGTCGGCGAGCTGCCGGTCGCCACCCTCGCCGACGAGATCCTCACGCCCGGCGAGGGCCAGGTGCGCGCGCTGATCACGGTCGGCGGCAACCCGTGCGTGAGCACGCCGCACGCGGCCCGGCTGTCCGAGGCATTCGACGCGCTCGAGTTCATGGTGTCGCTCGACGTGTACCTGAACGAGACGACCCGGCACGCCGACGTGATCCTGCCCGGCCCGTTGCCGCTCGCGCGCGACCACTTCGACCTCGTCTTCTACCAGCTGTCCGTTCGCAACGTCGCCAACTGGAGTCCTGCGGTGCTCGACACCGAGCTGCCGCAGGAGTGGGAGACGATCCTGCGCCTCGTCGGCGTCGTCATGGGCCAGGGCCCGAACGCGGACGTGGCTGGTCTCGACGACTTCGTCGCGGCGCAGGCGGCGCAGCGCGCCGGGCTCGACCCCGCGGTGGCCGCGGGCCGTCGCGGACCGGCCCGGCTCGTCGACCTGATGCTGCGCGGCGGCCCGTACGACCTCACGCTGGCCGACCTCGAGGCCGCGCCACACGGCATCGACCTCGGCCCGCTCCGGCCGCGCATTCCGGACGTGCTGGCCACCGCGAGCGGCAAGATCGAGCTCGCGCCCGAGGCGATCACGGCTGATGTGCCGCGACTGGTCGCGTCGCTCGACGACCCGCCGCAGCAGTTCGTCCTCATCGGCCGGCGCCAGCTGAGCTCCAACAACTCGTGGATGCACAACCTTTCGCCGCTCGTGCGCGGCGGCAACAAGTGCACCGCGCACGTCCACCCCGACGACGCGGCCAAGCTCGGCCTCGCCGACGGCGCGCTCGCCCGCATCAGCAGTCGCACCGGCTCGGTCACCGTGCCCGTCGAGATCACCGACACGGTGCGGCCCGGCGTGGTGTCCATCCCGCACGGCTGGGGCCACGACGTGCCCGGCACCCGCGGCGAGGTCGCGCGTGCACATGCCGGCGTGAACTCGAACATCCTCGCCGACGACCTGCTGCTCGACGTGCCGAGCGGCACCGCCGTGCTCAACGGCATCCCGATCGACGTCACCGCGGTCGCCTGACGCGATCTTCCTGCGCCTACCGTACGTGCGCCTACCAGCTGCAGGAAGATCACGTCCACAGCTGCGTCGGTCGTCCACAACGCGGACGTGACCGGCTCCGATCCACGCCATGCCGCGAAACCGTTGCCGCATGCATGGCGAATCTGCGGCACGGGCGACTCGAGGCAGGGCCGATGGCATGGTGCGCGATGTGCGAGACCTGCTCGCAAACGGCTGGACGTCCGACGCCGTGCGCGGGCACGTGCGCGCCAACCGGTGGCAGCGATTCGGACGCGCGGTGCTGCTGCACAATGCCACACCGACCACCGAGGAGTTGCGCACGATCGCTCTTGTGCTGCTCGGCCCACGCGTTGCGCTGACGTCCTTCACCTCTCTCGAGGAGTGGGGCTTGGACGGGTGGCGGCGCGAGCCGATCCACGTGCTGGTGCCTCGCGGCGCGCGAATCCGGCGGTCGGACATCTCGATACGGATCCACTACACCGATCGTTGGCCGTCTGATGCGATTCACCACGGCCGACAGTTACACCGTCCCGCGGCGGCCGCGGTCCTGGCGGCTGGCAGCTTCGGCCGCCCGCGTGCGGCGTGCGGCCTTCTCGCGGCAGTGGTGCAGCAACGTCTGGTCCGAGCGAGTCAGCTCCTGGACGCCGTTCTCGAATCCCCACGGGTGCGGCACCGAGCCGTCCTGGTCGCCGCAGCACAGGACATTGCGCAGGGTGCGCACGCACTCAGCGAGATCGACTTCGTCAGGCTCTGCGGTGCCGCGGGGCTGCCGCGGCCGGTGCAGCAGTCCGTGCGCGTAGACCGATTCGGGCGGCGCCGCTACCTCGACTGCTTGTGGAGGCTTCCGGATGGGCGGCGACTTGTCGTCGAGGTCGACGGCGCGCTGCATCTCGTCGCGCGCAGATGGTGGGACGACCAGCTGCGGCAGAACGAACTCGTGCTGGGCGGCGACCTGGTGTTGCGTTATCCGAGCGTGGTCGTCCGCTGCGAGAAGGCGCTCGTCCTCGATCAATTGCGGCGACTTCTGCTTCCGCCGCGGTGAATCTTCCTGCAGGTGCCGTATGTGGGCCTACCAGCTGCAGGAAGATCGAATTACCCGAGGAGGCTGAGCACCTTCTTGGACCTGTAGAACGGTTCCAGGCGGGCTCGGATCAGGGCTTCCAGCCGGCCGTCGGCCTTGGCCGCTTCGATGACCCGCGGCAGCGCGGCGCGCAGATCGGTCACCAGGTCGTCGCGGGTCACGTTCAACTCGGTGAGGACGGAGGCGAGATCTCGCGTGCCGTAGCGCTCGAGCAGCGCGTCGACGCTCTCGTCGATCGCCGCGCCGACGAACGCGCTGCCGCGACCGCTGACCACGACCGCGTGCAGCTTGGCCGCGACCTCGCGCAGGTCGTCGGCGGTGAGGTACTCACGCAGCTCGCTGAGCGGCTCCTTCGCGTGCAGATCCCAGATCTCCATCGCGGCACCGCGCAGGTGCTCGTCCTTGAACACGTCGCGCAGCGCACCGGTCGTCTGCTTGATCGCCATCTGGGTCCCCTTGTCGGCGGCCGCGCCGACGAAACCCACCCGGCCCACCGTCCGTGCCGCGCTCGAACCGAGCGAGAACAGCGACTTCGCGCCCGGCAGCCGTTCGGCCAGCTGCCGGTTCTGCGCGATGAAGTCGTTCACGATCGCCGTCACGAAACGCTGCGCCACACGGGCTACGAGCGGACTCTGGTCCAGCCGTTTCAACGCCCGCTCGTGCAACTTGCGCATGCCGAGCACCTGCACGACGAGCGCCTCGACGGGCTCTCGGTCGACGACCTCGCCGAGCTTGTGCTTCTCGCTGGCCTTCAGCCCGTACACGGTCTCGGCGAGCGCGAGGACGAAGTCCTCGAGCAGCTCGCTGCCGCCGGCGTTGTCCGCCACCCGGCGCAGGATCGTCTTCGCCGCGTCCGGGTCGACCACGTCGGCCACGGTCAGCGTCTCGGCCAGCTTCAGCAGGTCGTCGACGTCGCGCGCGATCACCTGAGCGAGCCGCTTGCCGCTCAGCTCGTGCATGACGTAGTCGACCTGCGCGTCGAGCAGCTGGTCGGCGAGCTCCTTGGCAGTCATGCCGAGCAGTCTTCCGGACGGGGGTGCGGCTTCGTCGACGCGCCCCCGCCCGGAAGTCGGGAACCGATCAGCTGCCGCCCGGGTTCAGCTTCACGGTGATCGGCTGGAAGTCGGTGCCGTTGACGTCCAGTCCCATCTTCTTGAGATTGTCGAGAGCCTTCATGGTGAACTCGTTGGTGTAGGCCTCGCCCTCCGGCGCACCGGTGAGCACGGTCTGCCCGTCGGCGTTCTTGGTGCTCTCGGCGATCGTGACGGTCTGGTCCCACTTCGCCTTGTCCACCATGCCGATGCCGTCCGGCGAGGGCCAGACGAGCTTGTTCGCCTCGTTCGTCTGCCACAGCTGGTGGCTGGCGCCGAGCTTCGAACCGGCCTGCACGACCATGTCGCGGCAACTCTCGGGCTTGGTGGCGCAGTAGATCCAGCCCTGGTAGCTCGCGGTCAGGAACTTGACCGTGGTCGCCTGGAACGCCGGGTTCTGCAGTTTGGTGGTGTTGGCCCAGATGGCGTCCTGCAGCATCGCGGTGCCGACGTCGTTCCAGTTGATGACGTTCAGGTCGGACGGCTGGTAGAGCTCGCCCGTGTCGGGGTTCTTCGCCTCGAGCACCTGCGCGTACTCGTTGTAGGTCATCGCCTGCGCGGCATCGATGTCGCCGGCGAGGAACGCGTTCATGTCGAACTGCTGCTGCACGATCCTGACGTCCTTGCCGGGGTCGAGCCCGTCCTTCGTCATGCCGGCGAACAGCTCGTACTCGTTGCCGAAGCCCCAGTCGCCGACCGTCCGGCCCTTGAGGTTCGCGACCGAGGTGATGTCGCGCTTCTTGAACGAGATCTGCAGCGTGCCCGACCGCTGGAACACCTGGCCGACGTCGGTGATGTTGGCGCCCTT
>JAICKR010000117.1 GCA_025927835.1 Jatrophihabitans sp. | reverse complement strand
GGCGTGCGCGTCCAGGCCGGCCAGCACGTCATCCGGGATGTCGCGGATCAGCACATCGCTCATTGAGCCTCCTCGATATCGCATGATATCACCGTGGTGTGCTGCCCAAGATCAAACGCTGGAAGCGCACTATCTCGCCGCCGACATGTGCGCATGCACGGGCGCCCTCGGCTCAAGGACGGTTAGGCCGTGCAGGGCTCGGCGTCGCGCTACCACCCGGTTCGGACGAGCTGTCGACCCAGCTGAACGTCGCCTTCTGCGGCGGCGCCGACGCATGATGCGGTGCGGTTGCGATGATGACCACCGCGCCGGCGCCGATCAGCAATCCGGTGCCGCTGACGACCACGGCCACATCCAGCGTCACGACATCCTCCCGCGTTGTCGCACAAAGTATGTCCTTCACGGGGCTTGTCGGCGAAACATGCCGCGTCGAACGCACGGACACGCCTGCAGACATGTGCAGGTCTTGCCGATGTCCGTGCCGGCCCGGTCAGGGCGCGCTTGGCAGCGGTTTCGCAGCGCGTGTTGGCGCGTGCACGGGGGTGCCAAGCAACTGAAATGACCTCTTGATCAACTCGCTGCGGCGCTCGCCATAGCCGGCCTCCGAGCGAAATCATGACCACGCTGGTCGGCGAAGCGCCCGCCCGCACCGCCGCGGATATGTGTGCGCGGATCTGTACTACAGATTCGTAGTACAGATCGCAACGCATGTACCCCTTGCAGCGGGCAGCCAAGCGTCAAACGCACGCCGCCGCTGTCAAGTGCTGTCATGCCGGTGAGCGTAGGTTCGCAGCCACGCTTCGATCGGCGCGAGGCCGTCCACGGCCGGGTCGAGGACGGTCGTGCCGTCGCGCAACCGGCCGCTCGGCGCGCCGCTGACGACCAGCACCGGACCGGGATGGCGGGTGGCGAGCAGGCCGAAATCGCCGTCGCCGGTGACGAGCAGCAGCGGCCCGTCCGCGGGTGAGTAGGCCTCGGCCAGTGCGAGATCGGCGCGCTGCCAGCCCTCGTGTTCGAGCAGCTCGGCACCGGCCGGCCAGCTGACCCGCTCGAGCGCCTCGAGGCGACCACTCGCGGTGATCCGCACGTCCGCGATGCCGTCGAGAAGCGCGAGGACAGGCGTGATGCGCTGCGGTGCGACGTTGTCCGCGTCGACCAGCACCCGCAGCACGGGTGGCGGTCAGTCCGTGAGCTGCTTGGGGCCCTCGGCCGTTTCCACGTCGCCGTGCTCACGCTGTTCGAGCTCGTCGAGCGCGGCCTGGATCTCCGGCTTCTCCTTGACCGGGTAGAAGAACCCCCGGATCTGCGAGAGCGGGGACGCGGCGCCGAGCTGGTTCATCCGCTTGGGCACCGGCCGGCCGCCGTAGCTGAGCTGACCGTGGCCGTGCTCGTCGGTCGGGCCGATCGGCTGGTGCACCTCGATGTACTCACCGGAGGGCAGCATCTTGATGATGCCCGTCTCGATGCCGTGCTCGAGGACCTCGCGGTCGTGCCGCTGCAGCCCGAGGCAGACGCGGTAACCGACCAGGTAGGCGATCGGCGGCAGGACCAGCAGTGCGATGCGGCCACCCCACGTCATCGCGTTCAGCGAGATGTCGAACGCCTTCGCGATGATGTCGTTGCCGCCGGACAGGAACAGCACCATGTAGAACGTCAGCGCCATGCAGCCCAGCGCGGTGCGAACGGGGACGTCCCGTGGTCGCTGCAGCAAGTTGTGTTTGCCCCGGTCGTTCGTCATCTTCGCTTCGATGAACGGATAGGCACCGGCGAGGGTGAACAGGATGCCGGGCAGCACGACGGTCGGCCAGAACAACGGCGGCAACGTGTGATGCCAGAGTCGTATCTCCCAGGACGGGAACAGACGGGTAGACCCGTCCAGGAACATCATGTACCAGTCGGGCTGCGAGCCCGACGAAACCGCAGCGGGCTGGTACGGCCCGAACAACCAGACGGGGTTGATCTGCGCGAGACCGCCGAGCGCGGCACACACGCCGAACACGATGAAGAAGAAACCGCCGGCCTTCGCGGCGTAGAGCGGGAATACCCGCTCGCCGCTGACCGTGTGTTCGCTCCTGCCCGGGCCCGGGAACTCGGTGTGCTTCTGCCGCACGATCAGCGCGAGGTGCGCACTGATCAACAGCAGCAGGATGCCCGGTATCAGCAGCACGTGCGCTATGTAGAACCTGCCGATGATGACGTCACCCGGGAACGGCCCACCGAAGACCAGGAATGCCAGCCAGGTGCCGACCACCGGGATCGACAACACGATCGAGTAGGCGATGCGCAACCCGGTGCCGGAGAGCAGGTCATCAGGCAGCGAGTAGCCGACGAAGCCCTCGATGATGCCGAGAGCGATGAGGCTCAGACCGATCAGCCAGTTGAGCTCACGCGGCTTGCGGAACGCACCGGTGAAGAACACCCGGCACATGTGCACGAGCATCGCGGCGACGAACAGCAGCGCCGCCCAGTGGTGGATCTGGCGCACCACCAAACCGCCGCGCACGTCGAAGGTGATGTTCAGTGTCGACTCGTAGGCCCGCGACATCGTGATGCCGCGCATCGGCACGTAGGTGCCGTTCTTCGGGTAGACGGTCTCGACCATCGACGGGTCGAAGAAGAACGTCAGGTAGGTGCCGGTGAGCAGCAGGATGATGAACGAGTACAGCGCGATCTCGCCCATCATGAACGACCAGTGGTCGGGGAAGACCTTGTTCAGCTGCACCCGCAGCGGCTTGGCGAGGTTGAGCCGGTCGTCGAAGAACTTGCCGGCCTTGCCCTGTGGGGTGCGCGGCTCGTCCGAACGGCGCGGTGGGACTGTCGTGGTCGTCATCGCCGCTCCCAGAAGCCGGGGCCGATCGCCTCGTCGAAGTCGTCTGCCGCCACAAAGCGCTGCGCGCCGTTCTTGTCCGTGACGACCTTGATCGGCAGCTTGGGCAGGCTGCGCGTCGCCGGGCCGAACACCGGCTTCGCGTCCTCGAGGACCTCGAACTGCGACTGGTGGCACGGGCAGAGCAGCCGGCTCGTCTGCTGTTCGTACAGCGAGGCCGGGCAGCCGGCGTGCGTGCAGATCTTCGAGAACGCGAGGTACTCAGGGTTGTTCGCCGGCCAGCCGAAGTGGGCCTGACCCTTGCGCGCCTTCACCTTCTGTCCCGGACGCAGCCGGATCAGCAGCGTGGGGGAGGACGCGTCGGTGAGCCCGTCGTAGCCGTACTGGTTCTTCTTGCGCACGCCCGGGAAGACGGTCGCCAGCCCGCCCGGTTCGAGGGTGTCGGGGCCGATCCAGTTCCAGAACTCGTCCACGATCGGAACCATGCCGCCGGTGTCGGGGAACATGTCCGGGTCGGGCTTGTACATCGTGTGCAGCAGCTGGGTGCCGGGCTTCTTGATCATGCCGCCGACGAGCGCGACGAGGGGCACGGTGGCCACCGCGCCGATCGCAAGCCCCATCGTGCGCAGGATCAGTCCGCGGCGGGGCAGGCCGGTGTCCTCGAGGCCCGCAACGAGGGTGGCCTCGGCGAACAGCTTGTCCTCGGGGGTGGACGGGACGTCGTGCCGGTCCTGGATCGTCTCCTCTTCCGGCATCAGCAACTTGGCCCACAGCACCAGACCGACGCCGAGGAACAGCATCATGGCTGCGAGCGTGCCGCCGAGGACGGGCGTGTAGTACTGGAAGGTCTGCGGCGAGCCGGGCAGATGCCACTTCCACTTGCCGGCGCAGAAGTAGACGACGAACGCGACGCCGGCCAGCGCCGAGATCGTGAACGAGAGGGCGACGGCGCGCTCGGCGCGCTTCTCGGCCTTCGTGCCGGGAATCGGGAACCGGTTGCGGTGGTGCACGATGTGCACGCCGTCGATCGCGGCACCGGCGATCATCGCCTCTTCCGGCGTCATCTGCCGGATCTGCTCCTCAGACGGCGCCTCGGTGGACGTGTCGTGCGTCGTCATCGGGTCTTGGCTCCGATCCACAGAATCGCGATCATCAGCGCGCCCACACCGCCGACCCAGATGACGATGGCCTCGGACACCGGACCGATGCGGTCGATGCCGGCACCGCCGGGATCCTTGGACGCCTTGATCGTCTGGATGTAGGCGACGATCGCGCGCTTCTGGGCGGGGGTCAGCTGGTTGTCGCTGAACACCGGCATGCTTTCCGGCCCGCTGAGCATCGCCGCGATGATCTGCTTGTCAGTGGCCTCGTTCAGCGACGGCGCGATCTTGCCGGCCGACAGCGGCGCGCCCTTGAACGTCGTGCCGTGGCAGGACGCGCAATTGATGCGGAAGAGCTGCCCACCCAGCGAGATGGTTGCGCTGTCGCCGCGCAGGCTGCCGACCGGGATCGTGGGGCCGCCGCCGATCGACTGGACGTAGGCCGCGATCTGCTCGGTCTCCTGCTCGTCGAACTTGGCCACCTTGCGGGCCTGGTAGGCGCCCTGGCCGGTAGCCGGCATGCGTCCTGTCGAGACCTGGAAGTAGACCGCCGCGGAACCGACGCCGACGAGGGACGGGCCCTGGCCCTTGATGCCCTGCAGGTTGGCGCCGTGGCAGGTGATGCAGCTGACCGAGTAGAGCTGACGCCCGGCCTCGATGTCGTCCTTGCTGGTGCCGGTGTCGCTCGCGCCGGAGCTGCCGGCGAACGCCGCGTAGGACGCGCCCATGATGCCGAGCGCGCTGAGCAGCACGATGACGGCGCTGATCCGGCGGCGCAGGCCACCGCGGCGCTTCGAGGTGCGCGCCGGCTTCTGGGCTGCGCCGTCGGCGGCACCGGTCGCCGAGACGGCCGGCTCGAAGCCGAACTCGCTCTCGATGTCGTCGCTCACGGGCGTCCCTTCAGCCGCGGTGCAGGGCCTGCTCGGTGGTCGGTCATCTGATCAGGTAGATCACCGCGAACAGGCCGATCCATACGACGTCGACGAAGTGCCAGTAGTAGGACACGACGATCGCCGCGGTGGCCTGTGCCGGGGTGAACTTGCTCAACGTGGTGCGGATCAGGAAGAAGATGAACGCGATGAGCCCGCCGATGACGTGCAGGCCGTGGAACCCGGTGGTCAGGTAGAACACGGAGCCGTAACCGGTCTTGGAGATGGTGTTGCCGTCGTTGACCTGCATGCGGTACTCGTTCGCCTGGCCGAGCACGAAGATCAGGCCCATGAAGAAGGTCAGGACGAACCAGCGCCGCAGCTTGTAGACGTCGCCCTTCTCGGCCGCGAACACGCCCCACTGACAGGTGAAGCTGGACGCCACGAGAATGATCGTGAACGGCAGCGCGTAGCCGATGCTGAGCTTGATGCTCTCGCCGTCGGGCAGCGTCATCGGCCAGTCGCCCGGGTGCACCGAACGGACCGTGAAGTACATCGCGAACAGGCCCGCGAAGAACATCAGCTCGCTCGAGAGCCACACGATCGTCCCGACGCTGACGATGTTGGGGCGCGTCAGCGAATGCACCTTGCTCGACTCGAAGCTGGACGCGGTGGCAGTCGAGGTCACCCCCGCATTATGTCCTGTCCGGGCCTGGGTTTCGCGACGGGGGGTGGCCGTGTTGGACATCAGGATTCGGGCGAGTTTCCGGCCCGGATACGATCGCCCCGTGACCAGCCCGTCGGAGCGCGTGACCGTTCTCGTCTACAGCAACGTGCCCGAGGTCCGCGCCCAGGTTCGCACCGCCGTCGGGCGCCGGCCGGCACCCGACGTGGGCCGCATCGAATGGGTCGAATGCCCGGCCCAGTCAGACGTGCTGCGCGAGCTGGACCAGGGCGGCATCGACCTCGCCATCCTCGACGGCGAGGCCCAGCCGACCGGTGGCATGGGGCTGGCCCGCCAGTTCAAGTACGAGCTCGACGACTGCCCGCCGATCGTCGTGCTTATCGCGCGCCGCCAGGACGGGTGGCTGGCGAGCTGGTCGCTGGCCGACGCGGTGATCAACACGCCGATCGAGCCCGTCGAGAGCGCGTCCGTCGTCGCCGAGCAGCTCCGGCGCCGGCGCACCGAGATCCCCGTCGTCCGCTGACGCCATGACCTCCGGTGCCGCGCCGAGCTGGCCGGCCGTGCTCACCACGCTTATGGCGGGGGCGGAGCTGTCCGCCGACGACACCGCGTGGGCGATGTCGGAGATCATGGCCGGCAACGCCACCCCGGCCCAGCTGTCCGCGTTCGCCGTGCTGCTGCGCGCCAAGGGCGAGACGCCGGCGGAGTTGTCCGGCCTGGTCCGCACGATGCGCGACGTGGCGACGCCACTCACGATCGAGGGTCGCGCCGTCGACGTCGTCGGCACCGGCGCCGACCGCGCGCACACGGTGAACATCTCGACCATGGCCGCGCTCGTCGTCGCGGGGTCTGGCCGGCGCGTCGTCAAGCACGGCAACCGTGCGGCGACGTCGTCGTGCGGTGCCGCGGACGTGCTGGAGGAGCTCGGCATCGCGATCGACCTGCCGCCGGCCGGGGTCGCGCGCACGGTCGCCGAGGTGGGTATCGGGTTCTGCTTCGCGCCGGTGTTCCACGCCGGGCTGCGGCACGCGGGCGCGCCGCGGCGCGAGATCGGGGTGCCGACGGCGTTCAACTTCCTCGGCCCGCTCACCAATCCGGCACGGGTGCCCGCAGCCGCCATCGGCTGCGCGGACGAGCGGATGGCACCGGTGATGGCCGCGGTGCTCGCCGAGCGCGGTGACACCGCGCTCGTGTTCCGCGGCGACGACGGCCTCGACGAGCTGACCACCACGACGACCTCCACCGCCTGGATCGCCGTCGACGGCGCCGTCGACCGCGCGACCGTCGATCCGGCCGCACTGGGCATTGCGCCGGTGTCGCCCGAGGCGCTGCGCGGCTCGGACCGTGAGTTCAATGCTCGGGTGCTGCGCGACGTGCTCGCCGGCGGTGCGCCCGGGGTGCGTGACGTCGTGCTGCTCAACGCGGCCGCGGCGATAGCCGCGTACGACGGGCTGTCCGGCGAGAGGCTGCACGACGCGCTCGGCCGCGGTCTGCGCCTGGCCGCCGAGTCGGTCGACTCCGGCTCGGCCGCCGCGCTGCTCGACCGGTGGGTGGCCTCCAGCCAAGCCGCCCGCGTCGACTCCTGATCGTGGGGTTGAGTGGCCACTCGCGCGTCGAGTGGCTGCTCAGGGGTAGCCACTCGACGCGTATGCGGCCACTCAACAGATACTGGAGGGGTGACTGCGCGGCTGCCCCGACTCGCCCTGGCGGCGTGGGCGGTCGCGCTCGCGGTCGGTGTCGCGCTCGCCGTCGCGGTCTCGCACTACCTCTCCACCGGCGGGCATCACCATCACGCAGCCGAGGCGCTGACGCGGGCCGGCCATCAGGGCCCGCTGAGCCCCCTGTTCGGCTCGGCGCTGTTCACCGCCTGGCAACTCGACGCGATCGCGGTGGCGGTGCTCGTGCTGGCGGCGGCCTGCTATCTCACCCGCGTCGCGCTCGTCCCGGTACGCGCACCCGGCGCTGGGTGGCCGGTGCGGCGCACGGCGGCGTTCGTCGCCGGACTCGCGGTCTGCGCGTTCGCCACGAACGGCAGCATCGCGGTGTACGACAGGGCGCTGTTCACCGCGCACATGGCGGGGCACCTTTCGCTCGTCATGGTCGCGCCCGTGCTGCTCGCCGCCGGGCGGCCGTTGACACTCGCGCTCGACAGCGCGTCGCCTGCGCGCCGTGACCGGCTGGCCCGGGCGTTGCGCGGCCGGGTCGTCTCGTTCCTCACCGCACCGCCGGTCGCGCTCGCGACCTACGCGGCGGTGATCGTGGGCAGCCACCTCACCGGGCTGATGGACACGATCATGCGCAACACGTGGGCCGGGCAGGTCGAACACGTCGTCTATCTGCTGGCCGGCTTCCAGTTCTTCGTGCTCGTGGTCGGCGACGAGCCGATCCGCTGGCGGCTCGCCTCACCGGTTCGCTGGCTGCTGCTCGCGATCGCGATGGCCGTGGACACGTTCACCGGCATCGTGCTCATGCAGGGCACGCACGCGGTCGCGCTCGTCCCGTCCGCCCTCGACGTCGACGCGCTGTCCGACACCCGCACCGGCGGGGCGATCATGTGGGTCGGCGGCGACGCCATCATGGCGGTCGTCATGATCGTTCTGGTGGTCGGATGGTTGCGCAACGTCGAGCGCGCGCCCGTGCAGAAGGGCTGGCTCGAGCAGGCGCGCGGCGCGGCGTTCAGCGCGCACACCGGTGCGTCGGACGAGCACGTGGACGACGACGACACGGCGCGTGCTGCGTACAACGAATGGCTGGAGCGGCTGCACCGCTCGTGACCCCGGACGGTTATCCGAGGCCGATGCTGAAGGTCGACTCGAGGTCGTGCCGCGAATAGGCACGGAAGGCGATGTGCGTGTCGGTGTGCAGGACGCCGGCGACCTTGGACAGCCGGCCCGCGATCACGTCGGCGATGGCCTCGAACTCGCGCACCCGCACGACCGCGATGAGATCGACATCGCCGGCGACCGAGTAGACCTCGCTGACCCCGTCGAGTTCGGCGATCTCCTGCGCGACCTCGGGGATCCTGTCCGACTCGGTCGTGATCATCACGATCGCGGTGATCATCCGGCGTTCCGTACTCTCACGCGGTCAGCCTAGGCCGGGCCGGCCGGCTCACCACAGGCAGGCGGCGCCGGTCGGCGAACGGATCGATCGGGTCGCGCTGGGTGGCCAGATAGCTGCGCATGCGGCCGGCACCGTAGGCGGGCATCGACCACGGATCGCTGGCATGCACGAGCCTGGTGCCCGGTTCCTCGAGCCAGCGCAGGATGCACTCGGTCTCCTCGGCGAGCGCGGCGTGCGCTGCGTCGACGACGTCGGCGGTGGCGCGCAGCGCGTCGATCGCCGGCACGGGGGCCACGCCGCGCGGCGCGTGCCCGGCAGCCGCGAGCCGACCGGAGCGCACTACGGAGAGCTGCCAGCCACCCGCGCCGTCGGGCCGCGCGGCGACGAGTTCGCCGACCGCCTGCAGCGACGCAAGCCGTTGCATGCGCGCGCACGCCCGCACCACGGTGGCCACGCGGTCGCGGATCAGACCGGCCTGCTCGAAGCGTTGTGCCTCGGCCAGTCGCGCGATCTTGTGCTCGAGCGGCTCGACGAGCGGGCGGACGTCGCCCGTCCACGCTGCGGCGACGAGCGCGACCAGCGCCGCATACTGCTCGGGACCCACGCCGCCCTCGCACGGTGCACCGCAGCGGCCGATGCCGGCGAGCACGCACGCCGCGCGCACGACCCGCCGCAGCGAGAGCTTGTCGCTGCACTGGCGCAGCGGCACCGCGTCGTGGATCGCGTCGCGCACCGTCTCGGCCTGGCGCTGCGTGCGCAGCGGGCCGAGGTAGGCGGCACCGTCGGAGCGTCGCTCGCGCACCACCGACAGCCGCGGGAACGGTTCGACGGTGAGCTTGAGCCACACCGCGCGTTCGGGAAACTTCGAGCGGCGGTTGTAACGCGGCTTGTGCGCGGCGATCAGCCGCAGCTCGCGCACCTGCGCCTCGAGCGGATGCGCACAGGCGATGGCGTCGACACGTTCGGCGAGGCCGACCATCTCGCCCATTCGGCTGCGTGTCTCGCTGGCCACGAAGTACTGCCGCACCCGCGAGCGCACGTTGCGGCTCGTCCCGACATACAGCGGCCGGCCCTGCGGGTCGCGGAAGATGTAGACGCCAGGGCCGATCGGCAGCGGGTCGGCGAGATGACGCTTGCGGCGCTGCGCCTCACTGACCTGCGAGGTGAAGGAGCGCAGCTCCGGCAGCGAATGCACGCCGAGGTTGCCGAGCCGGGCGATGAGCCCGTGCAACACGTCGACGGTCGCGCGGGCGTCGTCGAGTGCGCGGTGTGTCGGCATCGTGGCGGCGTGGAAGAACGGTGCGAGCGTGGCCAGCTTGCAGTTGGGCACCTCGTCGCGGGTGAGCACGCGGCGCGCGAGGACGGCGGTGTCGACGACCGCGAAGCCCGGCCAGGCGATCGCCAGCTGGAGGCACGCCGACTTGAGGAAGCCGACGTCGAAGGGCGCGTTGTGCGCGACGAGCACGGCTCCGCGCGCGAACTCGAGGAAGGACGGGACGACCGTGGTGATCGACGGTGCGGTCGCCACCATCGAGTCGGTGATGCCGGTGAGCACGCTGACGAACGGGTTGATCGCCATTTCGGGATTGACGAGCGTCTGGAACTCGCCGAGCACCTCGCCACCGCAGACCTTGACCGCGCCGACCTCGGTGATCGCGTCACCGCCGCCCGCGGACCCGCCCGTCGTCTCGAGGTCGACGACGACGAAGGTCGTGGTGCGCAGCGGCTCGCCGAGCTCGTCCAGGCTCAGCTGCTGCGCTACGGAGGTCACGTCTCGCAAGCTAGGACGAGGGTCCGACGAAACCGCGCAGACGCGCCCGGCAGGCGTGCGTACCCTGCGCACGTGGAGGACAGGGACGGCGATGTGGCGCTCGTCGAGCCGGCCCGCGCGCAGTTGGTGACCATTGCCGCGGACGTGCTCGGCAAGCTGCCGGCCGACGACGTCCCCGCCTCCCTGCGCACGATCGCCCGGTTCGCGCCCACCAAGCGGCAGCGGCTCGGTGCCGTCGCACTCGCCGCGGCCCTCGATGCCGACGCCGACTTCCGCGACCGGGTCGCCGACGTGGTCGCCGAGACCTCACCCGAGCTGACGAAGGCTGTGCGGGAGGGCACGTCCACCGCGGCCGCCGATCCCGTCGACGTCAGCGTCGTCGCCTACCTCACCCGACCCGACGGCTGGCAGGGCGTGGTGCGCGCGGCCAACCGCAGATGGGCGGCCGAACGCAGCGCGGCCAGCGGACAGAAGGACGAGATCGAGCGACTGCGCGGTGAGCTGGCCGAACTGCGCGGGCAGCTCAAGGGCGAGCCGGTGCGCGTGCGGGAGGCGGCGGCGGCGGCCGCCGAGGCGGCCGCGGCAGAGGTCGCCGCGCTGC
>JAICKR010000049.1 GCA_025927835.1 Jatrophihabitans sp. | reverse complement strand
TCCCAGTTGGCGTTGTGGAAGAAGGGCATGCTGAAGCGCCGCTCGTACTTGCCGTCCGCAGCGGGGGGCGGGTCGGTGACGCGATGCACGGTCGAGCGCCAACGGTCGTTGGTCCAGCCGGCCATCAGGTCGCCGATGTTCACGACGAACGCGCCGGGGATCGACTCGACGCCGACCCACTCGCCGGCGCGGGTGGTGACCTCGAGCCCGCCGACGGTGTCCTGTCGCAGCAGCGTGAGCGTGCCGTAGTCGGTGTGTGCGCCGGCACGCAGCTGGCCGGGTTCGGGCGGCGTGGTCCGGGCCGGGTAGCAGATGCCGCGCAGGCCGCACGCGGCGTGATCGATGGACGCGTCGAAGTAGGTCTCGGGCAGCGACAGCGCAAGCGCGAACAGTTGCATCAGTCGGCTCGCCAGCGTCTGCATTGCGCGGTGGTAATGCGTCCACGCGAACTCGAGTTCGGGCAGGCTCGGCGGCCACAGGTTCGGCGACCAGATCACCCACTCGGCGTCGTTCGTGATCTCGTGCGGCGGCGCATCGACGGGCCCGGAGTTGAACACCTCCTTGAGATCAGGCGGGACGTCCGCGCCGAGCGAACGTCCCAACGCCTCGGCAGCGAGCGGGCTGTACCCGTGCGGGTAGTCACGCAGCGGCGAGCACACCGCCATCCGATCGTCCAGGGGCAGGTCGAAGAAGTCGCGCATCGCCTGCCACGCCGCCTCGCCCGCGTCGGTCACGCCGTGGTTGACGAGCTGGAAGAACCCCACCCCGCGACAGATCTCGTCGAGCTCGCGCGCGAGCACGGCCGGGTCACGGCCGAAGTCCACAACAGGTACGTAGGGCAACGCCAATCTCCTTAAGAGTTACGAGCGCGAAACGATCTCGCCGACCACACAGACCGGCGGACGCACCGCGGCGGCGAGCACAGCGACCTGTGCGGCCGGCAATGCGACGAGGAAGCAGGTACTGGAACCGGCGGAGATGACGAGGTCGACCGGCGACTCCAGGAAGCGCACGATGCCGTCGACGCCGGCCGCAAACTGCTGGGCCTCGTACGCGACACCGCGGCTGCCTACGGGCAGCAACTCGTGCACCGTGTCGAGACCGGCCGCGTGCTGCACGTCGTGCAGGTTCGCGATGTCGTCCTCGCCCTCCGTGTACGGCACGATCAGGCCGTCCTTCGGCACACCCACGCACGCGATGACGTCACCCTGCCCAGCGCCACCGAGCCGCAACCCGTTCGCCGGCGCGCGCCCGATCACGGTGACGCCGACCGCGGTCTGTTGCGTGGCGACGTTGGTCTCATCGCTGCCGGTGAGCGTCACATCCCCGTCGACCTCGGCGATCGCCATCCGGATCCCGTCCAGGATCTGCTGCCCGTACTCGTCGCGTGGCCCGCCGAGCGCGTTGGTGAGCACGAACGGCGCGGCACCGGCGGCGAGCACCTCCATCAAGGCGACCTTGGCGGCGCTGTACCCGGTTTCGACCGGCGACTGGCGGAGCGCGTCGTTCGGCCGCGCACCGATGCCGGCGTTGGAGTCGCACGCCAGCACGTACGCGCTCGACCCGTCGACCCAGTAGAGAACGTCGCGGAAGCGCTGGACGGTGAGCCCACCGCGTCCGGTCATCGTGACGTCGAAGCGATTGCTCACTTGATCGCTCCCTGGAGCAGGCCGCGGAAGAACGACCGTTGCGTGATCAGGTAGATCATGACGGCGGGCAGCGCCACGATGATCGCCGCCGCGGACAGCGACGGGACGTCGGTGAGGTGCTGGCCCTGGAAGCTGGCCAAACCGAGCGAGACCGTCTGGATGCGCCCACTGCCGTCGAGGATCAACGGGACGAGGTACTCATTCCATGACGACAGGAACGTCAGCATCATCAGCGTCGCGATCACCGGCCGCGCGATCGGCAGCAAGATCTGCACCAGCACCCGGAACGAATTCGCGCCGTCGAGATTGCCCGACTCGATCAGCGAGCGCGGCACCGACGAGAAGAACGCGTGCATCCAGAACATTCCGAACGGCAGGTACAGCCCGGACTCGGCGAGGATGAGGCCCCAGTAGGAATCCAGCAGATGCACGTTCTGGAACTCGATGTAGATCGGCACCACGAGTACGACGTATGGCACGACCATGCCGGACAGCAACACGTAGAAGAACAGCCGGTTGCCGGGAAAGCGCATTGTGGCGCACGCGTACCCACCGGCGATCGACGCCGTTGTCACGATCGCGACGACGGCGATCGAGATGAGAGCGCTCGCGCGGAACGCCGCACCGAACTGGCCGGCATGCCACGCGCTGCTGAAGGTGTGCCAGCTCCAGTCGCGCGGCCAACTGACGCCCGACACCGGCGCGCCCGGTTTCTTGAAGGCGGTGAGGACCACAATCGCCAGTGGTGCCAGCGTGCCTACTGCAACGAGCGAGAGCAGCAGATAGCGCGTGACCGTCTCGGACGGCTTCGGCCGGCTCATGCCCGCTCCGACAGTCGGGTAAAGCCGTAGGCGATGACCATCATCAGCACACCGAGCATGATGGCCAGCGCAGAGGCGTCGCCGACAGCGCTGACGATGAACGCGCGGCTGTAGATGAGCGTCGAGGCCACCTGCGTCTCCTGGCCGGGACCACCTTGCGTGGTGACCCAGATGAGCGAGAAGTTGTTCAGCGAGACCGCGAACGTGAGCACGAGCGCGACCACGATCTGGTTGCGAAGGCCGGGAACGGTCACGGTGAGGAACTCGCGGATCACGCCGGCCCCGTCGACGTTGGCGGCGTCGTAGAGCTCGGTGTCGATCGACTGCGCACCGGCGAGCAGCAGGACCATGCACAGCCCGGACAGCATCCAGGTGCCGAGTGCGCCCTCGGTCGGCAGCGCCCAGGTGAAGTCACCCAGCCAGACCTTCGTCCACCGCCCGAGCCCGACCGCGCGCAGCAACTGGTTGAACGGGCCGTCCTGCTTGAGGATCCAGCGCCACGAGACGCCGACGACGACTACCGACAGCACCTGCGGCAAGAACAGGATCGTCCGCCACATCCCGACTGCCCGCAGCGGGTGCCGGGCGATGATGCCAGTCAGGATCAGCCCGATCGCTACCGGGATGATGGAGTAGAAGAACACGAGCACGATCGAGTGGATGAGTGCCTGGCGGACGGCTGGGTCGTGGAAGGCCTGCGCGTAGTTGTGCAGACCCACCCACTTTCCGGCCGAGACGCCGTCCCAGTCGAACAGCGAGATCCACGCTGCGTAGATGACCGGGATCAGAATCACCAGGACGTAGATCGCCAGGGGCAGCAGGAGGTAGGCATAGCCCACCCAGTCCTGCCGCCGCCGACGCCGCCGTCGTCCGGTCGCGACCGCTTCGGGCCGCGAGCGAACTAGGACTTGCGCTTGTTGTTGAACTGCGTCCATTGCCCCTGAATCTTGCTCGTGAAGGCCGCGGCCGTCTGGTGCCCCGCGGCGAGGGACTGGAGCTCCCCAGCGAGCTGGGTGCTGTACTGCGGGTTGGCCCAGTCGATGAACGGGGTGGTGCCGCCGCCTCCTTGGCCCTCGGCCTTGGCCAGCGCCGCGACGATGTCCGCGGTCGGCGTGCCGGCCGTGGCGAGCGACGCGGTGATCTGGCCGCCCGGCAGGCCCCAACCCTGCTGGAACATGAAGTCAGTCTGTTCCTGGCTGAGGAAGAAGTTGAGGAACTCCGCCGCGACATCCTTGTTCTTCGAGTTCGCCGGGATCACCAGCGGGGTCGTCGGGCCACCGCCCACCGGCGAGCTCGCCGACGTGGAGGGGAACGGGAACCAGCCGCCGTCGGCCTTGAGCGAGCCCTCGACGCCGCCGCTCATCCACGAACCCTCGATGTAGTACATCGCCTTGCCGCCGAGGAACGCGGCTGCCGCGTCGTTGTCGCTCGTGCCGACGGCACCCTTCTGGAAGTAGCCGTTCTTGTTCCAGTCCTGGATAGTCTGCGACGCCTTCATGTTCTCCGGGCTGCCGAAGGTGCCGGACGCACCGTAGATCCAGTTGTTCACGTTGTCGGCCGAGGTGGCGAACGAGTCCCACAGCGCCATCTCGGTGTGGATGAACGTGCTGCTCTCCTCGATCGGCGTCACACCGTGCGCCTTCGCGTCCTGCAGCGTCTTGACGAACTCGTCGTACGTGGTCGGCGGGGTGTCGTGA
Organism: Jatrophihabitans sp.; assembly: GCA_025927835.1. Taxonomy (GTDB): domain Bacteria; phylum Actinomycetota; class Actinomycetes; order Mycobacteriales; family Jatrophihabitantaceae; genus Jatrophihabitans. Next base: position 15,596 of record JAICKR010000049.1, on the reverse strand, counting down.
CCGGCCTGCTTCAACAGCTTCTTGTTGTAGAAGACGCCGATGATCGAATTCTGCTCCGGGACGCCATAGAGGTTGCCCGAGCCCCACAGGTAGTGCTCGTTCGGGTCCATCCGGAAGACGTTGAGGCTGGCGTCGCTGCCGACGCGCGAGGCCCAGTCGTAGGCTTTCGCGTAACTGTCGAGCGGGAGCAGCTTGTTCGCCGAGATAGCGCTGTAGAAGCCCTGCCCGTAGCCGGACGTCTCCAGCATCATCACGTCCGGCGGGTTGGGTGAGTTCAGCTTGAGGTTCACCGTCTGCAGATAGCTGCTGTAATCGGTGGTCTCCCGGTTGACCGTGACGTTCGGGTACTTGTCCTCGAAGTTCTTGATGACCTTGGCGAAGACCGCGCCGCCGCCCTCGGTACCCCAGCCGTCGGTGACGGTGATCGTCACCTTCTTCGAGGTGTCGATGCCCGTCGAGATCGGGCCGCTGCTCGGCGCGTCGTTCGCCTTGTTCGTCGAGCCCGGCGAACACGCGGCCAACGTCATCGCCGTCGCAACGGCCAACACGCCGACCGTGCCGCGCTTCCTACGCCACGACCTGATCGCCGTGCGACTTCCCTGATCGTCCTGGTGTGCGTCCTGGTGTCGCATGTGTGCGTCCCCTCGAATGGATGGGCGGTGCGGTTACTGGCGTGCGGTACTTCGGTGTGCGAGTTCGTCCGGGGTGAGCACCCCGTCGTCGGTGAGGTAGGCGGTCACGAGGTCGGCCGGTACCCGCTCGAAGAACTGGTTGCGGGCGTCGATGCGCCCGGTGCGCCACAGCTCCCACTCCTCGACGAGCTCGGCGGGCGGGCGTTGCTCCATGCCGACGTCGTCCGGGTCGCCCGGGTAGAGCTTGGACAGCTCGGTCACCACGTAGTACGGCGTCCCGACGTGCCGGCACGACAGCGCGAGCGGCAGCGAGCCGATCTTGTTGGCGAACGACCCGTCCCGGAACAACGCGTCGGCCCCGACGAGCACCAGGTCGGCGTCGGCCGCGGCCAGCGCGACGGACGCGTCGCTGTAGGCGACGAACGAGACGGGCGTCTCGGCAAGCGCGGCCACGATGCGCAGCGACTCCCGGTACGGGCGCGACTCGGTGAACATGAACGTGAGGTCGTTCGAGCGCTCGGCCGCGCGGCTCAGGATCTGCACCAGTGAGCCGCTGAAGGAGTGGAAGAGGACCTTCGCGCCGGACTTGATGTAGGTGTCGGCGTGTTGCGCGACCTTGGCGATCGAGGCCTCCGAGTCGACGACGAACTGCTGCATCGCCGCGATGACCTGTTCGCGCGAGGCGGTGCGGTCGAGCGCCGCCTCCGCCATCGCGGTCACAGTGCGCATGCTGGTCATGGACGGCTTGGTCTCGACGAGCCACTGCGACGTCTCGCGGAGCAACCGTTCGAGCTCGGGCCCGCTCGCGTCGCTGTTCGCGAGCGTCAGCGCGATGACCTCGGCCGCGGCGCGGCCGTACGCGCTGCCGCCGGGAACGGTGTTCTCGGCGATCGCGGTGCGGAGCTCGGTCAGTCGGTCCATGACCTGCCTTTCAGGAGTTGAGCGAGGTGTCCATCTCGAGCGAGAAGCGGGCGGAGTCGTAGAGGCCGCGCGACCAGTCGATCGGGGTTCCGTCGGCCGTGAAGGTGACGGAGGTGAGCGCGAGGACCGGGGTGCCGAACGGCACGCCGAGCAGGTCCGCCTCCCACTCGAGCAGGTTGTGGATCGTGACCTGGCCGGCCGCGCGGCGCTGCTCGACGCCGTTCTTCGTGAGCGCACCGTAGAGCGAGCCGCCGCGGTCGAAGATGTCGTCGTTGACGAGATTGCCGATGAACGCCTCCGCGACCCACGACTCGAGCAGGATCGAGGGCGCGTCGCGGACCGTCACCACGCGTAGCAGGTGGAATGCGGCCGACTGCGGTTCGAGACCGAGCCGCTCGGTGACCTCGACCGGCGGGACGCCGATCGACTGGTCGACCACGTCGACGGTGAATGCCACGCCGGCGCGGCGCAGGCTGTCGGTGGAGCTGCTCATCAGCCGCAGCTCGTACTGGACGGGCCGCTCGGTCACGAACGTCCCGCGCCCCTGGGTGCGGGTGACGTAGCCAGCCATCTCGAGTTGCTTCAACGCTGCGCGTACCGGTGCGAGGCTCGCGCCGGTCAGTTCGGCGAGGTTGCGCTCCGGCGGCAGCCGGTCGCCCGGACGCAGCGTCCCGTCCTCGATGTCCTTCACGATCGCCCGCAGGATCTGGTCCTGCAGCGAGATCCGTGAGCCCCGGACGATCTTGTACATGTCGCTCCCTCAGCCGGCGCGAACCGCGGTTGGAGGCAGACCGTATATGAACATGTTCAAATGTGCAATCTCTTGCGCAGGAGTGTCGAAGCGCAGATCATCTGCCGCCAAACACCCCTGCAGGCGAAGGATCTCGCGGACAACGCAAGGGATGAGATGAAGAAGACGAAGGGCAGCAAGACGATAGGGTGACGCGGTGCTCGAACGGGACCCGTGGGGGCTCAACGAGCGCGCCTTCGCCTGGTACTACCCCCGGCTCATGGGCATCTCCGAGCGGGCCGGCGGCGCGGCGCTGCGGCGGCGCGTGATCGAGCAGGCGACCGGGCGCACGCTGGAGATCGGCGCCGGCAACGGTTACAACCTGCCCCACTACACCCCGGCGGTGACCTCGCTCGTCGTCACCGAACCGAGCCCACACATGGTCCAGTTGCTGCGCGAGCGGCTCACCGCGGGCGCGCCGCCGGTCGGGAGCTGGGAGCTGGTGCAGACCGGCGCCGAGTCACTGCCGTTCCCCGACGCAAGCTTCGACACGGTCACCTCGGGCTACGTGCACTGCACCATTCCGCACCCGGACCTCGCGATCGCCGAGATCGCGCGGGTGCTCAAGCCGGGCGGCCAGTACCTGTTCCTCGAGCACGTGCGGGCGCCCACCGGATCGCTGCTGGGACGCGCGCAGGACGTCCTCGAGGCGGTGCACGTCTACGTCGCGGCCGGCTGCCATCCGAACCGGCGCACCGAGGAGACGCTGCGACGCTCGGAGCTGTCCGTCGAATGGCTCGAGCACACGAACCTGCCTCGCTCGTCGCCCACGGTGCGGCCGGTCCTCCTCGGCGCCGCAGCCAAGCCCGCCTAGCGCTCGCTACGCGCGGGAGAACGTTGCGCGGTAGACGGACACCACGTCGTTCGCGACGGCGACCGCGAAGTTGAGGGTGCGCGTCATCCCGTCGTCCAGCAGCGCCGGCAGGGTGGCGCGGGTCCCCGCCGCCGCCATCCGCGCCGGCACGTCGTCGAACCACTCGCGCACCCAACCGGTCTCGTCCACCCACTCAAGGAGCTCGAATCCGGCGCCCTCGATCGTGGCGCGCAGCGCGTCCGGCGTGACGAGGTGGCTGTCCGTGCCGTCGAGCGACCACGGCAGCGGTGGCGCCGGCTCGGCGTCGCCGGTGCGGCAGACCTCGAAGATCGCGAAGCGTCCACCCGGCCGCAGCCGACTTGCGATGTCGGCGTAGAACGTCTTCTTGTCGGCGACGTTCATCTGCACGTGCATCGTGTACGCGGCGTCGAAATCGCTGCGCTCGAGCGTCCCGACGTCGGCGCACGCGAACCGGACCTGATCGGCCGCCTCCGTTGCTTCGGTGAGCGCGCGGGCGAGGTCGACGTACGCGGGCGTGATATCGACGCCGAGGACACGGCATCCGACGCGGCGCGCGACCTGCCGGGCCGGTCCCCCGAAACCCGAACCGACGTCGAGGACGGTCATGGCGGGCGCGAGCGACAGGCCCGGCAGCAGCCGCTCGACCGCATCTGGCCCGCCCGCGTGGAACTGGTCGAGCTGATCGCGCTGCTCCTGGGTCAGGGTGGCCAGGGCGGTGCCGGACAGGCTCTCGATCGCGGCGGTCAGGTCTGTTTCGGTGTAGGTCATCGGGTGACTCCTCTTGTCGGTGCGGGATTCAGGAATGGGCCTCGGCGAGCCCGATGCGCCGATAGATGCGGCGCATCGGCGCGGGCGCGTACCAGGCGGCGCGGCCCAGCGCCCGCTGCGCCGCGGGCACGAGGACGGCGCGCACGAGCGTCGCGTCCACGAGCACGGCGAAGCCGGAGCCGATGCCGAATAGTTGCAGGAAGCTGACCGACGCGGTGCCGATCGCGAAGAACTGCACGGCCACCAGCGCGGCGGCGGTGCTGACGATGCGGCCGCTGCGCGTGAGCCCCTCGGTGACGGACGTCTGGTTGTAGCGGCCGCGGTCGTGCAGCTCCTTGATCCGGCTCAGGACGATGACCTCGTAATCCATCGACAGCCCGAATGCGATGCAGAACAGCAGCACCAGCATGCTCGTGTCGAGGGGCAGGGCCGTGAAGTGCAGTGGACCGGACAGGTGCCCGTCCTGGAAGATCCACACCATCAGCCCGGCGGTCGCGGCGAGCGTGACCGCGTTGAGCAGCAGCGAACGGATCGGTTGCAGCACCGAGCCGGTGAACAGGAACAGCACGACGAACGTGGTGAGCAGGATCAGCAGTCCGGCGATCGGCAGCCGCGCGCCGATGGCGTGCGTCGTGTCCATCAGCTCCGCAGTCTCGCCGCCGACGTAGACCGGAACGCCGCCCGGGCCGGGCAGCTCGCGCACCGTGCGCACCAGGTTCTTCGCGGCGGCCGAGCGCGGGTCTGCGGTGGTGACGACGGCGAGCCGCTGCGCGCTCGGCCGGCCGAGCGCCGGGTTCGCCGAGTCGCGCAACCGCGCGCCGTGGACGAACGTCGCGGCACTGGTCTCGACGCGCGCGACTCCGGCCAGTTGCGACAGCTGCGCCCCGTACCCGGTGAGCTCGCCGCGATCGAGCGGCGCGTCGACCACGACGTTGAGCGCGGTGGAGCTGTCGCCGGCGAAGTCGCTGCGCAGCACGTCGCCGACGGTCCGGCTCTGCGTGCTCGCCTGCAGCACGCGGTCGTCGGGTGCGCCGAATTTCACGTGCCCGAGCGGCAGGGCGATGAGCACCATGACCGCGAGGACGGGCAGCGCGATGAGCGCGGGCCGGCGCATGACCTGCCCGGCGAGGCGTCCCCACAACGGCGCGGATGTCGACGGCTCCCGGTTGCGCGCCCACGGCAGCCGGCCCGCGTTCACCCGCGGGCCGAGCACCACGAGCAGCGCGGGCAGGACGACGACCGCGGCGATCATCGAGATGAGCACGACGCCGATGCCGGCGTAGGCGAACGAACGCAGGAAGTACAGCGGGAAGATGAGCAGCACGGCTAGCGCGGCGACCACAGTCGCGCCGCTGAACACGATCGTGCGCCCGGCAGTACGGACACTGCCCAGCACGGCCTGGGCCGGGTCGTGCCCGGCGGCGAGCTCCTCGCGGTAGCGACTGACCATCAGCAGCGCGTAGTCGATCGCCAAGGCCAGGCCGAGCGCGGTCGTCAGGTTGACCGCGTAGATCGCGACGTCGGTCACCGAGCCGAGGACGAACAGTTCGGCGAACGTGCCGAGGATCGCGACCATCCCGATCGCCAGTGGCAGCAGCGCGGCGACCACGCTGCCGAACGCGAACACGAGCAGCGCCAAGATGATCGGCACCGCGATCGCCTCGGCGACACCCAGGCTCTTACCGACCTGCTCGGTGATGTCGTCGTCGATGCCGGTGTCGCCACCGACGATGACGGAGACCTGCTCGTTGTCCGTGCGCAGGCTCGCGACCTCGGACGTGCTCAGGTCGTGATCGCTCTTGATGTTGCCCACCACGAGCGCGTACTTCTCGTCCTTCGAGCGCATGCCGGCGTCGTGCGTCGACCAGTAGGACGCCACATTCGACACCTCGGGCAACGCGGTGAGGTGACGCGCGGTCGCGGCGCCCGCGGCCTGCACGGCATGGTCGTCGACGGTGCCGGCTTTGGCGTGGACGAGCAGGACGACCTCCCACGCGCCGCCGAAGTGCTGGTCGGTGAGCCGTTGCGCAGCGGTCGACTCGGCACCCGGGTCCTGGAATCCGCCAGTCTTGAGCTTGCCGAACGCGCCGAGCCCGAGCACCCCGAACGCGATGACGATCAGCACGGCCGCGACGAGCACCAAGCGGGCGCGGCGAACCACGAAGCTTCCGATCGACCCGAACATCTCGCACCTCAATGTTTACGTCTGCAAACTTTGCACTCGTAAACTTGCCACCGCATGTGCACAGGCGTCAACATCTATTCCGTGAACGAAGCGCGGGGGACGTACCACCACGGCGACTTGCGCAACGCGCTGCTGCGCGCGGGTGCGGAACTGGCCGAGTCAGGAGGGCCGGACGCGGTGACGATCCGCGCCGCGGCCCGGCTCGCCGGGGTGACCCCCACCGCCGCGTACCGGCATTTCGCCGACCACGCCGAACTGCTCGGGGCGGTACGCGAGCTGGCCGCCGACCGACTGGCGGCCTCGATGGCGCGCTACCTCAAGCGCATGCCCCCGACGGACGACCCGGTGGCCGGGGCGCTCGCCTGGCTGCGCTCGACGGGTCGCGGTTACATCCATTTCGCGCTGACCGAACCGGGCCTCTTCCGCACCGCGTTCTTCACCGAGGCCGGCGAAGGACACTCCGTCCCGCCCGACCGATCCGGCCCGTTCGGCATGCTCGCCGACGCGCTGGACCGCCTCGTCGAGGTCGGCTACCTGGCCGCCGAGGACCGCCCACTCGCCGAGTTCGCCGCATGGTCAGCCGTGCACGGGTTGTCGCTGCTGCTCATCGACGGCCCGCTCCGCTCACTCCCCCGCCGGGAGCGCGAGGCCGTCATAGACCGCTCCCTCGACGTCATCGAGCACGGTCTCGCCACCGGCCGGTAGGCCCGGCCGTGCCCCTATTCGGCGAGTTTGGCGATCGCCTCGGCCCACAGGAAGAACTTGTTGGTGCCGAGGTCACGGACCGTCACGATGTTGAACGCCGCCTTGAGGTGCTCGGCGTCGCCGTCACTCAGGCCCTGCAGCGCGGCCACCGGCGCGTCCGCGAGCTCCTCGACGGACTTGCCCTCGTACGCCTTGTCCAGCTTGTCGGCGATCCCAGCCATCTCGAGCACCTTCCGTCCGAGCCTTCAACGACGTCTCGGACGATAGTGGGCGGCGGCCGGCCCGCATCCGGAAGTCGGCGCGCAGGTGCAACAGTGGTCGTATGACGACGCTGGACGATTTCGCCGGGATCGCAGGCAAGGAAGCCGGGCTCGTGGTCGTCGCCACCCGGCGCGCGAGCGGGAGCATCCAGGCCTCACTGGTCAACGCCGGCGTGCTGCCGCACCCACTCACCGGCGCTCCCACGCTCGGCTTCGTGACCTACGGGCGGGTCAAGCTCGCAAACCTACGAGCCCGACCCGCGCTCGCGGTGACGGTGCGATCGGGCTGGGCCTGGGCGACGGTGGAGGGGACGGCGTCCCTCATCGGGCCGGACGACCCGGTCGACGGCGTCGACGCCGAGCGGCTGCGCCTGTTGCTGCGCGAGATCTTCGTTGCGGCCGGGGGCACCCACGACGATTGGGATGAGTACGACCGGGTCATGGTCGAGCAACGCCGCACGGCCGTCCTCGTCGAACCGACGCGCATCTACAGCAGCTGAGAGTGGAGGATGTGGCAATGCTGCTCAACGGGTTCAACCACGTCGCGGTCCTGACCGGCGACACCGAGCGCTTCGTCGCCTTCTATCGCGACGTGTTCGGTGCGGAGGTCACCGACACCCAGGAGATGCCACTGGGTCGGTTGACCTTCGTCAAGATCGGACCACATTCGGAGTTCAACCTGTTCGAGGTCGAGGGCAATACCGAAGCGGAACGGCAGGTGCCGATGTTCGGACGCGGCCGCATCGACCACCTCGGGCTGCAGGCAGCGTCCATCGGCGACTTCGACGAGATCCGGCAGCGGCTGCGCAACCGGGGCGCGGCCGACGACTTCGTCACCGACTTCGGACCGGTCCTCTCGATCTTCTTCCGCGATCCCGACGGGCTCGAGTGCGAAGTATGCGTCGAGAACCCGGATGCGGTGCCCGGCGTCAACAACCCACCCGGCACCCGCGCCGCGCGCTACCCGGCCGAGACGTGATCACGTGTCGGCCGTGAACTCGTAGGCCGCGCACTCAGGTAGCCGAAACCGGAACTCCTCGGACACATCACCAGGGTCCCAGCCGATGCCTTCGGTAGTGGAGGTGGCGCGGAGGTAGACGGGACCCCTCCCACGATGTTGGATGCGCTCAAGCGATCTAGAGCTGGCTGCGCGGGGACTTGCTTCCGGAGGGACGGCAAGGTGGCTGAACTCAACTGGGACGACGGCAAGAGTTGGCTATTGCGGTGGTCGCGGACCGCCTCGGCGTTGGCGCTGATGGCTGTACCAATCGTGGCATTTGTCGCCGGCTGGCTTGCGCATCGCCTTCCGTGGAGCCTCATCACCAGCCCGCACTGCGAGCCGTCGACCTGGGCAGTCGTCGCGAGCCTGGCCATCGCCCCCGTGGCGTACCTCGGGTATTGGCTTGCGGCTAGGACATGCAACGACAGGCTTGACACGGAACTGATGTTCGGCGCCGCCACGGTCGCGCTGACCCTGCTCGCCGCAAGCGCGGCGGCGAGCTCACTCTTCGCGTGGCTGCCGCTCACGGACAGCTTGGGCGACAACTCCGGACCGATCCGATTCTTCTGGGTCGCGGTGTTCCTCGGTGCGGCGCTCGTGCTCATCGCACACGACTGGACGCGCCGCTACCTCACCGTTGCCGCGACCGTCGCTGTCCTGGCACTCGGCGCCCTCGTCGTGCGCGCGGGCTACGAGGATCCCCGGATTCCCGACAAGGTCGCCCGCACCGCCGTCGTCACGAAGGCAAACGCAGAGCGGATCATGCTCGCCGCGGGCGACGGGCAAGCCGTCGCGAAGGTCAAAGCGCAGGCGAAAGCCGCGCGGCAGACGCTCACGACCGAGTTGGCCGCGCGCCCGCCGCTGGCGGTGACCCCGGCCCTACGAGCGGCGGCCGAGGCGATCGCCACATCGGATGACACGCAAGTCGTCAGGGCGGGGCTCGTGCAGCCGTTCGAGAACGAACGGCTGCACGAACCGGATTCGGACGAGCCGGCGGCGACCCGGCTCGATGCCGACGTGCACACCTTCCTCGACGCTCAGCGCGCCGCGGTGCAGGCCGCGCCGACAAGCATGAGCGACCTGACAGCCGCGTACGGCAAAGCCGATGCGGCAGCCAAGAGCGGCGTCGGCTGGCAGCAGGCCGCAGACGATCTCGCGCTGCAACTGGCCGCGTACCGCGCCGCGGTGACCGGATCGCCGGATGACGCAAAGGCCTACCAGGAACTGCTCGCCGCCGGCCCGAAGACCACGCGGGTGTCACTGCTCGATGCGCTGACGGACGGCCCGCAGGCGCTGTGGACCGCGGCTACGGACGCGCACGCGCGCCCGCTCGTACCGGGTCCGCTCGGTTGGGCGTTGCTCGGCGCGTTCCTGCTGTGGTTCTGGACGCTGCTGCTCAAGGTGAACGCCGCGCAATTGGCCGGACCCGTGAAGGTTTCGCCGGACTCCTCCGACGACAAGGACCTCGCCGGCGTGTTCCGGATTGCCGTGCTGAGCAACGTGGAGGAACCGGGCACCGCGCCTGGCGCGGGAGTAGCAAGTCCGGTCACCGATCTCCTCGACATCGCGGGCGGCACGGGCACGCCAATCGGCACGATCGCGAAACTGGTCGGATTGGCGACCAAGATCGCCGGCCGCCAGTACGGCTACGACCTCGCGATGGAGGTCGTCACGCCGAAGGGGACGGCTGACGGCGCGAAGAACAGCAGCGCGGCGCCGACCTCCGACCAGCAGACGAGCGTGCTGGTGCGCGTCCGCACGATCTCGAACTCGCAGACCATCGCCACCCAGGTGCAGACCGAGGACAACCCCGAAAAGGCTGTGCGGGCGGCTGGGCTGTGGGCGGCGGGCTTCGTGCTGAACCGCAGCTCGCGCATCCCCACGTGGGCGGAGTGGGAGCCCGACACTGCCGCCGCGATCGCGAGCACCCAGGACGAAGACGCGCCACTCTCCAGCTACGTTGCAGCCGTACGCCAGGCACCGCGCAGCGGGGTGCTGCTCGTCATGACCGGCCACCAGTACGAGCTGGCAGACAAGCCCGCCAAGGCAATCGCGCTCTACGCCCGCGCGGTTGCCGCTCATCCGACGTACCGCGTGGCGCGGTACCGGCTCGGTGCCGCGCTCACCACGCTGGGGGACGCCGACAACCCGACGTGGGCGGCGATGAAGGTCGCCGAACGCGACGACCTGCTCCGAGGTGTCAGGCTCGCGGCGGAAACACTCCACCTGCACATCGACGACTACGAGCCGTCGGTGGAGAACGAGCCTCCGTCGCTTCCACCGGGCACCCCGACCGCGAGACAGAAACTGAACGACATCGGACGCTGCGTGCTCGAACACCTTCTCGTCGAGAACCGGCCGCACCACCGCCTGGTGATGAGTCTGCGCCGATCGGAGCGCGACACCTGGCTTCCGTCGCCACGTACCGGTGTCATGACCCCGGCAGGCCGACTGCGTCGCATCGCCTACTCGGCGTTCCTCGCCAGCGCGATGCCGCCTGACTCGGAGAAGCTGCGGAGGTACGCATCGAAACCGCGGCAATGGTGGCAGGCGAGCTACAACGCCGCGTGCGGCATGGCGCTGACGTCCGGCGGTAAAGCCGATGCGCTGTCCATGCTCGAGCAGTCGCTCCTGCAGCGGGGCATCCAGCAGCTCAAGGCCGAATGGGTGCGTAGCGACGCAGACCTGTCGTCTCTCGTCGACGAACCTCGGTTCCAGGCCTTCCTTACCCAACTGCCGGATGGTGACTGATGCAGGATTCACTCACGTCGAAGCTGCTCGGCGCATCCTGGGATTCGATCGACGGGTGCGTGACTGCCCAACTTGCGAAGGACAGCGTGGCCGCGGCCGTACGTGTCGTGTCGACAGCCATCGACGAGCCCGCCTCGTGGACGTGGCGCTATATGCGAAGCCCTGGAACCTATACGCGATTGGCTGTTGAAACCGGCGTACCTCATCCCCGGTCGCTAAAGGTGGAAAGCCGGCTTCGGCTGACCCTCAGCGAGCTTCGGAAACCGAATCTGGACCAGGTGACCACCTGGGCGCGTGCAGTGCGGCTGCTTGAACTCACGCAGGTGCTGACCACGCTGACCGCGGTGGGGCGCCCCTGCCGACCGATCAAAGCCGATCTGAAGGCGCACCCTCCGCGCGGGTCCGGAATCAGCTTGCTGCACTGGAAGCCGATACTGCCCAACATCGATGAGCTCGAGTCCACGGCCTGGGGCAAACCCAAGATGCTCGACTCAGCGCCCGATGCATCCTCCGCCGCGCGCGGACTGCTCGTGTGCGACGAAGGCGGCCCGGTCGTGCGGCGTGACCCTGACCTGGAACTGGATTGGCTGCCCGCGATCGACGGCGTGACGCTGATGCTCAGCGGCCGACTGCAACTGCGCAATGCCACGTCGGAAACCGTCACCGTCCTCCACCGGGGGAAGGTCGATAACTGATCGCGGCGTAGACGAGAATGATTCGTCGTGCTCCTCACCGTCACGACGACCCACCCCCCGGCGACCGACCTCGGGTACCTGCTGCACAAGCATCCGGGTCGGGTTCAGTCGTTCGGCGTGTCGGTCGGCGAGGCGCACGTGTTCTACCCGGAGCAGTCCGAGGAGCGGTGCACGGCGGCGCTGCTGCTCGAGGTCGACCCGGTCGCGCTGGTGCGCGGCAAGAGCGGGTCGGGTGACGGATTCACCCTCGGCCAGTACGTGAACGACCGGCCGTACGCGGCCTCCAGCATGCTCGCGATGGCGCTCAAGGACGTGTTCCGGACCGCGCTCGCCGGGCGGTGCGAGGCCCGGGCGGAACTCGCGGCAACCCCGATTCCGTTGGAGATCCACGTGCCCGCGCTGTCCTGCCCGGGTGGCGTCGAACTGGCTCGGCGCGTGTTCGAGCCGCTCGGCTGGACCGTCGAGGCGACGGCCGTGCCGCTCGACCCCGAGTTCCCGAAGTGGGGCGAGTCGCGCTACCTCGACGTGCGGCTCACCGGCACGGTTCGGCTGGCCGATGCGCTCAACCACCTCTACGTACTGCTACCGGCCCTCGACAACGCGAAGCACTACTGGGTGAGCACGGACGAGATCGACAAGCTCGTCCGCGCCGGCGGCGCCTGGCTGGCCGGCCACCCGGAGAAGGCGCTGATCACACGCCGCTACCTCTCGCACCGCAAGGAGCTGACCGCAGCGGCATTGGCTCGCCTGGCGGAGGTCGACGACGCCGAGCCGGAGGAGCTCGACAACGCGCTGGACGCGCCGGTCATCACCGAGACGCCCGACCGTCCCGTCCCGCTCGCCGAGCAGCGTCGCGGCGCGGTGCTGGCGGCGCTGCGCTCGCTCGGCGCCCGGACGGTGGGTGACCTCGGCTGCGGCGAGGGCGCGCTCGCACGCGATCTGCTCGCCGAGCGCTCGATCGAACGGATCGTCGCGACCGATGTCTCGGCGTTCGCGCTGCGCATCGCCGGACGGAAGCTCAAGCTCGAGCGGATGCCGGAGCTGCAGCGCGCCCGGCTGGAGATCTTCCAGTCCTCACTCACCTACCGCGACGAGCGCATCGCGGGCCTGGACGCCGCCGTGCTGATGGAGGTGATCGAACATGTCGACCCGCCGCGCCTGGACGCGCTCGAGCGCACCGTCTTCCAGTTCGCCGCTCCGCACGCGGTGATCGTGACGACGCCGAACAGCGAGTACAACGTCCGGTTCGAGTTCCTCCCGCCCGGCACGATGCGGCACCGCGACCACCGCTTCGAGTGGACGCGCAGCGAGTTCCACGCCTGGGCCGACCGTGTAGCCGCGGCGTACGGATACACCGTGCGGTACCTGCCGGTCGGAACGGACGATCCCGAGCTCGGTCCGCCCACACAGCTGGCGCTGTTCACGAAGGGCGGTGCGGCATGACGAGTCTGGAGATCCCGGACCTGTGCCTCGTCGTGCTCGTCGGCGTGAGCGGGTCGGGCAAGTCGACGTTCGGGCGCGCGCAGTTCAAGCCGACCGAGGTGATCTCGTCGGACTACTGCCGCGGGCTGGTGTCCGACGACGAGAACGACCAGGCGGCGACGAAGGACGCGTTCGACGTGCTGCATTACATCGCCGGCAAGCGCCTGTCCGCAGGCCGGCTCACGGTGGTGGACGCGACGAACGTGCAGCCCGATGCACGCAAGCCCCTGGTCGCGCTCGCGAAGGAGTACGACGTGCTCCCGGTGGCGATCGTCCTCGACGTGCCCGAGGCACTGTGCATCGAGCGCAACTCCACCCGGCCCGACCGCGACTTCGGTGCGCACGTCATCCGCCGTCAGCGCGATCAGCTACGCCGCAACATGCGCTTCTTGCAGCGTGAGGGCTTCCGCACCGTGCACGTCCTGCGCAGCCCGGACGAGATCGCCGCCGCGACGATCGTGCGCCGCCCGCTCTACAACGACCTGCGCCACGAAGCCGGGCCGTTCGACGTCATCGGCGACATCCACGGCTGCCGAGCCGAACTCGAAACGCTACTGACCGAGCTCGGCTACCCGATCGCCCGCGACGAGCACGGCCGCGCGATCGGCGCGCACCATCCGTCGCGGCGCGCGGTGTTCGTCGGCGACCTCGTCGACCGCGGGCCGGACACACCCGGTGTGCTGCGACTCGTCATGGGCATGGTCGGCGCGGGCGACGCATTCTGCGTGACCGGCAACCACGAGAACAAGCTGCTGCGCGCACTGCGCGGCCGCAACGTGCAGATGACGCACGGGCTCGCCGAATCGCTCGCGCAGCTCGACGCCGAGCCGCCCGAGTTCCGAGCCGCGGTCGAGCGGTTCATGGATGGGCTGATCAGCCACTACGTCCTCGACGGCGGCGCGCTGGTCGTCGCCCACGCCGGTATCACCGAGCGGTTCCAGGGACGGGCGTCCGGACGGGTGCGCGACTTCTGCATGTACGGCCAGACCACCGGCGAGACGGACGAGTTCGGTCTCCCGGTGCGCCACCCGTGGGCGAACGAGTACCGCGGGGCATCGATGGTGCTGTACGGGCACACGCCGGTGCCTGCGCCGGAGTGGGTGAACAACACGATGTGCCTCGACACCGGCTGCGTGTTCGGCGGCCGGCTCACCGCGCTGCGCTACCCCGAGAAGGAGATCGTGTCCGTGCCGGCAGCGAAGGTGTACTACGCACCGGCGAAGCCGTTCCCGGCCAACCCCGATGCCGCGGCGCCCGAGCCGGTGACGCACCGCGACCCCGGCGTTCTCGCCATCACCGACGTCACCGGTTCGCGGGTGATCGAGACCGCGTACCAGAAGCGGGTCGGCATCCGCGAGGAGAACGCGGCCGCGGCGCTCGAGGTCATGTCGCGCTTCGCCATCGACCCGCGCTGGCTGGTCTACCTGCCGCCGACGATGTCACCGGTCGCGACCTCGACGGCCCACGGGCTGCTCGAGCACCCCGAGCAGGCGTTCGAGTACTTCCGGACCGAGGGCATCGACGCGGTCGTGTGCGAGGAGAAGCACATGGGTTCGCGCGCCGTTGCACTCGTGTGCCGGTCGCTCGACGCGGCGCGTTCGCGGTTCGGCGCACCCGGAGACGCGCTCGGGGCGGTGTGGACGCGCACCGGCCGGCCGTTCTTCGACACTGCTCTCACGAGCCAACTCGTCGCGCGGCTGCGGGACGAGATCGAGCGGGCCGGTCTGTTCGACGAGCTCGCCTCCGACTGGCTGCTGCTCGACGGTGAACTGCTGCCATGGAGCGTGAAGGCCGAGCAGCTGCTCCGCGACCAGTACGCCGCCGTCGGCGCCGCCGCGCGGACCGCACTGCCCGCAGCAGAGACGGTCCTGACGTCCGCGGAGGCGATCGGGTTGGACGTCGGCTCGCTGCTCCAGCGCACCCGCTCGCGCGCCGGCAACGCGGCCGCGTTCGTCGACGCTTACCGGCGCTACTGCTGGCCGACCGAGGGCCTGATCGGCGTGCGGTTCGCGCCGTTCCAGCTGCTGGCCAGCGCCGGGCGGGCACACCACCAGCAGCCGCACGCCTGGCACCTCGACAGGTGCGACCGGCTCGTGACGCGCGGGGACGGGCTGGTCGCGCCGACCGGGCGCGTGTTCGTCGACACCACCGACCCGGCGTCGGTCGAGGCGGCGACCGAGTGGTGGACGACCCTCACGAGCTCGGGCGGCGAGGGCATGGTCGTGAAGCCTGCGGCCAACCTGGTCAGGGGGCGCCGCGGCCTCGTCCAGCCAGGCTTGAAGGTGCGCGGGCGCGAGTACCTGCGCATCATCTACGGCCCCGACTACACCGAGGCGGCGAACCTGTCGCGGCTGCGTCATCGCGGTCTCGGGCACAAGCGCTCGCTCGCGCAGCGCGAGTACGGCCTCGGGCTGGAGGCACTCGACCGGCTCGCCCGCGGCGAACCGATGTGGCGCGTCCACGAGTGCGTGTTCGGCGTGCTCGCACTCGAGTCCGAGCCCGTGGACCCGAGACTGTAGTTCGTCCCAGGGCACAAAACAGCCGGGGCCGCGCTGGTGAGCGAGGCCCCGGC
>JAICKR010000110.1 GCA_025927835.1 Jatrophihabitans sp. | reverse complement strand
GGATCTCGCCCAGATCGGACGGGAACGGGTTGAGGTGGCGCAGGTGCACCTGCGCGATGGACGCGCCGGCCGCGCGCACCTTGCGGCACGCGGCGCCGATCGGCCCGTAGGTCGAACCCCAGCCGAGTGCGAGCACCCGCGCGTCTCCGTCGGGGTCGTCGACCTCGAGCGGCGCGAGCGAGCGGGCGATGCCGTCGACCTTCGCCTGCCGGGTGCGCGTCATGAAGTCGTGGTTGTCGGGGTCGTAGCTGATGTTGCCGGTGCGGTCGGCCTTCTCGATGCCGCCGATGCGGTGTTCGAGTCCCGCGGTGCCCGGGATCGCCCACGGCCGGGCCAGCGTCTCCGGGTCGCGCAGGTAGGGCAGGAACTCGCCGTCGTCGCCATTGGGCTCGGTGGTGAACTCGACCGCCAGCTCCGGCAGCTGGTCGACGGACGGGACGCGCCACGGCTCCGATCCGTTCGCCAGGTAGCCGTCGGAAAGCAGGAACACCGGCGTGCGGTAGGTCAGCGCGATGCGCGCGGCCTCGATCGCGGCGTCGAAGCAGTCACCCGGCGACTGCGGCGCCACCACCGGCACCGGCGCCTCGCCGTTGCGGCCGAATACCGCCTGTAGCAGGTCGGACTGCTCGGTCTTGGTCGGCAGCCCGGTGGACGGGCCACCCCGCTGGATGTCGCAGACGATCAGCGGCAGCTCGAGCGAGACCGCGAGCCCGATCGTCTCGCCCTTGAGCGCGATGCCTGGCCCGGACGACGTCGTGACCGCCAGCGCGCCACCGAACGCGGCGCCCAGTGCCGCGCCGATGCCGGCGATCTCGTCCTCGGCCTGGAAGGTGCGAACTCCGAACCGCTTGTGCTTCGACAGCTCGTGCAGGATGTCGGAGGCCGGCGTGATCGGGTAGGCGCCGAGGAACAGCGGCAGCCCGGAGCGCTTCGCCGCGGCCACCAGCCCGTAGGCCAGCGCGAGGTTGCCGCTGATGTTGCGGTAGGTGCCGGTCGGCACGACCGCGGGCTTCACCTCGTAGGAGACGCCGAACGCCTCGGTGGTCTCGCCGAAGTTCCAGCCGGCCTTGAACGCGGCGATGTTCGCCTCGGCGATCTCGGGCTTGTTCGCGAACTTCTGCCGGACGAATTCCAGCGTGCCCTCGGTCGGGCGCGAATACATCCAGGAGAGCAGCCCCAGAGCGAACATGTTCTTGGACCGGCCCGCGTCCTTGCGCGACAGCTCGCTGCCGGTCAGCGCGTCGAGCGTGAGCTGGGTGAGGTCGACGGCGTGGACGGTGTAGCCCTCGAGCGTCCCGTCCTCGATCGGGTTGCTGGTCCACCCCACCCGGGCCAGCGCCCGGCTCGTGAAGTCGTGGGTGTCGACGATGACCGTGGCGCCCTTGGGCACCTCGCCGAGGTTGGCCTTCAGCGCGGCCGGGTTCATCGCGACGAGGACGTCCGGACGGTCGCCCGGGGTCAGGATGTCGTGGTCGGCGAACTGCAGCTGGAAGGACGAGACACCGGCCAGCGTGCCCTGCGGGGCGCGGATCTCGGCGGGAAAGTTCGGGAAGGTCGCCAGGTCGTTGCCGAACTGGGCCGTCTCCTGGGTGAAACGATCTCCGGTGAGCTGCATGCCGTCGCCGGAGTCGCCGGCGATCCGAATGACAACCTGATCAAGCTGCTGCACGTTCTTCGTCATGCGGGTGAATGCCTCCCGGCATCGGATCGGCGCGATCTGCCCCCTAAAATGGGCGCAGCGCAGCCCGTTCATACTACGTTTACGGGCCCGCGTTTGCTCGTGTGCTGGCTCACTACCGGGCCGATTTCAGGCGCGATTCCCGGCCGGATCCGCCACCTGTCACGTATGTCCGGAGCGTGATGTGCCGACGCGTCCTGGGTAGACATCCGATGCACCCAGACCGAGGGAGAGTCATGACCGACCTGGTACTCCCGGCATTCGAGATGGACTGCCGCGACTGGATGGTGATCAGCCCCTCGGACGCGGGCCTGCCCGAGGACGTGGCCGGCGCCCCCCTACTCGCGATTCTCAGCACCGTCGTGATCGAGGACGACCTGCATGAGGCCACCGGCGCCCTGACCGTCGGTCTGCTGGAGGAGGGCGACGACCTCGAGACCCGCGCGATCGTGCCCGGCTCCGCCGCCCACGAGCTCGTCGGGGCCGACGCCCAGCCCGGCACCCGCCGCTTCGTGATGCCCTCCCCGAACGGGCAGCACCTGGCGCTGCTCGCCGAGTTCATGGTCTCCCCCGACACCGAGGACGAGCTGCTCGACCGGGTCGACCGGCTGATGGCGTCGTTCCGCTGGCAGGCCGCCGCCTGAGCTCCTGAGCTCCTGAGCGGGTCCGGAGCGGTGCTGAGTGGTCAGGTCACCTCGGTCAGCGCGGCCGTCGCCACGTCGAACACGAACCCGCGCACGTCGTCGCGATGCGGGATCCACCCGCACTCACGCACCGTCCGCACGGAACGCCGGGTGTCCTCGTAGAGGTCGGTGAATCCGTCCACTCGCCAGGGCGGCTCCTGCCCGCTCTCCGCGGCCAGCTCGGCGCGGAAAGCCGGATCGTCGAAGCCGTCCATCCCGCATTGGGTGTGATGGATGATCACGACCTCGCGCGTGCCGAGCGCTCGCTGGCTCAGCGCGAGCGAGCGCAGCACGTCGTCGGTGGGGATGCCGCCGGCGTTGCGGATCAGGTGCGCGTCACCGATGTCCAGGCCCAGGGCGCCGAACAGGTCGAGACGCGAGTCCATACAGGTGATGACGGTCAGCCGCAGCTTGGGCCGCAGCGGCCGCGCGCCCGGAAACGTCTGGACGTACTTCTCGTTCGCGTGCACCAGGTGATCGATCGCCGACATGGTTCGGAGTCTCCCAGACGGCCCGATGCGGCCTGGCTCACGTACGCCCGGGAACGGCAGGCGCCCCACCAAACGTTGACCTGACATGCATGGCGTGCAGAACGGTTTCAAGACCGCCGTCCTCTTCGGCGTCCTCGGTGCCCTGTTCGTCGTCGTCGGTGCGTCGCTGTACGGCACCCAGGGCGCCGTGCTCGGCCTGGTGATCGCCCTGGGCATCAACGCGTTCAGTTACTTCAACTCCGACAAGATCGCGCTGCGCACGATGAGTGCCCGCGCGGTCAGCGAGGCCGAGCAGCCCGCGATGTACCGCATCGTGCGCGAGCTGGCCACCAACGCCCGGCAGCCGATGCCGCGGCTGTACGTCTCACCCACCACCGCGCCGAACGCGTTCGCCACCGGACGCAGCCCCCGCCACGCGGCGGTGTGCGCGACCGAGGGCATCCTGCAGATCCTCAACGAGCGTGAGCTGCGTGCCGTCCTCGCGCACGAGCTCAGCCACGTCTACAACCGCGACATCCTCATCTCGTCGGTCGCGGGCGCGGTCGCCTCGGGCATCACGATGCTCGCGAACTTCGCGATCTTCTTCGGCGGCGGCGGCAACGGCCGCGACCGCAACCCCTTCGCCGGGTTGCTGATGATCTTCCTCGGCCCGCTGGCCGCGGGGCTCATCCAGCTTTCGATCAGCCGCTCGCGCGAGTACCAGGCCGACGCGTCCGGCGCGAAGCTGTCCGCCGACCCGCTCGCGCTGGCGTCCGCGCTGCGCAAGCTCGAGGCCGCGACGAAGCAGGTGTCGCTGGTGAAGACACCGCGGCTGCAGAGCGTCAGCCACCTGATGATCGCCAACCCGTTCGGCAACGTGCGCAGCCTGTTCTCCACGCACCCGCCGATGGACCAGCGCATCGCGCGCCTCGTCCAGATGGCGGACACCGACCCCCGCTACCGCCGGGACTGATCTGATCAGCGGTAGTTCGTGAACTGCAGCGGGACGTCGAGGTCGGCGTTCTTCAGCAGGGCCTGCACGGCCTGCAGGTCGTCCTTCTTCTTGGCCGACACCCGAAGCTGATCGCCCTGGATCGCGGCCTGCACGCCCTTGGGCCCCTCGTCGCGGATCAGCTTGGCGATCTTGCGGGCGTGATCCTGGTCGATGCCCTGCCGCAGCGTGGACGCGATGACGTACTGCTTGCCCGACGGCTTGGGCTCGCCCGCGTCGAGCGCCTTCATCGAGATCGAGCGCTTGACGAGCTTCTCCTTGAACACGTCCAGCGCGGCCTTGGCGCGCTCCTCGGTGTCTGCCTTGATCGTCACGCCGAGCTCACCCGACCACTCGATCGAGGCGTTCGTGCCACGGAAGTCGAAGCGCTGCGAGACTTCCTTGGCGGCCTGGTTGAGCGCGTTGTCGACCTCCTGACGATCGACCTTGCTCACGACATCGAACGACGAGTCGGCCATGACGCGGCTACCTCCAGTGCTCGGCTGCCCCCGAATGCCTCGACGCTAGTCGATGCGGCGGTCCGGTAAGCTTGCGTCCCGTTGCCGGTGCGCCGGCACCACCCTTGGCGGGTTGCCCGAGTGGTCAAAGGGAGCGGTCTGTAAAACCGCCGGCTCAGCCTACGTTGGTTCAAACCCAACACCCGCCACTCGCAAGCAGCCCCCCGGGAAGTCCGGGGGGCTGCCGCCGTTCTCCGCTCAGCTGGTCACGTCCCGCCGGCGCAGCGCCACCGAGGCGATGACCACGGCGATCACCGCGCCGAAGACGACGACGGCCAGCGCTGCACCGGTGATCGCCGCGCGCCGCCGGTCGAGGGTGATCGCGTAGGTGAACAGCCATCGCCTCCGCCCCACCAGCGCGGCGCAGCTCACCGCGATGCACGTCCAGCCCAGCGCGTCGAGGGCCCGGTGCTCGTTCGCGTCGATGTGCAGCCCGGCCATGACGGACACGAACGCCAGCACGACGCCGACGGCGAGGTCGCGCCAGGGGTCGAGCCGCAGGGCCATGCCCCGATCGTAGGAATCCGCGGCCCGGCCCGTCGTCAGCGCAGCGTGGAGACCCCGCTACGTCAGTTGTGTCGGCGCGTGCTCGCCGTCGGCCGGCGGCTCGAAGGCGGCGGCGAACATGCCGGGCTCGTAGGAGCCGCCCTTCTGATGCACGATCACCGCGAGCCGGTTGGCGGCGTTGATGAGCGCGACCAGCGAGACGAGCGCGGCGATCTGGTCGTCGTCGTAGTGCTTGCGTACCTGCGCCCAGGTGTGGTCGGACACGCCCTGGTGGGCGTCCGCGAGCCTGGTGCCTTCCTCGGCGAGCGCGAGCGCGGCCTGCTCCGGCTCGGTGAACACCGTCGATTCACGCCACGCGGCGACCAGGTTGAGCCGGACGGCGCTCTCGCCGGCGGCGGCGGCGTCCTTGGTGTGCATGTCGATACAGAAACCGCAGCCGTTGATCTGGCTGGCGCGAAGCGACACGAGCTCCTGTGTCGACCGGGGCAGCGGCGAATGGTGGATCACCATGCTGGCGTTGGCGAACCGCTTCGTGAAGTCGGTCGCGAGCTCGTTGTCGAACATGTTGAATCTGGCGTCCATGGCGTCGTCCTCTCTCGGGGTTACGTACATGGAGATGCCGGCGGACCGGCTGCCGTGACAGCGCGGTGCCATGACGAGTTGCACATGCCCTCGGTGTCACGTTTCGACGGGCTGCGGCGTCGTGAGGACAGGACGTCCAGCTCGAGAGGTGCCCACATGGCTGACCCGGATCGTGCGACCGAAGCGTTCCTCGCCCATCGCAACCTGCTGTTCACCGTCGCCTACGAGATGCTCGGCTCGGCCGCCGACGCGGAGGACGTGCTGCAGGAGACCTGGCTGCGATGGGCGGGCGTCGACCTCGCCGAGGTACGCGATCAGCGGGCGTACCTGGTCCGCATCACCACCCGCCAGGCGCTCACCCGGCTGCGGACGCTGGGCCGTCGCCGGGAGTCCTACGTCGGGCCGTGGCTGCCCGCACCGCTGCTGACCGCGCCCGACGTGGCCGACGACGTCGAGCTGGCCGACAGCGTCTCGATGGCGATGCTGCTGGTGCTCGAGACACTCGCGCCGACCGAACGCGCGGTGTTCGTGCTGCGCGAGGTGTTCGACTTCGGCTACGACGAGATCGCCGCGGCCGTCGACAAGAACCGGGCCACCGTGCGCCAGATCGCGCACCGCGCACGCGCGCACGTCGCCGCGCGCCGGCCACACGGCGCGGCGTCGCCGACCGACGCCAAGGCCGCCCTCGATGCGTTCCACCGCGCCGCCGATACCGGCGATCTGCAGGGCCTGCTCGACATCCTCGCGCCGGATGTCGTCTTCCTCGGTGACGGAGGTGGCCGCAAGCAGGCCGTGCTGAAACCCGTCGTCGGCGCGGACAAGGTGGCCCGGCTGTTGAGCGCCGGGCTCGGTCGGATCGCCGAGTTGGGGACGCTGCAACCCGCCCACGTGAACGGCTATCCGGCTCTCGTCCTTGCGCTCGACGGCGAGGTCGACACCGTCATCGCGGTACGCATCGACAACGGCCTGATCACCGGCCTGTACGCCGTGCGCAACCCGGAGAAGCTCTCGCACATGTCGCACGAGACCGCGCTGCGCCGCTGAGCAGCACCGACGAACGCGCCGGGCCGGCGTCACGCACTTCGCGTGCCACAACAGGGCCATTAGGTACCCCGAATTGACGTCAAATCCGGCGACGACACCGAGGTTGCGTGCCAGCCTGCGCTTTCGATTTGAGGGTCTTTCGCGCCGGACGGCTAATCGATCGTGCGGACGGGGGCGATCCGACGAAGGCCATGCCTTCGAATGGGAGCGCCACATGAACCGCAAGGCCACCACCGCCGCCGTCACGACGCTCGCCTGCGTCCTCGGACTCACAGCCGGTCTGGCTTGGGCCGCGCCGTCGTCGACGGCGCCCCGCGTCGCCGACTTCGCGCAATGCGCGAACGGCGCGCCGCCGAGCACGAGCCTGGCGTGTCCCAGCCAGTGGGTCAATGGCGTGCTGCAGTCGTCGAACTCGCACTACCGCGAGGACGACGCCGTGCCGCAGCGGCTCATGTTGACGGTTCCGGCACAGGGCACCGGCGCGTCGACCACGCACACGGTGAGCCTGAGCTATCTCACGCGCAAGGACAACGTGCAGGCGCATGCGTACGACTCCCTCACGACCTGGAACTACACGCAGACACAGGCTGACCGGTGCGCCGACCTGCCGAGCAAGGTCGCCTGCCCGACGGGCGCGGCGAGCACGTTCCAGATTCCCGAGGACCACACGGCCGTGACACCGGTCGGCACCGGCGTCAGCCCGGACACGGCCACCCACTCGATCCCCGGGGTCATGACGATGTTCGGCGGCTCCATCACCGGCGTCACCGCGCCCGTGCACACCAACCCGACCGCCGGCACGGGTGACGACTTCGCATCACTGACGGTCTCGTTCACGACGCCCACGTCCTCGAAGGCCGTCAACGTCCAACTGCTCTTCGCCGGTCACCTCGCGCCCAACACCGGCCCGCGCGGCTGGGGCGTCGGCCTGGGCGCGTCGAACATCCATGGCGGGCCGTACCACATCCAGCTCGGCCTCGTCGACGGAAGTTCGGTGGGCAACAAGGACAACCAGATCCAGGCCGGCGCGATCCTCGCGTTGCCGCCTGCATTCGGCATCACCAAGACGTCGAACGCACCGACGGGCGGCGTGCTGCCCGGCGCGAGCGTCACCTACACCGTGACAGTCACCAACACCGGCTCCGGCCCGGGCGCGACGTCGTTCACCGACAACTACCAGACGGGCGTCACGATCACCTCCGTACCGACCGGGTGCGTGGACGACCCCGCGGCACGCACGGTCACCTGCACGACCGGCACGTTGGCCGCCGGCGCCTCGCAGGTATTCATGTACACGGCGACCATGCCGGCGACGTTCCCCGACGACACGTTCAAGGGTGGCGCGCCGTGCTCGAGCACGCAGTTCCGTGTGCAGAACACTGCGACGCTGGCCAGCGGAACGTCCGCCACTGCGAGCGTCTGCGTCAACGCGGCGCCACACTTCGCCGCGACGAAGACGAACGACGCGCCGGCCGGCGGCGTGGGCGTGAACGCGACCGTGCACTACACGATCACGATCACGAACGACGGCAAGTCGTCCGGCTCCACGACCTACACCGACCACTATGCGTCCGGCGTCACGATCCTCACCGTGCCGGCCGGCTGCAACGACGACGGGGTCGGCACGCTCACCTGCACGACGAACGTGCTGGCGCCCGGCGCGAGCCAGGTCTTCACCTACGCGGCGCGGATGCCGGCCGGCTTCCCGGACAACACCACCAAGGGGCTGTCGCCGTGCACCAGCATGCAGTACGGCGTGGTCAACACGGTGTCGGTCAGCGGTGCCACGTCGACAGTCTGCGTGAACGCCGCCCCGCACTTCATCCCGACGAAGTCGGCCAGCCCGTCGACGACGATCCCGGGCGGCACCGTCACCTACACCCTGACGGTCACCAACAACGGCACGGCGCCGGGGACCGGCGTGGTGACCGACGTCCGGCAGAGCGGGGTCACGATCCTGACGAACCCGCTGCCGGCCGGCTGCGTGATCACGAACGCCACGACGATCACCTGCACCAGCACGCACCTGCTCGCTCCTGGTGATTCACAGACCTGGATGTACCAGGCGCAGATGCCGGCCAGCGGCACGACCGGTGGCACGCCGTGCGGGAGCACGCAGTTCCTCGTGAACAACTCCGCAACCGCGGACGGCACCACGGTGCACGCACCGGTCTGCGTCGACACCGCGCAGTTCGTGCCGAGCACGACGAACAACGCACCGGCCGGCGGCGTCGCGCCGGGCGCCACCGTCCGCTACACGATCACGATCACCAACACCGGCGGTGCGCCGGGGTCGACCACGTTCGTCGACACCTATCAGAGCGGTGTCGTCGTGGACGACTCCTCGCTGCCCGCGGGCTGCACCGACAACACCACGACCCGCACCATCACCTGCCCGACCGGGACCATCGCGGCCCACAGTTCGGTGTCGTTCAGCTACAACGCGACGATGCCGTCCAACTTCACCGATACGTCGAACCAGGGCCAGCAACCCTGCCAGCCGGACCAGTTCCGCGTGCGGAACTCGGTGACCGTCGTCGGGGTGACCGTGGGGGCTACATCGCCGGTCTGCGTCAACGCGAGCCCGGACTTCACCGACACGAAGACGGCGAGCCCGACGGTGGTCGGCCCGGGCGGCACGATCACCTACACGGTCAAGGTCACGAATGTCGGGCACGCGCCGGGTTCCACCTCGTTCAGCGACACCCCGCCGGCTGGCGTGCAGATCCTCACCTACCCGAGCAACTGCCAGCTCGCCGCCGGGACGCTCACCTGCACGACGAGCGTGCTGGCCCCGGGCGCGTTCCAGAACATCAGCTACACGGCCAAGGCGCCGACCAGCTACACGGGCAGCCTCGGCGGCAGCCCGTGCACGAGCACCCAGCTGCGCATCGAGAACCACGCGGTGCTGCTCAACGGCAGCGATACGGAGGCCATCGTCTGCGTCAACATGCCGGTGCTCACCGTGACGAAGGCGGCGTGCACCACCAACTCGCTGCCGGTGAACGGGATCCTCGGCTACACGCTCACCTACTCGAACACCGGCTCCGCGCCGGCGACGAACACGGTGCTGAGCGACACGATCCCGGACGGCACGGCGGTGGCCGACGCCGGTGGCGGCACGGTGACGACCAGCGGTGGTCACACGACCATCACCTGGACGATCGGCACCATCGCCGCGGGCGCGTCGGGTTCCAAGTCGTTCTCGGTCGGGGTCGCCCCGACAACCGCGGGTCCGCTGGTGAACAGCGCGACCATCACGTCGACCGAGACGTCGGACACGTCCAACACCGTCACCAACGCGGTGTCGAACCAGGGCGCCAGTGCGAGCGGTCGCGCGTACGGCGTGGGTGCGAACGTCCTCGGCATCCTGCCCATCGGCCCGATCCCGGACGCCACCGGCAACCAGACGAAGTCACTGCTGTCCCTCAACACGTCGGTGCTCGCACTCGGGGTGCTGACTGCGAGCAACGTGCAGTCGGTGACGGCGACCGGAGCCGACGACACCGCGGTGGCGTCGGTGGCCAACGTCGGGGTGAACCTGCTCGGGCTGAGCGTGCACGCGGACGCGATCGTGGCCCGCTCGCAGAGCACCGCGACGGCCAGTACCGCGACGTCGACGACGGACGGGTCGGAGGTACTCGGCCTGACGATCAACGGCAAGAGCATCGGCGACGTCAGCAGCCCGCGGGTCATCACCGTGGTCAACCTGCTCGGCATCCAGATCGCCGAGGTCGACGTGCTGCAGCAGGTCGGCCCGTCCGGAGCTGCGCTGGGCGGCGCTGCCGGAGCCCAGCCGCAGGCCGGGTTCTTCAACAGCGGGATCGGCGTCAACGCGCTGCACGTACGGCTGCTCAACGGTGCGGCCGACGTCGTCGTCGCGCACGCCGAGAGCAAGGCGCAGTTCCCGACCGGCACCCCGTGCTCGTCCGCGCCCGGCCCGTACGTCATCGGTGCGGCCGTCGTCGCCAACGAGGTGCTGACCTACCCGACCGGCGGGACGCTCGTGTCCGTCAACCCGCTGATCCTGCCGTCCACCGGCGGCGATGTGTCGGCGACGATCAACACGCTCGTGCTGGCGCCGCTGGGCACCGCGTCCGGCACCGGGTCGGACGAGACACACGGCACGCTGAGTCCGCTACAGGCACACTCGGCCGCGATCATCCAGGGCGCGATCCTGCTGGGCGGCGCGGTCAGGGCGGACGTCATCAGCTCGACGGCGTCGGCCAGTTCCGGCGGCCTCACCGGGTCGACGACGATCACGAACCTGAAGATCGGTGGGCTGGCCGTGAACATCCTGGCCAACCCGCTGCCGAACACGGTGATCATCGACGTCACGCGAACGCTCAAGCTCGTGGTCAACGAGCAGTTCGTCGGCAGCGGGCACGTCATCACGGTGAACGCGCTGCACCTGTACGTGCTGGGCGCGGGCAACCCGCTCGGGCTGCCGGTCGGGTCGTCGCTCGTCATCAGCGGTTCTGTCGCCGGCACGAGCTAGGAGGGAGCGGGCTGGCCTGATCGCCGATTGATCAAGGTCAGCCCGCGCACGTGACATTTGTCCGCACCATCCAGGCTGGCAGGCACTACTGCGTGCGTTCCAGAACGCGGAAGCTGATCTTGCGACGCAGTCGCCGCTGCGTTGTAGGTAAAAGCGAGGGCGCGGCGACGAGGGGTTGGTCGGTCGGTTGCGTTAGCACTCCGGGGTGACAGTTCGCGGCTGGTTCCGGTGTCTTGGTGTGGGCGGAATCTTCTTGTCCACAGCGGGCTAAAGATCGGGAAATTGTCGGTC
>JAICKR010000013.1 GCA_025927835.1 Jatrophihabitans sp. | reverse complement strand
CGAGCAGCTGACCATCACCACCCTGCGCAACGTGATCGGCTCGCTCAATCTCGAGCAGGCGCTGACGAGTCGCGACGAGATCAACAGCAAGCTGCGCGGCGTGCTCGACGAGGCCACCGGCCCGTGGGGGATCCGGGTCGCCCGCGTCGAGATCAAGGCGATCGATCCGCCGCCGTCCATCCAGGACGCGATGGAGCAGCAGATGCGCGCCGACCGGAACAAGCGCGCCCTCATCCTGACAGCCGAGGGCCAGCGCGAGTCGGCGATCAAGACGGCCGAAGGTCAGAAGGCAGCGCAGATCCTCTCCGCCGAAGGGCAGAAGCAGGCCGCGATCCTCGAGGCCGAGGCCGAACGCCAGTCGCGCATCCTGCGCGCCGAGGGCGAGCGCGCGGCGCGCTATCTCGCGGCGCAGGGCCAGGCGAAGGCGATCGAAACGACGTTCAATGCGATCCACGATGCGCGTCCCGACCCGGCGCTGCTCGCCTACCAGTACCTGCAGACGCTGCCGCAGATCGCGCAGGGCGACGCCAACAAGATGTGGATCGTCCCCAGCGAGTTCAGCAAGGCGCTCGAAGGCCTGGCCAGCCTTGCCGGTGGCGAGAGCGGCGACCAGGCCTCGTGGCTGACCGCGAAGGGGGAGGCACCGTCCGGCACGAGCGAGCCGATCGACACCGAGGGCTGGTTCGACTCCAACCTGCCTCCGGCGCGCGACCAGCCCGAGGCGACCGACCTGCGCGCGTCCGACAACGACCCCGACTCGCTGGCGGCGCGAGTGGGCCTGCCGCCGGAGGCGGACGATCCGCCGCCCTCGGCGCCACCCGCCGCGCCCTAGAAACCCGTCTGGTTGAGCGGGGCCAGCGGCGTCGAGAACATCACGTCGGCGCGGTCCAGCGCGCCCGGCGTGAGCTCGTCGACGCCGAGCGGTGCGGCGTGGCGCAGTCGGGTACCGCCGAGGTAGCAGGCCGCGAGCGCGCGCTGCGACACGGCGAGATCGGCCGCGTCGGGCGTCGGGGTGCACGTGGCATCAGCACCGCCGGCCTCGAGCGCGAACCGGCCCGTCGCGTAGCCGCCGGGACTCGCGTCGTGGACGTCCAGCACGACTCGCCCTGGGACGGCGTAAGTGCGCGCCGACAACGCCGCGGGCACGTCGAGCAGGCGCAGCCAGAGGTAGTCGTACGTGCTGGTCAGCTGCAATGCCCGGGCATCGCCGAGCAGCCAGCGGATCGGTTCGTCCAGCGGCCGGTCGGTCAGCTTGACCTCGCCGACGACGTCGATGGCGCCGAGGTAGGCCCACATGTCGCGATACGCGTCATCGGTGGCCGCGACGAACTCGACCACCTCGACCTCGCCGAGCGCGCCGGTCAGCATGAAGTCGCGGGTGACCCGCCAGGCGAGCAGCCCGTCGGGGCCATCCGGGCCTTCGTGCAGGATCCAGTTCGGTTGCTTGCCGATGGGCTCGTAGCCGTCGAGGGCGAGCCGCCGGTCCCACCACGGATGGGGCCGGTCGACCTGACCGGGCCGCAGCACACGGGCGGCATCGAACACGGCCGGCGCGATCTTGCCGAGCTCGTCGCCCTCGACCTGGCGCAGCGACCCGGGCGGCGCGGCCGGCAACGCCGCGAACGGCCGCTTGGAGTGGTAGGTGTACTCGGCGCCGAATGCCGCGGGCGCATAGCCGTAGCGACCGTAGATCGGCCACTCCGCCGCGATGAGGATCGCGATCGCATCACCGCGTTCCTTCGCTGCGCGCAGCGAGTCGCCGATCATCGTGGTGAGCAGCCCCTGCCGGCGGTGCGTGGCGGCGACGGTGACGCCGGTCAGCGCGTCCGACTCGAGCTCGCGGGTCGACCCGCCCGGGCCGGGCACCGTCAGCATGCGGCTCTCGGTGGCCAGCGTCGCGACCAGGCGGCCGTGGTCGCGATATGCCCAGGCGCGCTCGGGGATCCACTCGCGCGTCCACCGGTCGACGCGGCGCGGGAAGTCGTCGTCGTAGGGCGAACCGAGCAGCGTCGTCGCGAGCGCCGCCACCCACGCGCGGGAGTCGTCCTTCGAGACCGGATGTACGCGTTCCACGGCACGACCCTGTCAGGCCAGGCAACTCAGATCCAGTTAGATCCAGCTGACCCGACCGTGCAGGTACGCGTAGCCGAGGAAGCTCACCGCGTCGATGACGCAATGCGCGACGACCAGCGGCCACACCCGGCGGGTGCGCTGGAACCACCAGCCGAAGATCAACCCCATGACCGCGTTGCCGATGAAGCCGCCGTAGCCCTGGTAGAGGTGATACGAGCCGCGCAGCACGCACGCGGCACCGAGCGCGCGCTGGTTCGTCCAGCCCAGCTGCCGCAGCCGCGTGAGCACGTACGCCGCGACGACGATCTCCTCGGCCAGCCCCTGCTGGAACGCTTCGAGCAGCAGTACCGGCACGCGGTACCAGACGTCGGGGAGGTTGGTGACGACGATCTCCGCGTTCAACCCGGCCTTGCGCGCGACATAGACGAACGCGAGTCCCGGCAGCCCGATGAGCCCGGCGAAGCCGACGCCCTGCACGAACTCGCGCAGCTTGAGCCGGTCGAGGCCGATCCCGAGCCCGGGCCCGCCGGGGGAACGCAGCAGCATCACGATCGCGAGGAACGCCGGCGCGATGCCGGTGACGATGTCGGCGAGGTAGAACAGCAGATCCAGCCACTGGTACTGGGTCTGCGCCGCCGCCTTGATCGGTGCGGTCTTGACGTTGCTGAAGCCGAACCCGTGGTTGATCTTGATCTGGTCGCGGACGAACTCGAGCAGGCTGTAGAGGCCGGAGCTTGCGTAGGTGACGCCGAGGACTGCGATGAGTTCGAGGCCGTACCGCGGTTGCGTCGCGGGCGGCTCGGTCTCGACTTCGGCTGCCGTCATCCGGACGAGTCTGCCCCAGCACCCGCTGTGCTTGCGATGACAAGGGTCTGCAGGCCTGAGCCGAGCAGGCCGGCCGAATCGGACAGGGTCGACCGGGCCAGCGCCGAACCGGTCGGGCCGAGCTGCGTCGCAGCCTCCATCAGCACCCAGTCGCCCTCGACCGGACGCGCCAGATGGATGTCGAGGTCGACGTTGAGGAACGTCCATTTCGCGAAGTCGAGCTCGGAGGAGATGCCGTTCCCGGAGTCGGCGATGAGCGCGACCAGGGACAGCCCGCGCGCCGGCCGGCCGGGGAGCAGCTCGAGCCTGGGCTGGGCCCAGGCCGCGGCCGGGCCGGACCGGTCCATCCGGCCGTGCAGGAACCGCCAGTCGATGCTGCCGCCGTAGCCGAACGAGATGCCGAGCGCGGAGCCGGCACGAGGTACGCCCGGGGGAGCGGCGGGCCGGGACGCGACCGCAGTCGTGTCGGCGGTGCGGACGAACCACACCCGCACGAGCAGGCAGTCCCGCCCGCCTGAGGCCAGCGTCACGGCCACCAGGGCCGCGCTGCGCGCAGCCCGCAGCACCTCGGCGCGGGCCTCGAGCTCGGCCACCGGCACGGGACGCACGAACTCCGCGGCGATCCGCAATGCCACCAGGTCATCGCGTCCGGTCTCCGCGTACAGCGCGCGTTCAGCAACGGCGACGGCCAGTGCGTTCGGCGGCCCACCGTGCTGCGACCGCGGATTCCAGGGGCCTGTGGTCGCCGGGCCGGACTCGTAGCGGCCGCCGCCCGGTGTTTCGTCCCTTGGCAGGAAATAAGAGTCGTCCACAACGGAACAAAGTAGTTGCACCGATCATGAAACCCATGTCCTACACTCGGTGGCAGAAGAGGCGAGCGGCACATCCCTCCCGTGCCGCCGCCTCTTCGTCGTCTTCACGGATGAATCCGCAGACCCCGCGGGCCACGAACTGCATATGTGACTCCTCGCAGCATCGCCGTGGTCGGAAGTGGCGTCGCGGGCCTCACGGCCGCCTACGTCCTGCAGCGCGCGGCCGACGTAACCCTGTACGAGGCCGACGACCGCCTCGGCGGGCATGCCGACACCCATGAGGTCCTGGGCGGCGACGGCGTGCTGCGCAACATCGACACCGGCTTCATCGTGCACAACCAGCGCACCTACCCGCTGCTGCGGCGGCTGTTCGACGAGCTCGGCATCGCGACGCAGGAGTCGGAGATGAGCATGTCGATCTCCTGTGGCGGTTGCCGGCTCGAGTACGCGGGCGGGCGCGGCCTGTCCGGGTTGCTGCCGTCGGTCCGCACGGCCGCGCGGCCGCGCTACCTGCGCCTGCTCGTCGAGGTCGCCCGCTTCTACCGCCGCGCGCACGACCTGCTCGCCGGCGACGACGGCACGGTGACCGTGCGCGAGTTCCTCGCCCGGCACCGCTTCTCCGACTACTTCGCCTCGCACTTCGTGACGCCGGTCATCGCGGCGGTGTGGTCGATGGCGCCGACCGAGGCCGGCGACTACCCGGCGCGCTACCTGTTCACCTTCCTCGAGAACCACGGCGCGCTCGCGGTGAAGGGCAGTCCGGTCTGGCACACGGTCGCCGGGGGATCGGCACGTTACGTCGAGCAGGCCGCGAAAGGGTTGCGCGCGGTCGAGACGTCCACGCCGGTACGCAGCCTGCGCCGCGTCGACGGCGGTGTCGAGATCCGCACCGACGTCGACGAGGTGCGGCACTTCGACGGGGCCGTCATCGCCACGCACCCGCACCAGGCGCTGCGGATGCTTGCGGCGCCGACTCGCGCGCAACGTGAGGTGCTCGGCGCGATCGACTACACCGTCAACCCGACGCTGCTGCACACCGACACCTCGGTGTTGCCGCATGCACCGCGGGCGCAGGCGTCGTGGAACTACTCGATGCCCTCGTGCGACGCGACGCCGACCTCGGTGCACGTCACGTACAACATGAACCGGCTGCAGCAGCTGGACGGACCGCAGACCTATCTCGTGACGCTCAACGGGGCGGACCGGGTAGACGAGGCATGCGTGCTCGACCGGATGTCCTACGAGCATCCGGTCTACACGACGGCGTCGGTCGCCGCTCGCGGCCGGCTGCCCGAGTTGAACGACGACGTCGTCGCCTTCGCCGGTGCCTACCACGGCTGGGGCTTCCACGAGGACGGCTGCCGCGCCGGCGTGCAGGCGGCGGCGGCGCTGGGGGTGCAGTGGTGAGCCCGGCCGCGCTCTACGACGTGGAGATCGCCCACGTGCGCGTCGACCCGACGCGGCACGACGTGCGGCACCGCAGCTACCTGTGGTTCGTCGATCTGGACGAGCTGCCGGCGTCCGGCGTACTGGCGCGCTTCGAGGTGCGGCGTGCGGAGATCGACGACTATCTGGCGGGGCACGGCATCGAACTCGACGGCGGCCGCATCACGATGCTCGGGCACGCGCGCAGTCTCGGCTACGTGTTCAACCCGCTGACGCTGTTCTGGTGCCACGACCCGAGCGGCACGCTGGTGTGCGTCGTCGCCGAGGTGCACAACACCTACGGCCAACGCCACCGCTACCTGCTGCAGCCCGACGACGCGGGCCGGGCCGAGACGGCGAAGGAGTTCTACGTGTCGCCCTTCTATCCGGTGGACGGGTCGTACCGGATGCGGGTGCCCGAGCCGGGCGCCGAGCTCTCGGTCACGATCACGCTGCATCGCCTTGACGAACGTCCGTTCACGGCGACCGTGCGCGGGGTGCGGCGGCCGGCCACGCGCCGGAGTCTGCTCGGCCTCGTGCTGCGGCACCCGTTCGAGACGTGGCGCATCCGCGCCCTGATCACCGTGCACGGCATCGCACTGTGGCGGGCCGGCTTGCCGGTGCAGGCGCGGCCCGAGAAGTCCGGCGTCGCAGACCGGGTCGCCACGCTCGTCCGCGACGCGACGGGCCTCGAGCTGCCGGTCGGCATCCGTGCGTGGGACGGCAGTTCGGCCGGACCGGCGGACGGACCGGTGCTGGTGATCCGCTCCCGGCGCGCGCTGCGCCGGCTGCTGTGGGCGCCGGGCGAACTCGGCCTGGCCCGGGCGTACGTGACCGGTGACATCGACGTCGACGGCGACCTGGCGGACGGGTTCCGCCGGGCCTGGGCGCTCGCGCGATCGCGGCCGTCGTCCGGCGTTTCGCTCTCGCGCCGTTCGCGATTGCGCGCGGCGATCGGCGCTGTGCGCCTCGGCGTCGTGGGGCTGCCTCCGTCGCCGCCGGCGTCCGAGGCTCGGCTGACCGGCGGGTTGCACACACGCGGCCGCGACCGGGCGGCGATCGCGCACCACTACGACCTGTCGAACGACTTCTACGAACTTCTCCTCGACGAGTCGATGGCGTACTCGTCGGCCTACTACACGAGTCCCGACCAGTCGCTGGCCGACGCGCAGCGGGCCAAGCTCGACCTGATCTGCACCAAGCTCGGGCTGCGTCCCGGCATGCGCCTGCTGGACGTCGGCTGCGGCTGGGGTTCGCTCGTGCTGCACGCTGCGGAACACTACGGGGTGCACGCCACCGGTATCACGCTGTCGGCGCAGCAGCGCGACTTCGTCGCGAAGCGCATCGCCGACCGCGGCCTGGCCGAACTCATCCAGGTGCGGCTGCAGGACTACCGCGAGCTCGCCGAGACGGGTGAGCGTTTCGACGCGGTGTCGTCGATCGAGATGGGTGAGCACGTCGGCGAGTCGTGGTACCCGGTGTACGCGAGCACGCTGTTCGGCGCCCTGCGGCCCGGCGGCCGTCTCGTGCTACAGCAGATGTCGAGACGGCCGGACGCCGCGCCGGGCGGCGGCGCGTTCATCGAGTCCTACATCGCACCGGACATGCATATGCGACCGATGTCGCAGACCGTGCGCCACCTCGAGACCGCGGGCTTCGAGGTGCGCGGTGTCGAGGCGATGCGCGAGCACTACGTCCGTACCGTGCAGGCATGGATCGACACCTTCGAGTCGAACTGGGAGGCGTTCGTGCGGCTGCAGGGTGAGGAGGTGGCGCGCGTGTGGCGGCTCTACCTGGTGGGCGGCGCGCTCGCCTTCGAGGAGGGCCGGATGGGCGTGGACCAGTTCATCGCCGTGCATCCGTGACCGCGTTCGACACGTCCGCCTTCGCTGCGACGCTCGGCTGGGCGGCGCTCGCGGTGACGGTGTTGCTGCTCGCCACGTTCGCCGTCGCGAAGGTCGCAGGCAAGCACAGCGTGATCGACACGACCTGGGGCCTGTTGTTCGCCGCGATCGCGGTCGTCGTGTTCGTCCGGTCGTCCGGGCACGGTGATCCGCTGCGCCGCTGGCTGCTTGTCGTGCTGACGGTGGTGTGGGGGCTGCGCCTTGCCGTGCACATCGGCCGGCGCACAGTCGGCAAGCCGGAGGACCCGCGCTACGAGGCGTTGCTGTGCAAGGCGCGGGGCAACGCCGACCTGTACGCGCTGCGCATGGTGTACCTGCTGCAGGGGCTGCTCGCCTACGTCATCGCGGCACCGATCCTGGTGGGCGGATTCTCGGCGCACCCGGTGCGGGTCGCCGCGTGGGTGGGCGTCGCGTTGTGGGTTGTCGGCGTGTTCTTCGAGACGGTCGGGGACGCGCAACTGGAGCGTTTCCGCAGCGATCCGGCGAACAAAGGCACGATCATCGACGTCGGGCTGTGGCGCTACACGCGGCACCCGAACTACTTCGGCGACGCGTGCGTGTGGTGGGGGATCTTCCTCGTCGCGGCCGACGCCTGGCCGGGTGTGCTGACCATTCCGGCACCGATCGTGATGACGCTGCTACTCACCAAGGGCTCGGGCGCGCGTGTGATGGAGAAGCACATGAGCAGCCGGCCCGGCTGGGCCGAGTACGCGGCCCGGACGAGCATGTTCGTTCCGCGCCCGGTCAAGAAGGGCTGACGCCCGGGATCGCCGCGGCCAGCCGGGCCTCGATGACGGCGCTGACGATCTGTGGCACCGGGTCGAGGGCGATGCCCTCGCCGCCGCCGCCCATGGCCAGTGCGGTCGCCTTGCTGCGGTGGTGGTGCTCGAGGGCCTGGGTCCCGTCCAGCAGCCCACCGTCGGCGATCTGCTGAACCGCAGTGACCGAGCCGCCGAGCGCCGCGGCGTAGTCGCGCCCCTTCGCCAGTGCGGCGTGGATCGCGTCGGCGCGAACGAGGGCCCACGCGGCGTTGTCGTCGTCGACCGTCCAGTTCACCCAGCTCAGCTCGGCCAGTTCGATACGGCCCAGCATCGCCTCGACCCGGGTGACCAGGCCGAAGTCGCGCACCAGGATCTGCAGTTGCACGGTCGCCCAGTGCCGGCCCGTCGGGCCGTGCTCGCCGGTGTGCCTGTTGTGGGCATGATCCGGATGCGCCTGCACGGAGTAGGCCGACCAGGCGAGTGCCGCGCGCGCCGTCTCCGGCGTCAGCGGCCGCCCGCCGAGCTGGGCGAGCGCGGCCGTCAATTCGTCCAACGAGGTCGCCGCGCCGGCCCGCGCCTCGTCCTTCGTGTCGGCAAGCATCGAGATCGCGCAGGACAGGGACGCCTGGTCCGGCGCGACCGCGCGTTGCGCATCACCACGCACCGACAGCACGATCTGCTGGTCATTGCCGCTCATGCCCGCAGGGTAGGACGCGCAGCCAAATGCGCCGCGCAGAACAAATCCATGCTGCCGACTGCGGTCAGCCGTACGCGCCGCGCAGGACGCTGGTGCCGCTGTACCCGGTCTGGCGCACGCCCTGCACGCTCACCTCGATCGCGCTGTACTGGGCCATGACCTGCGGCGAGATCGTGAGCTGGGCGCGGTTGTCGTCGTTGATCGAGCCGACGGCCTGCATCCGCTTGCGTGCGGCGTCGGTCAGCCAGATCTCGTAGAAGTGCCCACCGTCGAGGCGGGGCAGGCTGGTCGCGTCGATACGCATGGTGCCGTTGGTCTGCACCCGCGCGGTCGCTGCCTGCCGGCCGGCGCCGAACGCGTCGAGCGCGACCGTGCGCGCGGCCGGCGCGGACGAGCCGCCGACCGTCTCGGCCACCGTGATGCCGACGCCGGTCAGCACCGCGGCCGCGGCCACGGCGGCGAGAACTCGCCGCCGAACGGGCCGTGCGGCGGCGTCCTTGCGGGCCGCGGCGAGGACGGGTTCGAGATCGGGCAGCGCCGGCGCCGGGCGCCTGGCCACCTCAGGCGCGAAGCGCCGCACCGAGGAGAGCGAGGCGTGCGCCACGACCGCCGACACGAGTTCCTGCTGGCAGTCCGGGCAGCCCCGCAGGTGCGTTGCGGCGGCGAGGACCTCGTCACGGGTGGCCTCACCGGTCAGCAGGCGAGGCAGGTCATCGGAGATGTGAGTGCTCATCAAGCCCCCCGGCTGTTCTCGAGCAGGCCGGCGAGTCGTTGCAGACCGCGTGCTGTTCGGGTCTTCACGGTGCCCAGCGGGATGTTGAGGGTCGCCGCGATCTCTGTCTGTGTGTATCCGTCGAAATAGGCCAACTCGATGACGTCGCGTTGTAGTTCCGGCAGCAGGTCGAGCGCACCGCGCACCTCGTCGGCCCAGGCGATCCGTTCCGCGATCTCGCGGCCGTCGTCGCCGGAGATCTCGCGCATCGAGTCGAGGGGCACCACCACGTCACGCCGCTTGCGCAGGTGGTCGATGGCGCGCTTGCGGGCGATGCCGAGCACCCAGGCCCGCAGCGGCTGCTCCGGGTCGAAACGCGCCCGCACCCGCCATACCTCGTAGAACACACGCTGCAGCACGTCCTCGACGTCCGGCTGCGGGACGAATCTGCCGAGATAGGACACGACGAGCGGTCCGAGTTCGCGGTAGGCGTCCTCGAGGGCCTGCGGCTCCCCACGGTTGAGCCGCACACCGACATCAGCGAGTGCGGTCTCCACATCCATCTGTTCGTGTTACCCGGCCCTTTCGGATTCACTCCGGCGTGATTCGCCCCGCCACCTCGCCCAGGCTGATCGAGCCCGCCGCGGCACGGATCACGACCTCGTCGCCGTCCTCGAGCCAGGTGCGGACGCTGCCGTCGCCGAGCCCGAGCGGCTCGGTGCCGTTCCAGGTGAGCTCCAGCAGGCAGCCCCACTGCCCGCGGTCGGGGCCGCTGACCGTCCCGGACCCGTACACGTCGCCGGTACGCACCGGCGCACCGTTGGAGGTGAGGTGCGCCAGCAACTGCGCGTACGTCCAGTACATGTCGGCGAACCGGGGCCGGCTGACAACCTCACCGTTGATGGCCACCTCGAGGTCGATGTCCAGCCCGGCCCCGTCGACGTGATGCGCGTTCAGCGCGGCAAGCGGAGTGATCCAGGGCGAGACGGACGTCGCGAACGACTTGCCGAGGAACGGCCCGAGCGGCACCGTCTCGAAGGCCTGGATGTCGCGTGCCGACCAGTCGTTGAGCAGGAAGAGACCGAACACGTGCTGGTGCGCGTCGCCCTCGGGGATGCGCGATCCCGGCACGCCGACGACGAACGCGACCTCGGCCTCGAAGTCCATCCGTGCCGACGGGCCGGCATCGCCCGGCCCGCGCATGCCGCTCGGCCGAACGACCGGCGTGCCGGACGCGACGACCGTGCCTGACCTGCCGTGATAGCCGATGGGGATCTGCTTCCAGTTCGGCGGCAGCGGCTCATCGTTCGGGCGGAAGATGCGTCCCGCGTTCGTGGCGTGGTGCTCGCTCGCATAGAAGTCGACGTAGTCGGCCACCGTGAAGCCGAGCACCGGGGTGACGTCGGCGAGGGCGACCAGCGGCACCGAGCCGGATTCGATGACGGTCGCCGCGTCACTGCGCACCCAGGACCAGGCGTCCGGCCCGGCGGCGAGCAACGCGTCGAGCGTGCCGCTCGCGAACAGCCCGGCATCGACGTGTGCGAGATCGAGCACCGCGTCGCCGTAGCGCACGGCCGCGAACCGCCTGCCGTCCGCGTCGACGACCGACGCGTACGGCAGGTTCTCGATGCCATAGGTCACGCGCGTGTGGCCCAGGACCAGGCGTACTTGCCGTCGTCGCTCGCCCGGCCGCCCTCGCCGAGGCGCAGCGGCCGGAACGTGTCGACCATGACGGCCAGCTCGTCGAAGTAGTGCACGCCGATCGAGCGCTCGTACGCACCCGGCTGCGGGCCGTGCGAATGACCGCCGGGGTGCAGCGAGATCGAACCGTTGCCGATGCCCGACCCCTTGCGCGCCTCGTAGTCGCCGCCGCAGTAGAACATGACCTCGTCGGAGTCGACGTTCGAGTGGTAGTACGGCACCGGGATCGACAGCGGGTGGTAGTCGACCTGGCGCGGCACGAAGTTGCAGATGACGAAGTTGTTGCCCTCGAACACCTGGTGTGCCGGCGGCGGCTGATGCACCTTGCCGGTGATCGGCATGTAGTCCTCGACGTTGAACGTGTACGGGTACAGGCAGCCGTCCCAGCCGACGACGTCGAAGGGGTGGTGCGGGCTGACATGCACCGAGCCGGCCAGCCCGGACGGCCCGCTGCCGCGGTGCTTCACGTAGATCTCGACATCGGTGCCCTCGGCGGCCTTCGGTTCGGACGGGCCGTGCAGGTCACGCTCGCAGTAGGGCGCGTGCTCGAGCAGCTGCCCGAACTTCGAGAGGTAGCGGCGCGCCGGGGTGATGTGCGAGTTCGCCTCGATGCAGTACGCACGCAGCGGCTCGTCGCCCTCGGGCACCCAGCGATGCGTCGTGGCGCGGGGCAGCAGCACGTAGTCACCCTGCCGCGCGGCCAGCGTGCCGAACACCGTCTCGACCCGCGCGCTGCCGGACTCGACGTAGACGCACTCGTCGCCGATCGCGTTGCGGTACAGCGGAGAGGGCTCGCTCGACACCGAATAGGAGATGCGGACGTCGTCGTTCGCCAGCACGAGCCGCCGATCGGTGACGACGTTGCCCGCGGCGCCCTCGAACAGCGCGTGCAGCCGGAGGTGGCGGGGGAGCAGCGGCTCGTTCGGCACCGTCTGCAGATCAGGCAGCTGCCAGGGCCGTGCGTCGACGAGGGCGGACGGGATCTCGCGGTGGTAGAGCAGCGACGAATCGGAGGAGAATCCCTCCTCGCCCATCAGTTCCTCGTAGTAGAGCCGCCCGTCCGCGTCGCGGTGCTGGGTGTGCCGCTTGGGCGGGACGGCGCCGCGCTGCTGGTAGTACGCCATGTCTCAGTCCTACCGCATGACGGCTACCGGCTGCCCGCGATCCTGCGGCGCTGACGAGCGACGGAGTACGACTCGTCCTGGCTCATGAACGTCACGGGCCGACCGTCGGGGGTGCACGGGAAGCGCCGCGCGAACTCGTCCAGCTCATCATCGGTGCGGGCCGGCGCGTGGTGCGTGAGGTAGAGCGCGCCGACGGCGGCGCGGTCGGCGAGGTCGAGTACGGTCTCGATCGTCGCGTGCCCGTACTCCACCGCGGTGTGCTGCTCCGTGGCGAGGTACTCCGCGTCGTGGACGAGCACGTCCGCCCCACGCACGAACGCGGTGACCCGTGCGCGGGCCGCGACATCGGTCTCGGCATGCAGCGCGTGGTCGGGGACGTAGGCGAGCACCGCATCGTCGACCAGCACCCGCAGCGCGTAGGCGGCCCCGCCCTTGTGCGGCACGGACAGCACGGTGAGATCGTCGCGCGCGGCGTCGAGCGGTTCGAACGACCACGAGCCCTGCAGCCCCTCGGGGCCGATCGGGAAGTACGGCGGCGACATGACGTGCGACAACAGCGCCCGCGCGTCCGCGCTGTCCCCGGAGACCGGCACGAGCAGCCGTACCTGCGCACCCGGGTTGTCGACCGCGGCGCTGAACGGCAGGCCCTGCACATGGTCCCAGTGCAGGTGGGTCAGCGCGATGTCGCCGTGGTAGGCAGCGCCGCCCAGCAGCCGGGACAGTCCGCGCAGGCCGGTGCCCGCATCGAGCACCAGGCGCGGCGTCTCGTCGTGATCGGCATAGACGGCCAAACAGCTCGTGTGCCCGCCGTACCGCACGAACGCCGGGCCCGGCGCGGGCGTCGAACCGCGCACCCCCAGCGCGACGAACCTCACGAGTTCGCGAGCTCGCGCCGATGCCCCTTCGCCAGCTCGGCGAGTGCGGCCGGGTCGAGCGCGTCGGCCCGCGCCTCGGCGACCCGCACCGCGGTCCGCGCGACCAGCGCGGCGGTGCGCGGCGACTTCTCCAGCACCGCGTGCTCGCCGACGACCGCGCCAGGGCCGATGTCGCCGACCTTGGCGCCGTCTACGACGACGTCCAGCACGCCGTCCAGGACGAGGAACAGCGAGTCGCCCGGGCTGCCCTGTTCGGCCAGCTTCTGCCCCTCGCCGAGCGTGCGCACCCTGGGCTTGCGGGCGCCGTGCATCAGCAGCGCGGAAAGCTCGCGTTCGAGCGCCGATTCGGCCTGGGAGACGACGACCGCGGAGTCTTCGGCACCCCACGGCGTCGCCGACCAGGACGGCTGGCCCAGCCATTTGCCCCACTCGGCGAGGCCGGCCTTCTGCGAGATGTCGCCGGCCCCGTCGTAGACCCAGTGCCGCGGGAACGGGCTGGCGCCCAGCAGTTCGTGCACCGCGCGGCCGTCGGCGTAGATGGTCAGGCGCAGCGTCGTCCACACCAGTGGCGCGTGCAGCCGCACGTACGGCGGCTTGCTGATCGCGCGCGGCAGCGGCAGCGCGGTGCGTCCACCGACGGTCTGGGTGTAGCTCACGAACCCGTCGCCGAGCTGCGGTGCGTAGGTCAGATCGGGCATCGGCACGGCGGCAAAGGTCGCGTCCAACTTCCCGACCCGGATCGTCGTGGCGCCCATGACCAGCCCCCCGTGGCGGCCATGGGCGACCACGCGATCGCCCTCGAACTCGGCCCAGACGCCGAGCACGTTGGCAAAGCGGAACGCATCGGCGTCGCGCAGTCTGTCGAGCTCTTCCCTGCCGATGTGCGCCGGCGGCGGCGAGTCGTAGTGACTCACCCCGGTGGCGAACCCGGCCTTCATGGGACCCGTCACGGCCTCGGACGGGATCCACGACACCGACGTAACCTGCGACTCGACTCGTGTCATGTCCCGAAGCTAGGTTTCGGCCGGTCGGCGCACGAGGTGGCCATCCTGCGAACCGATGGGATGCCAGCACCACCGGTTCCGGGACCCTGGCTACCTTGCCGCGGCGCTGCCGACGGGCCGTAATTGTCGCTGTGGGACCCATCAGCGTGCTGCTTGCGGACGACAATCTGATCGTGCGCGAAGGCGTGCGGGCGCTGCTCGACCGCGACCCGACCGTCGAGGTGGTCGGCGTGGCCGGCGACTACGACGAGCTCATCAAGCAGGCGGTCGAGTTGACCCCGCAGGTGCTCGTCACCGACATCCGGATGCCGCCCACCTTCCAGGAGGAGGGCATCGAGGCGGCCAAAGAGGTGCGCAAGCTGCTGCCCGGCACCGGCGTGGTCGTGCTGAGCCAGTACGACAGCCCGGAGTACGCGATCGACCTGCTTTCCGCCGGCGCGGCCGGCTACGCCTACCTGCTCAAGGACCGCGTCGCCGATTCCGACCGGCTGGCCCGCGCCATCCGCGAGGTCGCCACCGGCGGCTCGATGCTGGACCCGGAGATCGTGCAGGCGCTCGTGACGCCGGCGCAGGCCGACGTCTTCCTGACGGCCGTGCAGGAAGACCTGCTGAAGCAGGTCGCGGAGGGACGTCCCGTGAAGGCGATCGCCACCAGCCTGGGTTCGACCCCCGAGGCGGTGAACGCGCAGATCGAGGCGCTGTTCCTCGCACTCGCCCGGGAGGCATCGAGCGGGCAGGCCGACGCGTTGCGGCGGCTGCGGCTGCTGCATTCGGCGATCCTCGAGCGTGAGGAACAGGGCCAGACACTGTCGCGGCTACTGCCCGGTGGTCTGGCGGACAAGCTGCGCGCCGACCGCGGCGCGGTCGAGCGCACCGAGCGCCTCGTCGTCACGGTGCTGATGTCGGACGTGCGCGGCTACTCCGGCATCGCCGAGCACACCGATCCGGCGGTACTCGCCGGCCAGCTCAACGCGCACCGGGAGCAGATGAACGCCGCGATCCTGGCCGAGGGCGGCACCGTGATGCAGTACGTCGGCGACGCCGTGATGGCGGTGTTCGGCGCGCCCGACCCACACCCGACCCACGCCGCCTGCGCGGTGCGTGCCGCGGTCGCCATGCACGAGCGGCAGCGCGAACTCGACGGCACCTGGCAGGCGCAGGGCCTCGAACCGTTCGGGCTCGGCATCGGGCTCTCCACCGGCTCGGTCGCGGCGGCACTGCTCGGCAGTGCCGAGCGCCTCGAGTACACGGTCGTCGGCGACACCGTGAACCTCGCCCAGCGGCTGCAGGATCTCGCCCGCCCGGCCGGGAACACGGTGGCCAGCGAGGCCACCGTCCAAGGTGCAGGCCCGGTCTGGCAGTGGGACCCTCTCGGCGCGCGCGAAGTCAAGGGACGAGCCACGCCGGTCGCCGCGTTCCGGCTGGGTGGCAAGGAGAACGGGGAAGCGCGATGACCAGTGCCGAATCGTTGACGCAACCGGCCGGACAGGCCGATCACGCAGGGGCCGTCCGCGTCCGCGGCGCCCGCCGGACCTTCACCGCGGAGCTTGCGCCGGTACGCGCGTTGCGTGGCGTGGACCTCGACGTGCACCCCGGCGAGTTCGTCGCCGTCATGGGCCCGTCCGGTTGCGGCAAGTCGACGCTGCTCAACGTGATCGCCGGGCTCGACCGGCTCGACGAGGGCGAGATCGCGGTCGCCGGCCGGCGCATCGACGGGCAGGACGAGAACTGGCTCGCTCGGTTCCGGCGGCACCACATCGGCATCGTGTTCCAGTTCTTCAACCTGCTCGACGGGGTCACCGCGCAGG
The DNA here is from genome assembly GCA_025927835.1 of Jatrophihabitans sp. Lineage (GTDB taxonomy): Bacteria > Actinomycetota > Actinomycetes > Mycobacteriales > Jatrophihabitantaceae > Jatrophihabitans. The sequence goes on along the minus strand of JAICKR010000013.1, from coordinate 16,210 downwards.
AGAACATCGTGCTGCCCGGCGTGTTGGGTGGGATGCGCCGGAAGGTGGCCGAATCGCGGGCCAGGGAGCTGCTCGACCTGCTCGGTCTGGGCGACCGGACCGGGCAGGTACCCGCGGTGCTCTCTGGTGGTCAGCGGCAGCGGCTCGCGATCGCGCGGGCGCTGGTGAACTCACCGACGCTGCTGCTCGCCGACGAGCCGACCGGGGCGTTGGACAGCGACGGCGGCATCGAGATCCTCGAGCTGTTCCGGCGCCTGCACGACGGCGGCCAGACGATCATCATGGTGACCCACTCACCCGAGGTTGCTGCGGGCGCCGACCGCCAGGTGACGATGCGCGACGGGCAGGTCGCCTCGGACACGGCCATCGGATGACCATGACGCGGTCGTGGCTACGGCTCGAGCTGCGCCGCCGCTGGCGTTCGCTCACCGTGCTCGCATTGCTCATCGGGATCGCCGTCACGACCGTGTTCGCCGCGCTCGCCGGCGCACGTCGAGGTGCCAGTGCGCAGGAGCGCCTCGACCGGCTCTCGCTGCCGTCCACTGCGATGATCCTGGCGAACACGCCGGGGTTCGACTGGAGACCGGTCGCGCGGCTGCCCGAGGTCGAGGTGCTGACGACGTTCGTCGTCGACTACGCGATGACGCCGATCGGCTTCAGCGCCGACGGAGTGGGCTTCCCGCCCGGCGATGCGCAGATGTATCGACGCATCGAAAAGCCGGTGATCTTCTCCGGCCGCACGCTCGATGTGCGCCGCGCGGACGAGGTCATCGTGTCCCGCAAGTTCGCAGCGTTCAACCACAAGCATGTCGGCGACACGCTCACGATCATCCTGGCGACGCCGCACGAGGTCGTGGACCAGGAGCCCGGACCGGGCGGCCGCTACACCGGCCCGCGCGTGCCGCTGCACATCGTCGGCATCGGCGAGGTTTCGCCGTCGTGGGGGGTCGACAGCGCGGAGGGCCACGGCGGCGTATTGCTCTCGCCGGCATTGACCACGAAGTATCCCGCGAACATCCTCGGCCCCCCGGGGAAGTCGACGCTGAACTACCTCAACGCGCTGTTGCGGCTGCGCGGGGGCGAGGCGTCACTCGAACGCTTCTCGAAGGACTTCGTCCGGGTCAGCGGCCGCTCCGATATCGAGGTCACCGATCTGGTCGCCCAGCAACGCGACGGGCAGCGGCACATCGCCTTCGAGTCGCGCTGCCTCGTCGCGTTCGCATTGGCCGCGTTCATCGCCGCCCTGTTCCTGGTCGGACAGGCGATCGCGCGGTACGCCGCGGCGAGTACCGAGGAGTTGCGGACATTGCGCGCGCTCGGCATGACCCCCCGCCAGGCCATCGTCACCGCGACCGCCGGTCCCGCGACGGCCGGTGTCGTCGGCACGGCGCTCGGCGTCGGCGGCGCGGTGCTCGCCTCCCAATGGCTGCCGTACGGCACCGGCGGGCTCATCGAGCCCGATCCCGGCATCTCCTGGGACTGGGTGGTGTTCGGGCCGGGCATCGCTCTGGTGAGCACGTTGGTCATCGCGGGCGCGGCCGGAGCCGCGTGGGCCGCCTTGCGCGCGGCGCGGCGCGAGGGCGCACGGCGCGGATCGATGATCGCCGCCGCGGTCGGTCGCAGCCGGCTGCCGGTGCCGGTCGTCGTCGGCACCCGGTTCGCACTCGAGGCGGGCCGCGGGCGCAGCGCGGTGCCGGTGCGCCCGGCCCTGGTCGGTGCGGTCGTGGGGGTGCTCGGCGTGCTCGCCGCGTTCACGTTCTCCCATGGAGTGAGGGACGCGGCGCACCATCCGGAACGGTTCGGCCAGACCTTCCAGCTGGGGTCGTTCGTCGGCATCAACGACCAGGACTTCGGGCCGGCGGATCAGCTGCTCAGCACGTTGCGCAAGCAGCCGACGGTGTCCGGCGTCGACGACGCGCGCACTGCGGTCGCGACGGTTGCCGGTAAACAGGACAGCGTCTCCTTGTGGGCGTATTCGCCGGGCGACAAGGCGATCCCCGTCGTGATCCTCTCGGGCCGGCTACCCGAGACCGCGCGCGAAGTCGTCCTCGCACCCAAGACGATGACCGCGCTGCACACGCACGTCGGCGCGCGTATCAAGCTCACCGGGAGCCGCACGCGACCTGTGGAGTACGCGGTCGTCGGCACCGGGCTCGTGCCCACCGGGCCGCACAACGGGTACGCGGACGGCGGCTGGATCACCGAGAACGGCTACGACCGGCTGTTCACCGGCTTCAAGTTCCACGTCGTGCTGGTGACCCTGAAACCGGCCGCGCGGCACGGAGATGCCGGCGCGGCGCTGACCGCAGCCGTGGTGAAATCGGATCGCGCGCTGCGCGGCCTGAGCTTCGACAAGCCCGACCCCATCTCGGAGGTGGCTGAACTGCGCGAGGTCGAGCGGCTGCCGCTGCTGCTCGGCGTGTTCCTCGCGCTGCTCGCGGTCGGTGCGGTCGGCCATGCGCTGGCGACCGCGGTACGCCGGCGTTCGCACGACTTCGCGGTGCTGCGCGCGATGGGCATGACGCAGCGGCAGTGTCGCTGGGTGGTGGTGACGCAGGCGAGCACGCTTGCGCTCATCGGGCTCGTGTTCGGCGTGCCGCTCGGGCTGGCGATCGGACGCAGCGTATGGCGCGTCGTGGCGGACTACACGCCGATCGCCTACGTGCCGCCGGTGGCGGTGCTAACCCTGCTGCTCATCGCACCGGGCGCCTTGTTGTTGGCGAACCTGCTCGCGGCCTGGCCGGGTCGGCGCGCGGCACGGCTGCGCGTCGCGACGATATTGAGGGCGGAGTGATGGCGGGGCAAGCGGTGTCACAGCGGCGGGCGAACCCGCTCTGGCTCGGTGCGTCCGGTGTGCTCGCCGTCGCCTGGGTGCTCGTGTGCCTGACGCTGCACGTGATGATCGACCGGCCGCGTCCGCTCGGGCTGTGGCTCGCGGGCGGGGTGTTGTGGCTGCCGGTCGGACTGTGTGTCGCGGCGTCGGTGCGGAATGCGCGTACCGCCGCACGGGCTTTCGTCGAATCGGTGGCGATCGCCGGTATCTCGGTGCTCGTGTGCGCGGCGTATTTGGTCTTCGTCGTGGGGATGGACGGCACCCCGAAGGGGCACGAGCGGCAGGTGCTGCTGTCCAGCCTGATCGCCGCACTGGTCGTCGTGGTGCTCGCGGTGCCGGTGCGGCAGCGGTTGGTGGCGAGCGCGAACCGGTTCGTCGCCGATCAGGGCGCGTCCACCGATTCGGTGGTCGAGTCGTTCGGCGCCCGGATGAGCCGTTCCGTCCCGATGGACGAGCTGCTGCTGCAGCTCGCCGAGTCACTCCACGCCAGCATCGCGCACGGCGGCGCGGAGATCTGGACCGGTGCGGACGGCAACTACGCGCGCACCGTCAGCGTGCCGTCCGCGCCGGCGGAGCGGCTGACACTGGGCGAGCACGAACGGATCGTGGTGGCCCGCGCGCGCATCGGCGGCCCGAGCTGGAGCGCGGTGTGGCTGCCGCAGTTCGCCGCCGATGGTGCCGACCTGCGCGTCGTGCCGATCGCGCATCTCGGTGACCTGCGCGGCCTAGTCGTAGTACGGCGCAAGCCGGGGGAGCCGCCCTACACCGACGACGACGAGCTGCCGCTCGTCGAGCTCGCCCGACAGCTCGGCCTCGCCCTGCACAACGTGAAGCTCGACTCGGCGCTGCAGGAGTCGCTGGCCGAACTCGCACAGCGCAACGAGGAACTGCAGGCCTCCCGGCTGCGTATCGTCACCGCGGCGGACACATCTCGGCGCGAGATCGAGCGCAACCTGCACGACGGCGCGCAGCAGCATCTCGTCGCGCTTGCGGTGAAGCTCGGCCTTGCGCGCCAGATCGCGGAGGACGGCGACGCCGAGACGGTGTTGACGATGCTGGAGGCGCTGCGTGGCGACGTGCAGACGACCATCGGTGAATTGCGCGAGCTCGCCCACGGCATCTACCCGCCGCTGCTGCGCGACCGCGGCCTCGGCGAGGCACTGCGCACCGCGGCGATCCGCTGCCCGCTGCCGTGCGACGTCGACGTCGACCTGCCGGGCCGCTACCCCGAGCAGGTCGAGACGGCCGCGTACTTCTGCTGCCTCGAGGCGATGCAGAACGCCGGCAAGTACGCCGGTGCGGGTGCGACGCTCGAGGTGCACGTCCGCGCCGACCTCGAGGCGCTGTGCGTCGAGCTCGTCGACGACGGCGTTGGCTTCGACGCCGAGAACACCGAACTCGGGCACGGGTTCATGAACATGCAGGACCGGCTCGGCGCGATCGGTGGCAAGCTCGACGTGGAGTCGGCGCCGGGCAGGGGCACGACGATCCGCGCCACCATCCCGTCGGCCCCGCGAGACGGCGGTTAGTCCTCGACCGGTGCGGGATGTTCGGCCTCCCGGAAAGCCGGAAGCGGCAGGCGAACGCCGGGTTTCGAGTCAGCCCTGGTTGAGGACCTCGCGCAGCCGGCGCGGGGTGAGGTCCTCCTTGTGGACGTACGCCACGGCGCCGCAGCTCAGCGCGTCCGCGGGCAGATCGTCGGCGGCATAGGTGGACAGCAGCACGACGCGGGTCTGCGGCCAGCTCGTCGTGATCTGCCGCGTCGCCTCGATCCCGCTCATGCCCGGCAGGTTGATGTCCATCAGCACGACGCCGGGACGCATCCGCCCGGTCGCGGCCACGGCGTCCTCGCCGGATTCGACCTCGGCGACGACGCGCCAGCCGGACAGCAGGGTGACGAGCGTGCGCGCGACGTCGCGGAACGGCGCCTGGTCGTCGACGATGAGAACGTCGATGACGGCCGTGTCCGCGGCGTGTTCGCTGGTACCCATCACACCCCTACTGTTCGCGTACCGATCATCATCGGCAAGGGTGCTAGCCACCCTTCGATCCGCCGCGCTCGGAGAGCAGCAGCAGCACCGCGGCGACGCGCCGGTTCACATCCGGCGTCGCAGCAAGGCCGAGCTTGGCGAACATCGCGTTGATGTGCTTCTCCACCGCCCGCTCGGTCAGGAACAGCGCGGCCGCAGCGCCCGCGTTGCTCTTGCCCTGCGCGACCTGGTCGAGCACCTCCATCTCGCGCGGCGTGAGCGCGGCGAGCGGCGACGTCGGGCGCTTGCTCGACGCGGTTACCAGCATGTCGACGATCGTCGGGTCGATCACGGAACCCCCGCCGGCGACGCTGCGGATCGCCTCCGCCAGCTGGTCGGGCTGGCTCACGCGTTCCTTGAGCAGGTAGGCCCGCCGTGCACTGCCGCCGGCGAGTAACGCGTTCGCGTACGCCGGCTCCGCGTACTGGGAGAGCACGACGACACCGAGATCGGGACTCGACTCACGCACCTCGACGGCGAACTGGATGCCCTCGTCGCCGAAGTTCGGCGGCATCCGCACGTCGGTGACGACGACGTCGGGCGTGACCTCGCCGACGAGCTTTTGCAGCGAGGGCAGATCGGCACAGCTGCCCACGACTTCGAGGTCGTTGTGCCGGCCGATCACCTGGAGCACGCCCTCGCGCATGAGCAACGAGTCCTCGGCGACCACCACGCGCAGCGCCATTGGCGGCTAGCGCTTCTCGACAGCCACGTACGCGCGTTCCGGCTCGCCGGTATACAGCTGCCGCGGCCGGCCGATGCGCGTGTCCGGATCGTTGATCATCTCGTGCCACTGCGCGATCCAGCCGGGCAACCGGCCGATCGCGAACAGCACCGTGAACATCTTCGTGGGGAAGCCCATCGCCCGATAGATGAGTCCGGTATAGAAGTCGACGTTCGGGTAGAGCTTGCGCTCGACGAAGTAATCGTCCTCGAGTGCCCTGGCCTCCAGCTCCATCGCGAGATCGAGCAGGTCGTCGCGCTTGCCCATCGCCGACAGCACTTCATCGGCCGACTTCTTCACGATGGCCGCGCGCGGGTCGTAGTTCTTGTACACCCGGTGCCCGAAGCCCATGAGCTTGACGCCGGCTTCCTTCTTCTTCACCTTGTCGACGAACTCAGCCACGTTGCCGCCCTGCTTGCGGATCTGCTCGAGCATCTCGAGCACCGACTGGTTCGCCCCGCCGTGCAGCGGTCCGAACAGCGCGTTGATGCCGGCCGACACCGACGCGAACAGATTCGCCTGCGACGAACCGACCAGGCGCACCGTCGAGGTCGAGCAGTTCTGCTCGTGATCGGCGTGCAGGATGAACAGCCGGTCGAGGGCGCGCGCGACGGCCGGGTCGATCTCGTACGGCTCGGCCGGGAGGCCGAACGTCATGCGCAGGAAGTTCTCCACCAGCCCGAGCGAGTTGTCGGGGTAGAGGAACGGCTGGCCGACGCTCTTCTTGTACGCGTAGGCGGCGATCGTCGGCAGCTTCGCCATCAGCCGATACGTCGAGAGTTCGAAGTCCTCGACGTCGAACGGGTCGAGGAAGCCCTGATAGAAGGTCGACAGCGCAGATACCGCCGAGGACAGCACCGGCATCGGGTGCGCGTCGCTGGGGAAGCCGTCGAAGAACCGCTTCATGTCCTCGTGCAGCAGCGTGTGCCGGCGGATGTTGTTCTCGAACTTGGCGAGCTCGTCGGTGGTCGGCAGCTCGCCGTGGATCAGCAGGTAGCTCGTCTCGATGAACGTCGAGTGCTCGGCGAGTTGATCGATCGGGTAGCCGCGGTAGCGCAGGATGCCGGCGTCACCGTCGATGTAGGTGATCTCGGATGCGCAGGAGGCGGTGTTCGCAAAACCCGGGTCGTAGGTGACGAGCCCGGTCTTGGCGAGCAGCTTGCTGATGTCCGCGCCGGTCGCACCCTCGGTCGCGCTGTGGATCGCGAGGTCGAGCGGATCGGCGTTCGGCGCGTTGAGCACCGCGGACTTGTCCTCGTCGGGCATGGGTCCCCTCTCGGCGCGTGAGATGTCTCGAACCCTACTGCGGCGCGGACGCGCTCACCCGGTGAGGTTCTGCAGCCGAACCTCGCCCCGGGCGGTCAGCCGCTGCTGGTCATCGACGATCTCGACCTGCCACAGCTGCTGGCTGCGGCCCCGGTGCAGCGGCGTCGCGGTTGCGACGAGCCGGTCGCCCTCGCGTGCCGAACGCAGGAAGTTCGTGTGGTTGGACACGCCGACGACCGTGCCGCGGTCCATGAACCACATCGCCGCGCCGATGCTCGCCGCACTTTCGACGACGGAGCAGTGCACGCCGCCGTGCACGATGCCGTAGGCCTGCAGATGCTGCGGGCCGATCGTCCACCTGATCACGACCCGGTCCGGGGTCGCCTCGTCCACGTGGAAGCCCAGCGCTGATTCCAGCCCGATGAGGGCATGCTCGTCCGCCATGCCTCGGACGCTATCCGGCGGGCGGTCAGCCCGTTCGATCGAGTGCCAGTGCTGCGATCGCGGTCGCATCGGCGGCGGCCTTGTCGCCGGTCGCCACCCGGCCGGCGACGCTCACCGCGACCGTGCGCTGCCCGAAGGCGACGACGACCAGCGGGTCCTCGTAGCCGGCGCCGGAACCGCCGGTGAGCAGTGTCGCGGGCAGCCCGTGCACGGTGGTGTCGGTCGCCGTCGCGCCGTGCGCGTCGTAGTCGTCGACGGTCGCCGGGATGCGCGCGGCGGCCTGCGCCGCGGTGCGGTAGAGGCTGATGCCGACCTCGATGGCAGGCGCGGCGCTCGCGCCCCGCCCGGTGACGCCGTAGCGGCAGTTGAGGTAGCCCACCCGGCCCAGCCCGCGATCGGGCTGGCCGACGACGAAGGCGTCGGTCCCGCTGGGCAGCGGCCCGGCGATCGCCTGCTCGATCTCACTGTCGGGCAGCAACGTGTCGCACGTGCCGGCGAGCTTCGTCAGCGTCGGGGTTGCGGTGGGGGCCGCCCCGGTCGTGCTCGGCGGCACACTGGCGGACGTGGTCGCCGCGGTGGACGGGGTCGAGGCGGGGGCCGACGATGTCGGCGACGGCGCGCTGCCCACGGTCTTCGACGGCTTCACGGTGACGGTCACGACCCGGCCGGGCTTGTGCGATGCCGTGCAGCCGGCCGCGAGGGCCAGCGCCGCAATGCTGGCAGCGGAGCGGGATCGTCTGCCGATCACATCACCGACTGTAGATCCGAAATCACGCCGAGACGCGTGACCTCGCCGTAGTCCGGTCAGAGTTGCGCCGGAACTGCAGGACGCCGTCCTCGATCGGGGCGACCTTGAGCATCGGCACATCGTGCAGGTAGTCCTGGCGCACCAGCCACGGCTTGCGCGCGCCCTGCTGCGGGAGCAGGCCCTGTGCGCGCAGGACGTAGCCCGAGTTGAGCGCGTCGAGCACGCTCCCGCCGCCGCGGTCGGCGGGCGTGCCGTGCGCGACCACCTGGGTGTACCCCCGCCGGTCCATGTGGTTGAGCAGCCGGCACACGTACTCGGCGGCCAGGTCGGCCTTGAGCGTCCACGACGCGTTCGTGTAGCCGAACACCAGCGCCGCGTTCGGAACGCCCTCGAGCATCACGCTCTTGTACGTCAGCCGCTCGTGCAGCTGTACCGGCTCGCCGTCGACCTCGAGCTCGCCGCCGCCCATCATCTGCACGTTCAGACCGGTGGCCGTGACGATGATGTCGGCCTCGAGCTCGCGACCCGAGGTGAGCCGGACGCCGGTCGGGGTGAACCGCTCGATGGTGTCGGTGACGATCTCGGCCTTGCCGGTGCGCAGCGCCTTGAACAGGTCGCCGTTGGGCACGACGCAGAGCCGCTCGTCCCACGGGTCGTAGCGCGGCGTGAAGTTGACCATGTCGGACGCGCCGTGCAGCTGGCGTTCGGCCGCCTTGAGGATGACCTTGCGCACGAGTCCGGGCCGGGAACGGGACAGCTTGTACAGGCCGCGCTGCAGAGCGATGTTGCGCCGTCGCGTCATCGAGAACACGATCGAGTCGGGCAGCACGCGGCGAAGCTGCTCGGAGATCTTGTCGATGGCCGGCAGCGTGAGGATGTAGGTGGGGGAGCGCTGCAGCATCGTGATGTGCGCGACGTCCGGCGTCATGGCCGGCACCAGCGTGACCGCGGTCGCGCCCGAGCCGATGACGACGACCCGCTTACCGCGGTAGTCGAGGTCCTCCGGCCAGAACTGCGGGTGGACGATCGGGCCGGTGAAGGACTCCTCGCCCGCAAAGTGCGGACGGAAGCCCTCGTCGTAGTTGTAGTAGCCGGTGCAGGCCAGGACGAAGTTCGCGGTGAACCTCTTGCGCCGCTTCGTCTGCGCGTCGCGCGCCTCGATCGTCCAGATGCCGGTCTCGCTCGACCAACTCGCCTTCAACACGTGCAGGCCGTAGCGGATGTGCTCGGGCACGCCGTACTCGGCCGCGGTGTCCTCGACGTACTGCCTGATGGACGGACCGTCGGCGAGCACCGTCGTCTCGTTCCAGGGCCGGAAGTTGTAGCCGAAGGTGAACATGTCCGAGTCCGAGCGCACACCCGGGTAGCGGAACAGGTCCCAGGTGCCGCCCATGCGCTGCCGTCGCTCGAGGATCAGGTACGACTTGCCCGGGCACTCGCGGGTCAGATGACACGCGGCGCCCACCCCGGACACGCCCGCGCCGATGATCAGGACATCGACATGCTGCACGGCCATGCGGACCTCCGCTCGGTGCGACAGTCCAGACGGTATCCCAGACAGACTGTCACGTACACGTCCGAGCGGCGGTCACACATGGCCGCGGTGGCGCTGCAGGTCGTGGCTAGTTCTGCACGACCTTCTTCATCGTGTAGTTGAACGCGAAGCCGGTCATGTCGCCGTCCGCGCCCGAGTTGGTGCTGTCGAACAGGCAGAACTGGACGAAGGCGCGCCCGGCGTGCAGCGCCGGCGGGTTGTTCTCGGCATTGGCCCAGTACGGGTCGGGCTTGAGCACGAAGCGCTTGTTGTGGGCGCGACCGTCGCAGATCAGGCTCAGGCCGGGCCCGTCGGAGTTGTAGTTGGTGCTGTAGAACGTCTGCGCGAACTCGCTGCTGGTGTGGGTCGTCGCATTGACCTGGGGCCCCTGCTTCACCGCGATGAACAGGTGGGTGTGGGCGTTGCCACCCGCGCACTGGTAGTCGGCGTGCACCACGGCGCTGCCGTTGGCGCCGATCGCGTGGACGACTGGCGCCACCCAATGCACCACCGGCGTGTGATAGCCGTGCCACGGCTTGGCGGCCTGCGCGACGCCGCCGCCGGCGGCGACGAGGCCGGCCGCGGCTGCGACCGCGACGATGATCCGTGTCTTGATCCGCATGATCTCCTCCCGTGCGGGCAGTCTGCCCACCCCATTGTTTGATCAGCGCCACACGGACCGCAGATGTCACACCGCGGGCCACAGCCGACAAAAGACGACGTCCGGATCGCCGCGTGCGACCGGAATGTCGTGGTCGTCGAGCGCCGCGGCCACGGGCTCGATCGTCGTCACGAGTCAAAAAACCGTACGGGCGATACAGCGTGCTGCCATGGCTGCCCGAACTGCGGAACCGACCTGCCCGCCGGGCTGCGGTTCTGCGTCACCTGCGGCGCGCCGCAAGCCGCGAGCTGCGCACAATGCGGTAGCGCGTTGCGGCCGGACGCGCGCTTCTGCGGGTCGTGCGGCACGCCGGTCGGGCGCGCCGTGGCACCGGCCGCGCACCAACCGCAGGCGCACATCGGAGCAGAACGCCGGCTCTGTTCGGTGCTGTTCGCCGACTGGTAGTGACGTTGCGCTGGCCGCGCAGGTGACCCCGGCGTGGCCCTGGAACGTGCGTGCGCGTTCGGGCGAGCCGCTTGATCGCCGAGCGGCTACTTCGCCACCCGGATGTCGAGCGGCTCCTCGCCACCGAACATCTCGACGAGCCGGTTGGCGAGCGTGATGTCGCCCTCGACCTGGGCGCGCTTGTCGATCCACATGGTCACCGGGTTCGCCGCGCCGGCGATGAGCCGCACGAAGTCCGCAACCGAGGTGTGGATCGTCAGGAGCGGATCGTCCGCGGGGCGGTGCCGGGCGGTCGCCTTGGTGCCGTGCACCTCGATCGTCCACCAGTGCTCGGAGGTGCGGTCGTCGTCGCGCCGGGTCGAGCGGCTGGGCAGTATCTCGAACTGGATCTCGCCCTCGAAGCCGAACGCCATGCTGGGCTGGAAGCCGCGGGCCATCGCGGTCATCACCGAGCGCAGCGCCAGCGGTGACCCGAAGCGCTTCTCCAGATCGGTGTCGGAGCCGTCGCCGACGAGCCGGGCCATGGCGGCCCGGCCGCGAGTGGAGATGACCGCCCGCGCGCCGTAACGCCATGAGTCGGCGACCTCGCCGAGCGAACGCCGTGGACGGTTCGCGGGCGCGTTGCCGTCGACGGACGCACGCAGCTGCGCGACCGTGTGCGCGATACCGTCCAGGCGGTACACGGTGGCGATCTCCGCCGCTTCGTCGAGCAGGGGCGCGACCAGCTCGAGATCACCGGTGCCGGCCCTGGCCACCAGCATGCGAGCCTGCGCGCAACGCACCCGTGCGAGCTCCGGTGGCGAGTTCACCTGCTGTTCGAACGCGGCGGCGCGCTGCAGATGCTCGTCCGCGGCGCTGAACCGGTCGAGCAGGGTGGCCAGCACGCCGAGCGCACGCTGGATGGTGCCGACCGGCGCCGACACCGAACCCAGCACGACGTAGCGGCCGGCGAGCGGAAGCAGCAGCCGATAGAGCGTCTCGGCCCGGCGCACGTCGCCGAGGAACGCGCACACGTCGGCGGTGAGCACGATCGTGCTGAGCCAGAAGACGTCGTCGGGCACGTCACCGAAGTCGTTGACCGCGATGCGTTCGAACTCCCGGCGCGCCTCGGTCGCCAACCCCAAGTCGGCGTAGATCGCCGCGAGCCCGGCGCGGAACGCCGGGATCGTGTGGAAGTGCTCGGAGATCGACTTCGACCCACCGTGGATCTCCGCGCATCGACCCTGCAGGATCCGCAGGTGCAGTACCTGCGGTGCGAAGAGTTCGGCCGCGCACGGGTTGTCGCTCGTCTGCCCGGTCTCGACGGCCCGCCACATCAGCTGCTCGCCGGCGCCCAGATCGCCGTGCATGATGGCGCGGCCCGCCTGCAGCAGCGTGTGGAACCACGTGTAGTACGACTGCCGGAGTTCGTCGACGAGCACCTGGCTCAGATCGAGGTGTGCTTCCGCCTCGGCGACCTGACCGGCCTCGAACATCGTGGCCGTGCGCCAGAGCCGCGCCTCGAGCAGTGGCCCGGACGTCTCGGCCTGCGTGGCCAGCTTCTCCATCTCGGCGGCGGTGCGCAGCCGCTCGTCGAGGTTGCCGACGCGCCAGCATGCGAGCCACGTGTCGGTGAGGATGCGCGCGATCAGTGCTGGGTCGTCGATGCGCCGGGCCATCGCGATCGCCTGGTGGCCGAGCTGCTCGGCGGTGTCGCGCTGGCTGAAGAGCAGAGCGGATGCGAGCCGGCCCGTCATCCGCGCCCGCAGTGGCGAGTCGCTGCCGTCCACCATCCGCAGCGCCTTCTCCAGCGTCTCGATGAGCTGCGTGTCGACCATGCCGCCCTCGAGCGGCATCCCCATCCGCCCGCCGAGACCGAGTGCCGCCGCGGCGAGCTGGCTGGGGGAGCGCATGCGCTCGGCGATCGCGGCTGCGCGGCCGAAAGCGTCGCGAGCCTGGCCGTACTCGCCGGAGTTCCAGCGGTTCTCGCCGAGACTGAGCAGCAGGTCGCACTGCAGCGACAGGTTGCCGCCCTGCACGGCCAGGCCGTGCAGCGCGTTCTCCAGCTGCTCGGCGGCGCCTTCGTAGGCGAGCTGGCTCTCGGCGAGTCTCGCGGCGCGGATCGCGTACTCGATCGCCTTGTCGAGCGCCTCGCTGGTGCGGGCCGCCTTGAAGAAGTGATGGGCGAGGCCCGGCACGTTCTCGTCCGTCGCGACGACGCCCAGCTCTTCGAGCGCCTCACCGACGCGCATGTGCAGGTGAGCGCGGCGCGACCGGGCCAGCCCGTTGTAGAGCGACTCCTGGATCAGCGCGTGCGAGAACCGGTAGGAGATCTCGGCGCCGCCCTGGGTCTCGACGACGAGCCGCGCGGCGGCCGCCTCCTCCAGCAGCTCGAACAGCGCGTCGGGCGCCAAGCCGCTCACCTTCTCCAGCACCGCGGCGCTGAACTCACGTCCGACGATGGCGCCGATCGACAGCACCCGCTGGGTCTGTTCGTCCAGGCGCGCGAGACGGCTCTCGACGACCGAGCGCACCGATTCGGGAATGCCGATGCGGTTCGTCGTGCCGGTGTCGAAGCGGCCTTGTGCCTCGTGGATCTCACCGGTCTCGAGCAGGTGCCGCAGCACTTCCTCGACGAAGAACGGATGCCCCTCAGTCTCCTGCCAGACTGCGCGCGTGAGCCACTCCGGTGCCGCCGAGCCGGCCCACGAGGTGATCAGGTCGGTGACCTCGTCCTGGCTCAGGCCGGCCATCTCGAGGCGCTCCAGCGGGACGCGCTCGCGGCGCAGGTCGTGCATCACCGACGCGAACGGGTGCGCGTGGCCGACCTCGACGTCGCGGTAGGTGCCGACGACGAGCAGTGCGGACGGGGTCGGCGAGCGCATCAGGTGTTTGAGGATGAGCAGTGTCGCCGGATCGGCCCAGTGCAGGTCGTCGAGGACGAGCACCACCGATCCGTGCTGCGCCGTCGCGTCGAGTAAGGCGACGACCGCCTCGAACAACCGATACCGCTCCGTCTCCGCGTCACCGGACGTCGTCTCGGGCAGCCACGGCAACCGGGTGCGCAGTACCGGCAGCAGCTTGGCCAGCGCGGCGAGGTCGTCCTCGGGACGGCGCTGCAGTTCGGCGTCGGAGAGCTGCTCGATCCAGCGGCCGAGCGCCTCGACAAAGGGTTGGAACGGGATCAGCCCGCCCTCGTCGCAGCGGCCGTAGAGGACGACCGCCCCGTCCGCGTGCGCATACGTCGCGAGTTCGGTGGCGAGCCGGGTCTTGCCGATGCCCGGCTCACCGGCGAGCAGGACGAGTCTGCGCACGCCACGCTGGGCCGCGACCAGCTCGCCGCCGAGCACGGCCAGTTCGCTGCGCCGGCCGACCAGCTCGCGCGCCGCGAGGGTGCTGAGCGGAGTGGGCAGCGCGTGTTGCGTGCTGTTCGCCGCGTCGTCGCCCCGTGCGTCCGCGGCGTTCACGGTGTCCTCGTGCGCCGTGGCCCAGTCGAGCTCCGATGCCGGCACCGGATCGGAGAGACCCTTCAGCCACAGTGAGCCGACGTCGGCGAACTGCCCGCCGGCGGTACCGGCGGCACTGCGTACCGCGCCGGAGACCAGGACCTGACCGGCGTCGCAGCGATCGCAGAGCCGCTTGGCGATGACGACCGGCATCCCGAAGTAGTCGCCGCCCTCGCTGATCGCCTCGCCGCTGTGCACGCCGACGCGCAGGCCGAGCTCGAACTCCGGGCCGGAGCCCGCGTTGTGCCGGGCGATCGCGTGCTGCATCGCAGCAGCACATGCCGCGCCCTCGGCAGCTGTGTCGAAGGTGACCATGAGGCCGTCGCCGAGGTTCTTGACCTCGCGGCCGCCGTGCGCGCCGAGCGCTGCCCGCAGCAGGGTGAAATGGCGGCGCAGCAGATCGTCGCCGGCCGGCCCGAGCCGCTCCAGCATCGGCGTGGAGCCGACCAGGTCGGTGAACAGGAACGTCCTGCTGACCGTGCGTGACATCGGCCGAAGTCCCCCGTGGACCAGCGGGACTGCTGCTCAGCCCCGTCAACTACCAAAGAGTAGGTACACGATGTATCTGATACATAAAACCTGCGCGCCATGCCCGCAACGCGGCAAATCCGGCATCCCGGCCGCGCAGCGGTAACACGTGTCGTCGAAGCCGGCACGGCATGCTCTGTGCATGACGACCCCGACGTTCGAGACGATCCTCTACCGCGCTGCCGAGCGGATCGCCACGATCACGCTGAACCGGCCGGACCAGCTCAACACGATCGTCGCGCCGATGCCCGACGAGGTCGAGGCGGCGGTCGACGCCGCGGTACGGGATCCCGCTGTCTCGGTGATCGTCGTGCGTGGTGCGGGTCGTGCGTTCTGCGCCGGCTACGACTTCGGCGAGGGCTTCCACCACTGGGACGAGTGGCTCACGAGTGACGGGCAGTGGGACCCGGGCAAGGACTTCATGTTCGCCACCGCGATGTCGGTGGCGCCGACCCAGAAATTCATGAGCATCTGGCGCGCGCCGAAACCGGTCATCGCGCAGGTGCACGGTTGGTGCGTCGGCGGCGGCAGCGACTTCGCGCTGTGCGCCGACCTGGTGATCGCGAGCAACGATGCGGTCATCGGCACGCCCTACAGCCGGATGTGGGGGAGCTACCTCTCGGGTATGTGGCTGTACCGGCTCGGGCTCACCCGGGCGAAGGAGTACGCGCTCACGGGCAAACCGCTCACCGGCACCGAAGCCGCCGACGTGGGTCTCATCAACACTGCCGTCCCGTTCGCCGAACTCGAGTCGACGGTGCACGAGACGGCGACGGCGCTGGCTCGGATCCCGCTCTCGCAACTGGCCGCGATGAAGCTGATCGTCAACCAGGCCTACGAGAACATGGGTCTCGCCTCGACGCAGACGCTCGGGCCCATCCTCGACGGGCTCATGCGCAACACTCCGGACGCGCACCGGTTCATCGAGCTGGCCGAGCGCGGAGGGGTGCGGGCGGCGGTTGCCGAGCGTGACGGCGCGTTCGGCGACTACAGCCAGGCGCCTGGCGACCGCCGTCCCGACCCCGGCAACGTCATCACGCCCTAGTGCTGCCCGGGGAAGCGGGCGTAGGCGGCGAGGGGTGACTCGAGCGCGACGCTGTCACGGCTGATCGCGGCGATGTGCGCGCGACCGCACAGCGCCATCGCGATGCGCAGCTCGTCGCGCAGGATGGCGAGCAGCTGCCCGAGCCCGGCGGCACCGTCGACGGCCAGCCCCCAGAAGATCGGTCGGCCGACCAGGACGGCACGCGCGCCGAGGGCGAGCGCCTTCAGGACGTCCGTCCCACGCCGCACACCGCCGTCGACGAGCACCTCCACGCGCCCGCCAACCCGGTCGACGATCTCGGGCAGCACCTCGATCGGCGCCGGTGCGGTGTCGAGATTGCGGCCGCCATGTGCCGAGACGACGATCGCGGCGACACCCGCCTGCACGCAACGGTCCGCGTCGTCCGGGTGTGTCACGCCCTTCGCGAGCACCGGCACGGATACCCGTTCGATGAACGCGGCGAAGTCGTCCCACCCGGCCGCGCGGTCGACGGGCGTGCGGGCGATG
>JAICKR010000046.1 GCA_025927835.1 Jatrophihabitans sp. | reverse complement strand
GTGCTTGAACGCGCTCGCCACGAGCTGACGGCACAGCGTGACGAGCGACGGCTCGTCGCCGGTCTCGCGCGCCAGTGCCGCCGCACATGCAATGAACAGCATGTCGTCGAGCGACTCGAGCTGACCCGGTTCCCAATTCGCCGCGAGACGTTCCAGCTTGGGCCGGTCGAGCGGCTCGGCGCGCGCGAGCGCGACGTGCGCGAGAACGAAGTTGAGCAGGGATTCCTCTGCGGCCGCGGGCGCGAGCTGTTGCAACAGGGGCCGGTTGCCCATCGCGGCCAGTTCGTCCCACCTGCCCAGATAAGCGAGGGCGGTGGCCTGGTTCGCCACCGTGTTCCAGGCCTGCGCGAGGTTGCCGCCCTGTTCCCACAGCACGTACGCCTGTTCGGCCGCGGCGAGGGCGCCGGCCGGGTCCTGGTTGAGGGTGAACGCGGCGATGTTGAGCAGTGGCATCCCGAGTTCGAAGACGAGCTGGTTCTTGCGGGCCACGTCGACGGCGAGATTCAGCACGGCGGAGCCGAGCTCGCGGTGCCCGGCCGTCCAGTCGTTGATCCCGATGACGTTGAGCGAGAGGGCGATCTCGCGCGCGTCGCCGCCGGCCTCGGCGTAGGTGAGCGAGCGGCGGGCCCACACCATCGCATCCTCGGCCTGTCCCATGTTGTGCAGGTAGATGCCGATCTGACGTGCGATGCGGGTGGCGTTCGTGGTCGGCATCCGCTGGATGGAGTCGCGATCCAGGTACGGCTTGAGCAGCTGCCAGCCCGCGTCGACGTCGCTGGCGAGCCGGTGCGCATTCGCGGCCAGGACGACCGCTTCCGACACTTGCGCCTCATCCGCGGGCAGGTCTCCCGACGCGACGGGCAGCGCGTGTTCGAGGACGCGCGCATTGTCGCCGGCTTCGGTGGCGACACGCGCGGCCGCGAGGTTCAGCCGGATGCGGTCGGCGTCCTGGTCGGCGAGAGCGAGCGCTTCGGTGAGTGCGCGGACCGCGTCACCGGGGGCACCCACGGCGCGCGACCGGTCGGCGGAGCGTTCCAGCCAGGTGCGCAACCGGCGCACGATCTGCGGACGCTGCGCGTCGTCCGGCCCGATCAGCGCGGCGGCATCACGCAGATGTTGCGAGATGACTGTGTTCAGCTCGCTGTCGGAATCGGAGAGCGACTCGAGGTGCCCCACAGCAGCGAGGTGCCGCGCCAGCCGGTCGCGTCGCGATTGCGTCTGGTACGCGACCGTGCGCACGATCGTCTGCACGAAGGCGTACATGCCCTCCTCGGCGGAGAGCCGATCGGTCACGACGCTGATCAGGTCGCGCCCGTCGAGCTCGTGCAAGGCGTGTGCCACGTCGTCGTCGGACATGCCGCTGACGGTTTGCACGCCGGCCACCGTGAACGTCTGGCCGAGCACAGACGCCGCCGCGAGCACGGCCCGCTCGCGCTGCGGCAACATGTCGAGCCGGCTCGCCACCAGCAGTTGCAAGCTGGCCGGCGCCGCGAGCGCACTGAGGGTCGCGAGGTCGACGCCGGGTGCGATCCGGACCGCGCCGGGACGCCGGGTCGGCCCTGCTACGGCGAGGTCCTGATCGTGCATCGCGCGGACCGTCTCGATCGCGAACAGCGGGTTGCCTTCTGCGCGGTCGACCAACGCATCGCGCAGGTCGGCCGGCAACCCTTCGACCAGTCCGTCGAAGAGCGCGGCGATGTCCGCGCGAGACAGCGTTTCCAGCCCGATCACCGTCGCCCGGCGCAACGCGGCGAGCGTAGGGCGTCGGCCGAGCAGCTCGGCCCGGGCAAGCAGCACGATGAGCACGGGGACCTGAGCGACCGTGGCGAGGTGCTCGACGAAGTCGAGCAGGCCGTCGTCGGCGTGGTGCGCGTCGTCGACGACCCAAACCACCGGGTCGCCCTCGTGCTGTGACAGCCGCTCGAACCAGGTCAGCCAGGCGCTGAATAGCTCGGGCCGGCTCAGGCCGCTCGGTGCGCCGGCCAGGCCGAGCAGGTTGAGCATGGCGGGCATCAGCCGGGCCCGCTCGGCCTCGTCCGGCACGTAGCGGTCCAGCGAGGCAGCCAGCTTGTCCCGCACCGCCGGCTCCGGGTCGTCCTCGTTCGCGCCGATGCGCCCGCGCACCGCCGCGGTCAGCGCGGAGAACGCGACGCCGTCGCCGTAGGCGAGGCAGCGGCCGCGGTGCCACAGCACACTCGCCGACAGCCCGTCGATGTAGTTCTCCAGCTCCCAGCCGAGCCGCGTCTTGCCGACGCCGGCGTCGCCGGACAGGACGACCAGCCGCGAGCGGCGCTCCTCCTCGGTGACGTGGAACATCTCCTTGAGCACGCTGATCTCGCGCCGCCGGCCGACCAACGGCGCCTGGATCCGGTCGCCACTGCGTTCGCCCCCGACACCGCCCATGACCGCCGAGACGGCGAACAGCTCGAGCGGCTCGGCCTTGCCCTTGAGTTCGTGGACGCCGGCTTCGGTGAAGTCGATCGCGCCACGCGTCAGCGCGCGGGTCTGCGCGTCGACCCACACGGTGCCGGGGTCGGCCTTGGCCTGGACGCGGGCCGCGGTGTTGACCGCGTCCCCGGCGACCATGCCCTGGCCGGTGGCGCCCACGTTCACCGCCACCTCGCCGGTGACGATGCCGACCCGCATCGCCAACCCGGGCGCGCCGACGGCGTCGCCGAAGTCCGCAACGGACTCGAGCAGGTCCATCCCGGCGCGGACCGCCCGCTCCGCGTCGTCCTCGTGCGCGGTAGGCACGCCCCACACCGCCATCACGGCGTCGCCGATGAACTTCTCGATCGTCCCGCCGTAGCGCGCGATGATCCCGCGGGCAGCGTCGAAGTAGCGGCCGAGCAGTTCGCGCACCTCCTCCGGGTCGCGCGCCTCGGAGATCGTCGTGAAGCCCACGAGATCGCCGAACAGGACGGACGTCACGCGGCGCTCAGCCACCGGGCCGGCGTGAGGGGCGGCACTGGGCGGGGTGGACGGGAGCCCGACCGGGGTCCCGCACTCTGGGCAGAACTTCACACCGGGCGCGAGCTCGGTGCCGCAGGATCGGCAGGCAGTGGCGACCGGCGTGCCGCACTCGGCGCAGAATTTGGCGCCCGGCTGCAGCGCGGTCCCGCATGCGGCGCAGTTCATCGGCGCCCTCCCAGGCTCACCCGACAAACTCTAGCCCGCAGCGCGCGTCGGCAGCGGCCTTCTGCGAGTGGTGCGAGCCAGCCGTTCGCCGGCAAGCGAGACCAGCGAGGCCGACGAAGCAGACGATTCGACCGCCTCCTGGAACTCCGCTGCACCGATGCGCACCACGGCCGCCTCCTCGCGGACGGTGACCGTCGCCGATCGCATGGCGTTGTGCATGAGTCCCAGCTCGCCCACATAAGCCGGGCCGCGCACGTCGGGCAGCTGCCGGCCGTCCGCCTCGATGCCGAGTACGCCCGACTCGAGCAGCCAGAGCGCATCCGATTCCGCGCCCTGCCGGATGAGCACCTCGCCCGGCGCCGCGGTGCGCCGCTGCGCGTCCGACACGAGTTGCTCGAGCACCCGCCGGCTCGCGCCCTCGAACAGGTCGAGCCGCTCGACGAGTGCGATGAGCGGCTGCAGCGCGCGGGCGTGCTCGGCCGTCTCGCGATCGCTCGCGATCAGGATCGGCAGGCAGGCCAGCGCGATCGCCGGGAAGCCGATGCCGATGACGCCGAGCGCCCAGTGCAGTCCAGGGCCGGAGACGAGCGCACTCGCGCCGAGGTCGCCGATGATCGTCGCGGCGAGGGCGACGGCGCCGGTGGCAGCGAGCGCACGGCCGAGCGTCGCGCGCGGCAGGTCACGCTGCAGGGCGGTGATCGCGAGGACGTCCAGCAGCACGATGCCGGCGCCGGAGCACGCCTGCAGCGCCGCGCCGAGGACACCGTTGTGCACGAACGCGCTGAGCCCGAACGGGACGGCCTCGACGATCAGCGCGCCGGCCAGCAACGGCGCAAGGCTGCTCCACGCAGACAGCCGGTCGGCGATGACGGCGATCAGCACGCTGCCGAGCGCCGACGCGGCGAGCAGGTAGGAGTACCCCTTGGCGCCGGTGCCGAACTGCTCCGACATCGGCGCGTACAGCACGATCGACGCGCCGTAGATCGCCGAGCCCAGGCCGAGGAACACCGACAGCAGTACGGCCGCTCTCGTGCGCGCGATGGCCCGCACACCGGCACTCCACTGCGCGAAGCGGCCTTCGTCCTCCGGTGCCGCGTCACCCCGCGATCCGGTGCGCACCTGGAGATAGAGGCCGGCGGCGAGCAGATAGCTGACCGCGTTGATGCCGATGGCGACATCGGGCGTGCCTGCGAGCAGCAGCAGGCCGCCGATCGCCGGACCGAGCACGATGACGACGTTCTCGAGCACCGCGAACAGGGCGTTGGCGGCGATGAGGTCCGGCTCCGGCACGACGTCGGGCACCAGCGCGCCGGTCGCCGGTCGCACCGCGGCACTGAAGATCGTGTCGAGCGCCGAGAGGACCGGCAGCAGCCACAAGGGCCCGTCCGCACCGACGACGACGGTCATGCCCGCCATCGCCAGGGCGCACAGCACCCCGGAGGCCGCGATGAGCTTCGCGCGGTCGTAGCGGTCGGCGAGCAGTCCCGCGTAGCTGCTGATGATCAGCCCGATCACCCAGCGGGTACACGCGATGAGCGCGATCCAACCCGTCGACCCCGTCCGTCCGTAGACGTAAGCGGCGAGCACGACGGTGTAGCCCCATGATGCGGTGTCGTCGACGACGTAGGCGCCGAGTACGTAGCGCATGTCGCGATGGCGCAGCACCGAGACGAACTTGTGCGCCACCTCAGACCTCGGCGTTTCTCGCCACGGCGCGCAGCACCGCCTTCACCTGGTACGGCGTGAGGTCCGGATGCTTGCTGAGCAATCGCGCGACGAGCCCGGTGACGTGCGGGGCGGCGAACGAGTTGCCGGTCGCCACGATGTGCCCGCGATCCATCCACGCCACTTCCATGTCGATGCCCGGTGCACCGAAGTCGGCGGGCGGATGCGGGTTCGCGAGCAGCAGCAGTGGGTCGTCGCCGTCGCACGCGGCCACCGAGATGACGCTGCTGAACTGCGACGGGAACGTCGGGGTGAAGATGTTGTTCATCGCGCAGACGAGCACGACGTTGGCGTGCGCGGCCTCGTCGGCGACCTCGTGGAAGAGCCCGAACATCTCGGACTTGCCGGTGGACAGCGACAGGTTCACCACCCGCGCGCCGTGCGCGATCGCCCAGCGCAGCCCGGCCGCGAACACCTCACCCTTGCCGGACAGTCGCGCGCCGAGCACCCGCACGCTGCTGATGCCGGCGTTCGGCGCGGCGCGGCGGATGATCGCAGCGCACGCGGTGCCGTGGCCGTACAGGTCGTCGTGCCAGCCCTCTTCGCTGAGGACCTCTTCCGCGTCGCGGTCCCAACTCAGCGCCACCCCGGGCTCGGCCGGGCCGACGGCGTCGGGGTGGTGGTGGTCGACGCCGCTGTCGACGACGGCAACGTGGATGCCGCTGCCGTCCGCGTCCTCGAACGCCCATTGCGCGCTGATGGGCATGCCGCTGCCGGGAACGACCGGTGGCGGATCGAAGTGCTCCGACCACGCAGGTCTCAGCGACTCGGAGATGACCGACCTCCGCCGCGGCGATTGAGGAACGCGAGTACGTCGCGGACGAGCTGCAGCCCGAACGCGCGCTCGGCCGGGCTGCAACGCTGGAATGCGGCGAGGACCGCGGCGAACTCGGCGAGTTGCATATCGCCCGAGGGGCTCTGCCGCACGGCGTCGAGTCCCGCGGCGAGTTCGGAACCATCCTGCGCCGCGCCGGCCAGTGCACCGAGGAGGACCTGGCCGGCGTCGGCGAAGGCGGCTCGAGCCTGCAACGCACTCGCCGCTTGTTCGGCGAACAACGTTGCAGCCTCGAGGTCTTGCGCTGCCCCCTGCCGCGCCTCGTCCCGGTCGAGAACGCTCAACACGCCGAGCAGGCGGTCGTTGGCCTCGATCGGGACCGCGAGCAGCGCGGTGGGGACATAGGCAGTCGACTCGGCGACGTCGCGCGCGAAGCGCGTGTCCCGAGACAGGTCTGAGACAGCGATCGGCTGGCCGCTCTGCGCGACCCAGCCCGCGATTCCGCGTCCGATGGGGAGCCGCACCCCGGTGATCGCTGCGGCCCCCTCACCCGATGCCGCCACGTAGACGAGCTCGTCGGTGACCTCGTCCAGCTCCGCGATGGAGCAGGCGGCAGCACCGAAGAACCGCTGCGCGGTGGCGGTGATGGCGCGTGGTGCGCCCTCGAGTCCGGTCGGCGTCACGGTGTTGACGAGACCGGACGCGAGAGCCGCCAGTTCGCGCAGCAGTTCTGCGGGTGCGGATTCGCTCATTCCGCGGCTACTCGCGCAGCCGCTTCTTAGGCGATGTCGTCGTCGTCAGCCGCGCGGGGACGGGAGACGTGGCCCTCGACGTCGTCGTCGTCGTTGGCACGCGGACGAGAGACGTGACCCTCCACGTCGTCCTCGTCGCCGGCCGCACGCGGACGGGAGACGTGGCCCTCGACGTCGTCGTCGTCGTTGGCACGCGGACGGGAGACGTGACCCTCCACGTCGTCCTCGTCAGACGCGCGGGGGCGGGAGACGTGACCCTGCACGTCCTCGTCCTCGATGCCGCGCGGACGGGACACATGACCCTGTACGTCGTCGGTGTTCTCGCTCATGGCGGTTCCTTCCTCGGTGTGCCGACCTGTATGGCCGCTGTCGGGAGCATCGTGGTTGGAAGGCTCCGACGCAGTCGCGATGCCGACAGGGCACCTGTCATACACCCGACAAGCAGCCGGCGCCACCAGACCCGCGGGCATGATCGCACGGAGCGGCCGACGAGCGCGTGCTGCCGCGATGCGCAGTTCGCTCCGCTTGGGCGTTACGGCTACTTAACACCCTTGGGTCCACACTTCCCACCGTCTGGGACGCGCTGCCAAGCCGCGCGGCGCGCAGACCCACTGTTACGGGGGCAGCGGGATGAACCGATTCGGTATGCGCGCGCGCGCAATCGCGACCACGATGAGCGCGATTCTGGCGGCCGCATTCATGACGACCGTCGCAGTGACAGCGACGACCACCCAAGCCGCGGGCGCGGCAACCACCGCGGAGTCACCGACGGCACCGCACCCGGGCGGTCTGGCCAAGACCGCGCCGGCGACGGCCGGGCAGCGACCAGCTGCCCGCAGTGCGGCGACCACGTCGCCCGATGGATTGCCCGGCGGGGAGTACACCCACACACCGGCACCGAACTCCGATCCGGCCGGCGACCTGACAGCGGGCGCCGGTCCGGTCATGCACAACGCGGTGATGTACCTCGACTTCTGGCTGCCGTCAGGTCATTTCGAGACCGACGCGGCAGGTGACACCCGCTACGAGAACATCATGTCGCAGTTCATCAACGACATGTCCGGTACCGAGTTCTACGGCCTGATGTCGCAGTACTCCGACAGCAACGGCGCCATCCAGAACAACATCAGCGTCGGTGGCACGGCCGTGTCCACCAATGCGTTGCCGCACGCCGGCACCGCCGCCGACCCGCTCACGTTCAACGACATCCTCAACGAGGCGCACCGCGCGGCGACGGCCCACAGCTGGACCGAGGACGACAACCACATGGTCATCGTCTTCACGGCGTCCGGCGTGCAGTCGTGCAAGGGCTCCGCGTGCACACCTGGTGGCTACTGCGCGTACCACAACTACGGGACGGCGAGCGGCGCGTCCAACCCAACCGTGTTCGCCTTCATGCCGCAGGGCGACAGCCTGGGTGACTGCAGCATGGGCGGCAGCTTTCCGAACACCCAGGCCGAAGACATCGAGATCAGCGCGCTGTCGCACGAGATCTTCGAAGCCGTGACCGACCCGCATCTCAACGGGACCTGGACCGACACCAACGGTGGCAGCGGCGAGATCGGCGACAAGTGTGCCTACAACCCGGCGCCGCGCAATGACAACGGGGCGGATCTCTACCTCAACGGTCACCCGTACACGGTGCAGCAGGAGTGGAGCAACGCCGTGCACACCTGCGCGATCGATCTGCGCAACAACAATGTGGTGCCGCCGAGCGTCAACTTCACGAAGTCCGTGGACGCCGCCGAACCGAACGTCGGCGACTCGATCCATTACACGATCGGGCTGAACAACACGAGCAACACCGGCGCGGCGACCAACCTCTCGGTCACGGACACGGTGCCGGCCGGCTACCAGATCACGAACGTGAACGCGCCCAACGGCTCCCCGAGTTCATCGAGCACGTCGGCGACCGTCACCTACGACACCCTCCCCGTGCACCAGGCACGGTCGATCACGATTACGGCGACAGTCCCGAACCAGCCGGAGCAATCGTCGACGAACTGCGCAAACCTGGCCCTGCAGGACCTGCTCACGAACGACAGGCCCGGGCAGCAGACAAGCCCGTGCGCCCAGACGACGCCGCTCGACCAGCAGATCACGGTGTCGAAGCGGAGCCTGACGGCGACGGAGGGCGCGCCGTTCAGCGGCACCGTCGCCTCGTTCACCGATCCCGACCCGAACGGGACGGCCTCTGAGTACCTGGCCACGATCACGTGGGGCGACGGTTCGAGCTCGGCAGGCACGGTGATCGGCGTCGACGGCGGACCGTTCGTCGTCACGGGCACGCACACCTACAGCGAAGAGGGCAGCTACCCGGCATCGGTGTTCGTCCACGACGTCGACAACAACTACGTCAAGGGCACCGTGCTCGACGACGTCACGGTGGCCGACGCTGCCCTGACCGCGGGCGCCGCGATGACCGTCAATGCCGTCGAAGGCTCGTCGTTCTCCGGCGTCGTCGGCACCTTTACAGATGGCAACGCGTCCGCACCGCTGTCCGACTACAGCGGCACGATCGACTGGGGCGACGGCACGACGTCGGCGGCGAGCTTCTCCGGCGCGGGCCCGGTGCGTGTGTCCGGCACGCACACCTTCGAGGAGGAGGGCAGCTATGCGATCAGCGTGCAGGTCGACGACGACGGCGGCTCGACGGTCGTGCTCAACGGCACCGTCAACACTGCCGACGCGGCACTCACGGCCGGCGCTTCGCAGAGCCTGACCGCGGTCGAGGGGGCGCCGTTCTCGGGCACGGTCGGCGGCTTCACCGACGCCGACCCGCACGGAGCCGTCGCCGACTACACCGCGACCGTCGACTGGGGCGATGGGCACACGTCGTCCGCCGGAGTCTCCGGCACCGGCCCGTTCACCCTGTTCGGGACGCACGTGTACGAGGAAGAGGGCACCTACGTCGTGCATGTGTTCGTGGCCGACGTGGGGGGGTCGACCACGGTCATCACGGACTCGATGAACGTCAGCGACGCGCCGCTCACGGGCACCGGTATCAACCGGACCACGATCAATCCGGTCACCGGCACAGTCGCAACGTTCACCGACGCCGACCCGTTCGGCACCGCGTCCGACTACAGCGCGACCATCGACTGGGGCGACGGCACGCCGGTCACGGCCGGGACGATCGGCGTCAGCGGCTCGACGTTCACCGTGAACGGCACGCACACGTACCCGGCGTCCGGCCCGTTCGTCTTCACCGTGCAGGTGTCGATCTGTGACGTCGGTGGCGCGTGCACACACGCCACCAGCACGCTGAAGATCACCTACGAGACCGGCCTGGCATTCGGCGCAACGGGCGTGATGACTTCGCTGCTCGGCGCGTCCGTGCTGGCGCCCACGCCGTCCACGGGTGCGGTGGTCACCTCCCTGCCCAAGTCGGTGAACGCCGGCTGCAAGCTGTCGGTGCGCCTCGGGGTGATCGCGCTCGGTGCGCTGTGCGCCAGGGTCGACACCACGACAACGCCTTCGGCATCGACCGCGACAGCGAGTGTGGGCGCCACGACGATCAAGGTGGGTCCGCTCACCGTCCCGCTCATCGCGCTGGGTGCGATTCACGTGACATCGCGCAGCGTGTGCGGCTCGGCAACCGGTACGACGGCGATCACCGCCATCAAGATCGGCGGCATCACCTATCAGGTGCCCGCAGCGCCGAACTCGGTCATCGCGGTCGGCCCGGTCAAGCTGATCGTGAACGAGCAGATCCGCACGGTCGGCCCGGGCGGCGACGGGCAGCTGACGGTCAACGGTGTGCACCTCATCGTCAGCAACACCTTGGGGACGAGTCTGAACCTCGTCCTCGCGTCCGCGACCAGCGACATCCACAACTGCCCCTGACCGAGACGGAACCCGGCCCCCTCGCCGCTGCGTCTAGTGGGTGAGGGGGCGGGATCCCGAGCAGGCGGGAGTCGACATGTGGCGGATCGCCGTGACTGCGGTGCTCCTGGCCGCCGCATGTAGCTCTAGCGCGACGCGCGGCGGGGGCGGCACTCCGAACGGCGTACGCCCATCGACGGCTGACCCGGCAGACACCGTGGTGCTGACGAAGCAGGCGAACCACACCACCGTCCACGTGCACGTTGGTGACCGGCTGCGCGTGCGCCTGGACAGCACCTACTGGCGCTTCGGCGTACCGGGTGGCGCGGAGCTGCGCAGCATCGGCAAACCGACGTACGCACCCGATCCCGACTGCATACCGGGCGGCGGCTGCGGCACGGTGACCGTCGACTACACGGCGTCGCAAGCCGGCACAGGGAGCATCGGCGCGTCCCGCGTCACGTGCGGAGAGGTCGTGTTGTGCGCCCCCGCAGACCGGACATACACGGTCACGGTGGTCGTCGGCGGCTGACCCGGGTTGCCGGGCGCGGACCCGACCGCGACGATGTGCAGACGTCGCGCGTGACGCGGCGAATTCGGGGGTGCTCATGGTCCGGAGAGTGCACACAGTGCTCGCGCTGGGCTGCGCGGCGTTCGCCGCCGGACTAATGGCCGCAGGTCCCGCCGCTGCCGAGGGCACCGACGCTCCGACGCCGGTCTGTATCACCTACTACCCGTCCGAGGTGCCGACCGACGGCGCAAGCGATACCGCTGCGTCGACTGCCGGTGCCGGAGCCGGCGACACGAGCGTCCCCAGCGTGGCGGCTCCGACCGACACCGCCGTGGCCTCGGCGACCGGCGTGGCGGCTCCGACCGACACCGACGTCCCCACCGACACCGACGTCGCCACCGATACCGACGTGCCCACCGATCAGCCGTCCGGTCCGTTCACCGCGTGCGCCGAGCCCGGCGCGGCAGACGGCGGGGCCGGGGGTGGCTCGACCGATCCGCTCGCCTACTCCGGTAGCGACACCGCGCTACTCGTCGTGATCTCCGCCGCGTTGCTCGGCGTCGGCATCGCCCTGAGCATGTTCACCGCACGGCTCACCAGGTCGCGCCGCACCCACTGAAGAGGTCACCCGCATGCCCGATAGCCCGAAGGTCGTCCTCATCACCGGCTGCTCGAGCGGTATCGGCGCCGCGACCGCGGCGTACCTGGCCGAGCACGACTGGACGGTCTACGCCACCGCACGCCGCGTCGACACGCTCGCGCCGCTCGTCGCGAAAGGCTGCCGCGCACTCGCACTCGACGTGAACGACGAAGCGTCGATGCGCGCGGCGGTCGAACAGGTCGAGGCCGAGCACGGGTCGGTCGGCGCGCTGGTGAACAACGCCGGCTACTCGCAGTCCGGCGCGCTGGAGTCGATCCCGCTCGACAACATC
Source organism: Jatrophihabitans sp. (assembly GCA_025927835.1). Classification (GTDB taxonomy): domain Bacteria; phylum Actinomycetota; class Actinomycetes; order Mycobacteriales; family Jatrophihabitantaceae; genus Jatrophihabitans. Next base: position 8,547 of record JAICKR010000046.1, on the reverse strand, counting down.
CGCCGCCAGTTCGAGACGAACGTGTTCGGGCTGATCCGGATGTGTCAGCTCGTGCTGCCCGGCATGCGCACCGCCGGCTCCGGACGCATCGTGAACATCGGCTCGATGGGCGGCAAGCTGACCTTCCCCGGCGGCGGCGTCTACCACGCGACGAAGTACTCCGTCGAGGCGTTGTCCGACGCGCTGCGCTTCGAGGTGCAGGGCTTCGGCGTCAAGGTCGCGCTCATCGAGCCCGGCCTGATCGTCACCGACTTCGCGAAGACTGCCGTCAGCTCGGTCGACGCGGCGGATGCGGACGGGCCGTACGCGACGTTCAACAAGGCGGTCGGCGAACGGACCGAGGGCGCGTACAAGGGTCCGCTCGCCAAACTCGGCGGCGGGCCGGAGGACGTCGCCAAGGTGATCCGGCGCGCACTCGAGAGTCGCCGGCCCAAGCCGCGCTATACGGTCACGCCCTCCGCCTCGCTCGCGATCATGCAGCGGCGGATGGTGTCCGACCGGATCTGGGACCGCGCGATGCGCAGCCAGTTCCCCGTCCCGCGGCCATAACGCGCAACGCGCCTACTCGACGACGTCGACGCCCACCGAACCGAGGCGGTCGAACTCGGCGAGGTAGCGCTCGCCCGGCGCCATCGGCACCGCGGCATGCAGCGCGCCGGTCATCACGACATGCCCGGGCTCGAGCGCGATGCCGTCGCCGGCGAGCGTGTTCGCCAGCCAGGCCACGACCGCGAGCGGGTTCCCGAGCGCTGCCGCGCCGGCACCGGTGTCGACGAGGGCGCCGTTGCGGGTGAGCACCATGCCGATCAGCCGCGGGTCGACGTCGGCCAGCGGTAGCACCGTCTCGGAGATGACTACGGCGCCGTTGCTGGCCAGGTCGGCGACGGTGTCGCACAGCTTGATGCGCCAGTCGGCGAAGCGCGAGTCGACGATCTCCATCGCCGCCGATGCGCCCTGCACCGCGGCCCGCGCGTCGTCGACGGTCGCGTCGGGGCCCCGCAACTCGGCGCCGAGGACCAGCACGATCTCGGCCTCGATCTTGGGCTGGATGAACCGGCTCAGCGACACCTCGTCGCCGTCCTTGTAGACGGTGGACGCGAGCACCGGGCCGAAGTCGGGCTGGTCGACGCCGAGCAACGCCTGCATCGGCCTGGAGGTGAGCCCCGCCTTGTAGCCGACGATGCGGTCGCCGTCGGCCAGGATCAGCTTCACCAGCTCCGACTGCACCGCATACCCGTCGCCGATGCCGAGCGCCGGGTCCGCGTCGGTGAACGGCGCGATCGCGACCCGGTTGCGGCGTGCGTCGTAGAGCGCCTTCGCCTTGCCCGCGACGTCCGTGATGCTCACGCTGCTCCCCCGGTGATGCTCACCATGGCCTCCTAAAGTAGAACACGTTACAGTTCTAGCGTGACAGGTTCCAAGGCGCTGGCCGCCATCATCGGACCGGGCAACATCGGGACGGATCTGCTCGCGAAGCTGCGCCGCAGCGATGTTATCGAGGTCGGCTACGTCGTCGGCGTCGTCGAGTCGGACGGCATCAGGCGCGCGCGCGAGCTGGGCATCCCGGCCTCCGCGGACGGCCTCGACTGGCTGCTCGCCCAGGACCGGCTGCCGCAGATCGTGTTCGACGCGACGTCGGCGAAGGCGCACCGTGCTGCGGCGCCGCTGCTCGCCGAGGCCGGCATCGTCGCCGTCGACCTCACCCCGGCCGCGTGCGGCCCGCTCGTCTGCCCGCCCGTGAACTTCGGCGAACACGTCGGTGCCGAGAACGTCAACATGATCAGCTGCGGCGCCCAGGCGACGGTGCCGATCGTGCACGCCGTGTCGTCGGTCGTCGACGTGCCGTACGCGGAGATCGTCGCGTCCGTGGCGTCGAAGTCGGCCGGGCCCGGTACCCGCGCGAACATCGACGAGTTCACGCACACGACCTCGCGTGCCGTGCGCGAACTGGGTGGCACGCCGAAGGGGAAGGCGATCATCATCCTCAACCCCGTCGAGCCACCGATGATCATGCGCGACACGGTGTTCTGCGCGATCCCCGAGGGCGCGGACGAGGCGGCGATCACCGACTCGATCGAGCGCCGCGTCAAAGAGGTACAGCAGTACGTGCCCGGCTACACGCTGCGTGCCGCGCCGCAGTACGACCCGCCGCGCGATTCGTGGGACGGCAACGGTCGGGTCGCGGTCTTCCTCGAGGTGCGCGGCGCCGGCGACTACCTGCCCGAGTACGCGGGCAATCTCGACATCATGACCGCTGCCGCCGCGCGCGTCGGCGAGTTGATCGCGACCGAGAGGTTGGCCGCATGAGTGGCACGAAGCGTGAGGTGCGCATCACCGACACGACACTGCGCGACGGAAGCCACGCGATGTCGCACCAGTTCACCGAGGCGCAGGTACGTGCGACGACCGCCGCGCTCGACGCCGCCGGCGTCGAGGTCATCGAGGTCAGCCACGGCGACGGCATCGGCGGCTCGTCGTTCAACTACGGCTTCTCGACGGTGTCCGACATCGTGCTCGTGCGCGCCGCGGCGGAGGAGGCGAAGCAGGCCAAGATCGCGATCCTGCTCGTCCCCGGCATCGGCACGATGGACGACCTGCGCAACGCCCGTGAGGCGGGCGCTTCGGTCGCTCGCATCGCGACGCACTGCACCGAGGCGGACGTCTCCGTGCAGCACTTCGGACTGGCGCGCTCGCTCGGCATGGAGACGGTCGGCTTCCTGATGATGTCGCACCGCACCTCGCCCGAGGAGCTGGCGCGGCAGGCGCGGTTCATGGTCGACGCCGGCGCCGACTGCGTGTATGCGGTCGACTCGGCCGGCGCGCTCGTCATGGACGAGGCCAAGCAGCGCATCGCCGCGCTGCAGGACGAGATCGGCACCGAGGCGCAGGTGGGGTTCCACGGGCACCAGAACCTCTCGCTCGGCGTCGCGAACTCGGTGCTGGCCTTCCAGACCGGCGCCCGGCAGATCGACGGTTCGCTGTGCGCGCTCGGCGCCGGCGCGGGCAACTCGCCGACCGAGGTGCTCGCCGCGACGTTCGACCACCTCGGCGTGCCGACCGGCGTCGACGTCGGTGGGGTGCTCGACGCGGCCGAGGAGATCGTGCGTCCCTACCTGCCACGCTGGCCGAAGGCCGACCGCACCGCGATCGTGCAGGGCTGGGCCGGCGTGTACTCGTCCTTCCTGCTGCACGCCGAGCACGCGGCCGAGCGCTACAACGTGCCCGCGCACGAGATCCTGCAACGCGCCGGCGAGAAGGGCTATGTCGGCGGGCAGGAGGACATGCTCATCGACATCGCCCTGCAGCTCGCCCAGGAGCGCGACCTGGCGGCGACCGGCGCCCGCTAGCGCCACAATGGTCACGTGCCGGAGCTGACCAACGACGTCATCCGTGAGCTGTACTCGGTGCCGCCGAACGAGTTCATGGCGAAGCGGAGCGAGCTGGCGGACGCGGCCCGCAAGCGCGGTGACGCGGCGGCGGCGCAGGCGATCGGCAAGCTCCGCAAGCCGACGGTGAGCGCCTATCTGGTGAACGCCCTGGTGCACGACGACACGTCGGTGGTCGACGAGCTGTCCGCTCTCGGCGACCGCATGCGCGCCGCGCAGGACGCCCTCGACGCCGGCGTGCTGCGCGAACTGACGACCGAGCGCCGCAAACTGGTGGACACACTCACCGCGAGAGCGCTGAAGAAGGCAGAACGCACGGACCCTCCTGCCGCGCTGCGCGACGAGGTCAGCGGCACCTTCGACGCCGCGGTCGCCGACGCGGACATCGCGGCACGGCTCGGGCAGCTCCAGCGTGCCGAGCAGTGGTCCGGCTTCGGTTTCCTGCCGACCGGATCGCCGCAGTTGACCGTGGTGCGCGGCGGCCGCGACGAGAAGCCGGCGAAGAAGACATCGGCGAAGCCGAAGATGTCCGCGGCCGACAAGCGCAAGCAGCAACGTGCGCTGTCATCGGCGCGCGATGCGTTCGCGAAGGCTGAGTCGACGCTCGACGACGCGAACAGGACGGAGCGCCAGCTGGGCGAGCAGGTTCGTCAACTCACCAGGAAGCTGGCGAAGCTGCAAACGCAGCTCGACGACGCGCGGGCCGATCTCGAGCAGAGCCGCAAGGACACCGCCGCGGCGAAGTCTGCCCGGCGCGAAGCACGCGCCGCGCTGGACAAGGCCGAACGCGACGCGCCGGACTGAGCCGCGATCACTCCGGCAGCAGCGCCGCGATCAGCTGCTGCGTGACCCAGGTGCCGTACCTGCGTGCGGACCAACCGCGCTGGATCACAAGCAGTTCGAACAGCTCGGGTGCGTTGTGCGTCCACAACACGTCGCGCGCCTCCGCAAGGGTCACGCCCTTGCGCAACAGTCCGCCGTCACGCAGTTCGCCGGCGAACCATGACATCGCGCGCAACCGTTCGCCGCACAGCTGGTTCCACAACAGCGCCGCGTCCGTGTCGGTCGCAGCAGCGTCGCGCACGACGAGCTGTACCGGGACGTGTCGGGGCAAGGTCTCGGCGAGGAACCTGCCGTACCGCTCCAGCTTGCGCCGTGGATCGTGTTCGGCGCGTATCGCCTGGATCACGCCGCGCTCGCGCATCGGCACGTCGTCGTGATCGCCTGCGATCGCGACGTCGAACGCGGCCTTCGCCAGCTGGGCCTTACTGCCGAACATCTTGTACACGGTCGGCACGGACACCGAGGCTGCGCGGGCGATCATCGGAATAGTCGCGGCGCTGTAGCCGTGCTCGAGGAACAGTTCCGTGGCGGTCGCGATGATGCTCACCCGCGTGCGCGCGGCCGCCTGCTGGCGGCCGGACGAATCGTAACGCCGCGTCTTGACTTCGCCAGCCATTCAGTACATGCTCCTATATCGGATATAGGCAAGTATAGCCAAAACGTGGGGCAACGGGGGCCACCATGAACATCCATCACGCACGTGTCCTGCTCGTCGCAGCGGCGCCGGTCGCGGCGCTGCTGACGGGATGCAGCAGCAGTGGCGGCGGCAACGCCGGGAACTCGCACGCCGCGAGCGGCCGGCCCGGCGCAACGACACCGACGACACCAGCTCCACGGTCCGCGACATCGCCGTCCGGCGCGGGCTGTCCGATCGTCAGCTCCGCGCAACTGGACCAGATCGTCGGCATGCACCTCACCGATCACTTCAAGAGCACGCAGCAGCCGGGCGGCGGCTCGCCGTTCACGGGCAGCATCCTGTGCGACTTCGCCGACTCGGCGGCCGGCGCAACAGCGAAGCTCGCCTACGGCGACGTGGCGACGGTCGGGTCCGCGCAGGCGCTCATGCAGAAGGTGCAGTCCGGCGTGGGCACGGGCAGCGGGCGGTGCGTGCCGCTCAGCGGCGCCGGTGAGCAGGCGTTCGAGTGCGCGGACGCGGCAGAAGCCATGGTCGTGGCACAGGACAGCGGGCACGTGGTGATGGCCTACCGCGGCGGCAAGCCGGGTGGTGACGCACTACTGGCCCAGGCGACCGCGCTCGCGAAGGCCGCGCTCCACGTCGGCTGAGCCGGCTAGGCGGTGCGGGTGCCGGTGTCGCGATGCGCGGACCGGTACGCGCGCGGGCTGAGCCCGAACTCGCGACGGAATGCACGGGAGAAGTACTCGGCCGACGCGAAGCCGCACTCCATCGCGACCCGCTCGACATGGCCCGGCCCGCTCCGCGCGGCGAGGATCTCGGCAGCACGCTCGAGCCGGCGCCTGCGGATGCGCGCTGCGGGTGACTCGGTGCCGTTGAACGCGCGATAGAGCTGACGCAACGAGATGTTGAGCTGCGCTGCGATGGTGGCCGGGGTGAGGTTCGGATCGGCCGCCTGCTCGTAGATGATCGCGTCCGTACGCAGCCGCACGTGCTCGACCTGCGCGAGTTCTGGACCAGCGCGGCGCACCGCGGTGCGCAGCAGCAACGCGGCGAGCGACGCGAGGTAGCGGTCGACGCCGACGAGGCTGGACGAGGTCTTGAGCTCCTCGCCACCGACGAGCAACAACGCGACTGCGGCGCGCAGCAACTGCGACTGGAACGGCGTGAGGTCGTAGGCGAAGTCGCGCATGTCGCGCAGCGTCGCGGCGTCGATGCCGATGGCGGCGAGTGGGATGTTGAGCGTGTAGAGGTGGCTGTTGTTCGCGAACTGCTCGGCGATCTCGTCGGCAGGATCGAACACGCGCAGCACACCCGAGGTCAGCCCGACGGGGTCGAACACCGAACCGCCGCCCTCGACGCGTGCGAGCAGATGCACGCCGCCGTCGAACGCACCGGCCGCACCGCGCACGGGCCGGTAGAGCTCGGCACCGCTGAGCGTGGAGGCCGACCAGATGCAGCGCGTCCCGCGCAGCCGCGCGCCCTTGAAGAAGTACGGTGCCCGGCCGCTGCGCAGCGGGGAGATCTGCATGCCGAGCGGACCGGTGCGCAGGCGTCCCGTCCACGTATCCGGATTGTCAGCTGAGACGTCGAGCCACGCGACCGCTCCGGCAGGCGGCAGCTCGAATCGCGCTGGGCCCTCTCCCATTCCCGTGCACCTCCACGAGCACTTACGGCCCCCCGACCGTCGTCCAGACGACGGATTCCGCTCCTGACCCGCGCATGGCGTGACATGAACGCTAAAGATCTCGCGGTCCGGCCGCAACTCAAGGCCGACCCGTCCGGGATAGGATTTGAAACACGTTCTACTCGGCGCCGCGGGAGGCTCGCGTGCAACTCGGCTACCACACCGGCTACTGGTCGGCCGGCCCACCGGAGGGCGTCCAGGACGCCATCGCGATGTGCGAACGGCTGGGCTTCGACTCGATCTGGACGGCTGAGGCATACGGCTCGGACTGCCTGACTCCCCTCGCCTGGTGGGGTGCGTCGACGTCGCGGGTGCGGCTCGGCACCAACCTCATGCAGATGGCCGCGCGCACACCCGCAGCCGCCGCGATGTCGGCGATGACGCTCGACCACCTCTGCGGCGGACGCTTCGTGCTCGGCCTCGGCGCGTCCGGCCCGCAAGTCGTCGAGGGCTGGTACGGGCAGCCCTATCCCAAGCCGTTGGCGCGCACCCGCGAATACATCGCCGTCATCCGCAAGATCCTCGCCCGGGACGCTCCGGTGACCTTCGACGGCGAGTACTACCCGCTGCCCTACCCCGGCGGCTCCGGGCTCGGCAAGCCGTTGAAGTCGACCGTGCACCCGCTGCGCACCGACATCCCGATCATGCTCGGCGCCGAGGGGCCGAAGAACGTCGCGCTCGCCGCCGAGATCGCCGACGGCTGGCTGCCGATGTTCTTCTCACCGAAGATGGACGACTTCTACCGAGACGCGCTCGCCGAGGGGTTCGCACGGCCCGGTGCACGGCGAACGGCGGACGACTTCGAGGTGCCGGCCTTCGTCCCGATCGTGCTGCACGACGACGTCGAACAGGCCGCGGACCTGGTGCGCCCGGCCATCGCGCTCTATATCGGCGGCATGGGGGCGGCGAGCATGAACTTCCACGCGAACCACTTCGGCCGGCTCGGCTACGAGGCCGAGGTCGCCAAGATCCAGGAGCTGTTCCTCAGCGGACGCAAGCTGGAGGCGATGGGCGCGGTGCCGACGCAGCTCGTCGAGGACATCGCGCTCGTCGGGCCGGCCGCGAAGATCCGCGACGAACTCCAGCTGTGGGAGTCGACGCTGATCACCAGCCTGATCATCCAGGCGCCGCCGCAGAGCTTGGCGGAGGTGGCCGAACTGCTGTCCTGATCGTCAGGGCCCGGTCGAGCCCGACGGTGCGCCCGAGCCCGGCGTCGCGGTGACCGTCGACGGGCTGTCGGACGACGGAGGCTGGGCGGTCGCCGTCGTGGTCTGCGGCGCGGGCGGGGTCGACGACGTCGGCTTCGGCGAGGACGTGACGGTCTTCGTCTGGCTCGGTGCCGGCTGCGTCGGCGGCTGCGCGGTCACCGTGCTCGGCGGCGGGGTCCACGACGGCGTCACGTCGCCGCTGGACGGCTGGTTCGTCGGCTGGGTCGGCGTCGGGTCCTGCAGGCCCGAAGGCTCGCCCGGGTCGACCGGTGGCAGCGGCGGCTTCTGCTTCGGCGGCCCGCTCGTGGGCTCGTTCGGCGTCGGCAGCACCGGCACGGTGATGCCGACGTCCTCGGCGTACACCTGCTCGACGCCCATCACGAGCCGCACGTAGTCGTAGGAGTAGTTGTAGCTCAGGATCGCCTGGACCTGGCCGTTCGTCGTCGCCAGGTTGCGCCCGGCCGCGCACAGGTAGTCAGCGGCGGCCGAGGCGGCGTCGAAGATGGTGAAGGGATCGGCCGTGCCGTCGCCGGTGCCGTCCTGTGCGTAGCGGGCCCAGGTGGACGGGATGAACTGCATCGGGCCGACGGCGCGGTCGTAGGTGGGATCGCCGTCGAGCCGCCCGCCGTCGGTGTCACGGATGGCGGCGACCCCCGTGCCGTCGAGGCGGGGGCCGAGGATCGGCGGCGTGGAGACGCCGTCCTCGTGCAGCACCGCGCCGCCGAACCGGCCGTGGTCGGACTCCACCCGGCCGATGGCGGCGAGCAGCGACCAGCCGATGGAGCAGTC
>JAICKR010000212.1 GCA_025927835.1 Jatrophihabitans sp. | reverse complement strand
GGGGGCGATGGTCGTGCAACTCGCGCGCGAGGCCGGCGCGTACGTGATCGGCACCGGCCGCGCCGCCGACCGAACGACGGCGCTCGACTTCGGGGCCCACGAGTTCGTCGACCTCGAGAACGAGGCGCTCGAAGACGTCGGCGGCGTCGACCTGGTTTTCGACGTCATCGGCGGCGACATCCAGAAGCGGTCGGCGGGCTTGGTCCGCGCGATGGGAACGCTGGTGAGCGTCACCGGCCCGGCGGAGGCGCGGCCAAAGGAGGGTCTGGCCGTCGACTTCGTCGTCGAGTCCGATCGGGCCCAGCTTGGGGAGATCGTGCAACGAGTGCGAGACGGCCGACTGCGCACCAACATCGGCGCCGTCGACGAACTCGACAACGCCGTCGCCGCCCTCAACCCGACCGAGCGCCGCAAGGGGAAGGCGATCATCCGCGTCCGCCCATGAGGGCGTGGCATCGCGTCGATCGGCGCCCGCGCTACCCTTCCCACAGACTGCGCAGCTCGACGATCTTGTCGTCGGGGGTTCTCCCACGAACCGAGTGGCCGTTCTCTCTCACGGGTTCTCGCAGGCAGTCACGCGGGTGTAGCTCAATGGCAGAGCCCCAGCCTTCCAAGCTGGTCATGCCGGTTCGATCCCGGTCACCCGCTCTGTAGGTCAGCTTGCGTGTCGACCGCGGTCGGCAACAGCGCGATGCCCGCGTCTCGCAACACCCGCGAGATGCCGCGACCCGCGGCCACCACCGCGGGTGCGATCGCGGTCGGCGGCACGTTCACCGTCACCACGAGGGAAACCGCGGCGACCACGGTGCCGTCGGCGTCGCGAACGGGCGCCGCGACAGACAGCGCGTCCATCGTCACCTGCCGGTCGCTGATCGCGAATCCTTGCTGCCGCACATCGGCGAGCTTGCGGCGCAGCAGGGACGGATCTTGGATCGTCTTCGGGGTGAAGCCGGCGAGTCGCGCGTTCATGACCTCTTCCTGCAACGCGTCGTCGGCGAAGGCGAGCAGCACCAGGCCGACGCCGGTGGCGTGCAACGGGAACCGCAGCCCGACCTGCGTGAGGACGCCGACCGCGCGTCGTCCGGCGATGTGCTCGATGTAGACGACCTCGTGGCCGTCGCGGACGGCGAGTTGCACGTTCTCATGGGTTGCTTCGTACAGGTCCTCGAGGAACGGCATCGCCGCCTCGCGCAGCCCAACTCCTCGCGGAGCGTGCGCGGCGATTTCCCATAGCCGCAACCCAATTCGGTATCGGCCGTCGGCGTCGCACTCAAGCACACCGAGTCGACGCAACTCGTGCGCGAAGCGGTGCACCGTCGTCAACGGCAGCCCGCTGCGGCGGCTCAGCTGGGTCAGCGACAGCCCTTTCGCAGCCGACGTGAACGCGTCGAGCAGCTGGAACACCCGCGCGGTCGAGGAGCGCATGTCACAAGTCGAGCACGAGCCGGGCGCCGCGCGCCCGCGAAACGCAAATCATCATGACGTCGCCGGCCGCGCGCTCGGCGTCGGTGAGCACGCTGTCCCGGTGATCCGGAGCGCCCTCGAGCACCTCTGTCTCACACGTGCCGCACGTGCCCTCCCGGCACGACGAGAGCGCGAAAACGCCGGCCGCCTCGACGGTCTGCAGGATCGACGCCCCCGGCAGCACCGTCAACGTCTTGTGCGAGCGCGCCAGCTCGACCTCGAACGGCCGGTCGTCGGCGGCCTGCGCCGCGCTGGCCGGGGCGAACCTCTCGACGCGCAGCGTGCCGGTCGGCCACTCGCGGGCTCGCTCTTCGACGGCCTCGAGCAGCGGCGCCGGGCCGCAGCAATACACCAGGGCGCCGTCTCGCTTCGCCAGGATGTCGTCGAGCGGGAGGAGGCCGCGCTCTTCTTGCGGCCACAGCCGAACGCGATCGCCGTAGGCCGCGAGCTCGTCGAGAAACGCCATGGACGACGAACGGCGGCCGCCGTACCAAAGCTGCCAACCCGCGCCGGCCCGCGTCGCCGCCTGAAGCATGGGAAGTATCGGCGTGACGCCGATGCCACCTGCGATGAACACGTAATTCCCCGCTGGCACAAGGGCGAAATGGTTGCGCGGCCCGCGCACGGTGAGCCGGGCTCCCTCGGTCAGCTCGTCGCACACATACGCGGAGCCACCGCGACCGCTTTCCTCGCGCAGCACGCCAAGGCGCCACTCCTCGGTGTTCGCCGGGTCGCCGCACAGCGAGTACTGCCGAACCTTCTTGCTTGGCAGCACGACGTCGACGTGCGCGCCCGGCGACCACGCGGGCAGCGCCGCCCCGGCGCCGCGCAGGCTGAGTGACACCGCGTCGTCCGCGATTTTCTCTTTGCGGACGACGACGACGTCGAACTCCGGTTCGGTGGGCATCGTCAGTCGGCCCGGACGCCGACCAGCGATCGTGGGTCGGCACGTCGTGGCGCCTCACGCTCGTCGTGACCGACCGGATGACCGGTGAGCCACTGCCACAACTCGATCGGGTCTTCAGACTCGCGTTCGGCGCCGCATCTGCATTGCCCGTGCAGCAGGTCGGTGCCGAGCACCCAGTCGACCCGGTAGGTGACCGTCGCGCCTTGCAACTGCGCGCGTGAGATCCGGGCGGCCATCGGTCAGACCGTCGCGGTCGCCGGCGCGCGCGTGGTGTCGCCCGCCGCGATCTGCGCGGCGAGCATGCGTCGGGCGGCCAGCCCACCGGTGTCGATGTTGATGCTCAGCTCCTGGTAGCCCGGCGGTTCGGTGGCGATGACCGTCTCGAGCAGGTTCAGCGCCGTGACATCTTGCAGGACGACGGTGCGGTTGTTCTCGGCGAGGAATGCCGACACGCTCTCGTCGTCGCGGGCGAAGTCGCGTGCCACCGCCCAAAAGTCGTGCGTGCTCGTCTCGGTTTCCGGGGTGATCGCGTAGACGACCTCGACGTGGAACGCGCCGCTGTCGTCGCCGTCGGCGCCGGGTTGGACGCCGACGGGCGCGACCCGGCTGTGCAGCAGGTACAGGCACGGTGGGCGGTACTCGATGTCCTGCCAGCGGTCGATGCGGCCCTCGATGCCGGTCGATTTCGCGTAGAACGTCGGGCAGGCGACGTCTTCCATGTGTCGGGAGACGAACACGATGCCGTGCTCTTCGTCGACCTCCGTGGTGATCGGGGTCTGCGCGACCTCCGGGGTGCCGATGTACCCGCCGTGCAGGTACGTCTCGTGCGAGAGGTCGAGCAGATTGTCGACGAGCAGCCCGTACCGCGCGGCGAGTGGCTCCATGCCGCACACCGTCGTCCACTCGTTCGACGCGAGCCACGGCGCCCGCGGAATGTCTTTCGGGTCGGCGGCGTCGTCATCGCCGATCCAGACCCAGATGAAGGAGTCCTGCTCGACGACCGGGTACTTCTTCACCCGTGCGGTGCGCGGAACTCGGCGCTGGCCCGGCACCTGCACGCAGGTGCCCTCGCTGTCGTAGGTGAAGCCGTGGTAGCCGCAGACCAACAGGTCGCCGTCGAGCGCGCTGGCCGACAGCCGGTACTGCCGGTGCACGCAGCGGTCGGCGAGGGCCACCGGCTCGCCGCTCGACGTCCGGTAGAAGACGATCGCCTCGCCGCAGATCTTGCGGGCGAGCAGGCGGCGGCTGACCTCCCCGCCGTACGCGGCGACGTACCACTGATCGCGCGGAAAGTCGGTTCTCACGGTCGGCCTCCGAATGCTGGTGATGGCTGCTTGGCCGCATTGTGAACAAGTGTTCGCAGTGTGGGGAAGCGGCTCTTCCGGCCAGCGGAAACTCAAGCGGGACCTAAGTCCCGCACTCAGGGCCGGGAGGCACTGGAGGCGCGCCGCCTGCTCGGCGCACGCTGTTTCGTATGAGCCAGTCGTCCCATCAACTCTTCGGCGTCCCTCAACTGCCGGGCCGTGGCCCGCGCATCACCACGCCGCCGATTCCTCGCGAGTTCGAAGGCATTCCAGGACTGCGCAACAGCCAGGCGCTGCGCGATTGGACCCGCGCGACCGCAGACCTCGACCGGGCCAACCACCTGCACGCCTCACCGGAGACGATCGCCGAACTGAACCGCGCCGTCGCCCGGGCCTACGCGAGGTTGCGCGCGCTGTCGGCGCGCCGCCGCTGAGCCGCGGGCCCGTGCACCCTCATCGCCCGACGGCGTAGCCCTGCGCACCCCGCGGATTCGCCGCCGCGACAAGGAAGTCGCCGTCTCGCGCCACCGCGCTCACCCGGCCCAACGTCCAACCACCCTCGACGGCCACGTCGTGGCCGCGCCGACGCAACTCCTCGATCACGTCGGCGCCGATGCGGTCCTCCACGACCAACCGGCCCGGCTTCGCCGCCCGGGGGTAGAACGAGCTCGGGAAGTGCTCGGAGTGG
>JAICKR010000028.1 GCA_025927835.1 Jatrophihabitans sp. | reverse complement strand
GCGCGGAAGCAGGCGGCGAGGTCCTTGAGCTCGCCGAGTTCGACGGGCGGGTTGAGGTCGGGCAGCTCGATGCGCGGCAGGTCGAGGGTGTCCAGCCGCGCGGCGTTCTCGTCCTGCACCTGCTGGCGCCGCGCGTAGTCGGCCATCTCGGTGGCGAGTGCGGGCGCGTGGGCCGCCGCGATGCCGGCCTTCTTCAGCCCCGCGGTGAGCAGCTTGGCGTCGACGGTGCCGTCGGCGCCGACCTGCCCCTCGGTGATCAGCGTGGGACGCGCCCGGTTGACGATCACCGCGCCGAGCTGGAAGCGCAGCTTGCGCAGCTCGTGCGCCGCGTCCAGCGTCTCCTGCACCGGCATTTCCTCGAGCAGCGTCACGAGGTGGACCGCGGTGCGCGGGCCGTGCAGCAGCTTGATGACACCTTCGCTCTGGTTCGTGATCGGGCCGAACTTGGTGAGCTTCGCGACCTCCTGGGTCGCGTCGAGGAAGCGGCCGATGCGACCGGTGGGCGGCGCGTCGAGCACCACCACGTCGTAGACGGGAGCGCCGTTCGCGGTGCGCACGACCGCTTCCTTGACCTTGCCGGTGAGCAGCACGTCGCGCAGTCCGGGCGCGAGGGTGGTGACGAAATCGACCGCACCGAGCTTCTTGAGACCCTTACCGGCGCGCTTGAGACCGTAGAACATCTCGAGGTACTCGAGCATCGCCTGCTCGGGGTCGATCGCCAGTCCGTACAGCTCGCCACCGCGGCCCACCTTGGTGAGCCGCCGCTCGGCGTACGGCATCGGCGCGATGTTGAACAGCTGCGCGATCGACTGCCGCGACTCGACCTCGACGAGCAGCACCTTGCGGCCGCCCTCGGCCAGCGCGAGCGCGATCGCCGCGGCGACGGTCGTCTTGCCGGTGCCGCCCTTGCCGGTGACGACGTGCAGCCGCGCCTGCGCCGGGATACCGGGCGCCAACGCAGCGGGCACCGGCCGAGCGTCAGCGCGGCTCGCGGCGCGCGTGGCGACCATCCAGTCAGCGTAGGAGATGCCGCTGTGGGGCCCGTCCGTGGAGTCGTCCGCTGTGACGCGCAGCCGATACGGTCGGGCCATGCCCAACAATCTCGCCCGGCTGGCCGAGCTCGGCATCGAGCTGCCGACCGTGGTCCCTCCGCTCGCCGCCTACGTCCCCGCCCGGCGCTCCGGCTCGATGGTCTACGTGTCCGGTCAGGTGCCGATGGTCAACGGCGAGGTGTCGCAGACCGGCAAGGTCGGCGCCTCGGTCACGGCCGAGGAGGCGAAGGCGCTCGCGCGGATCTGCGCGCTGAACGGGCTTGCCGCGGTGCACGAGCTGGTGGGGCTGGACGCGGTGACCCAGGTGGTGAAGGTGGTGGGCTTCGTCGCGTGCGTGCCGGAGTTCACGGGTCAGCCGGCCGTCGTCAACGGCGCCAGCGACTTGCTCGCCGAGATCTTCGGTGAAGCCGGCCGGCACGCCCGCTCCGCGGTCGGCGTCGCGGCGCTGCCGCTGGACGTGCCGGTCGAGGTCGAGCTCGTCGTGGAAGTCCGATGAGCAACGCCTGCGGAGCGAGCCGATGAGCGAAGGCACCGAGGTCCCGATTCGCGATGCGGCGACCGTCGTGCTGCTGCGCGACAGCGCGGACGGCATCGAGACCTGGCTGCTCACCAGGCACACCACGCACGCCTTCGCCGCGGGCATGTCGGTCTTCCCGGGCGGGCGGGTCGAGGAGGCAGACGCATCGCTGCCGATGACCGGCGGCGACCTCGCGGCGTTCGCTGCGCGCGCCGGCTGCGACGCGGCGACCGCCCGCGCGCTGGTCGGGGCGGCGGTTCGCGAGACGTTCGAGGAAACCGGTGTGCTGCTCACCGTCCCGAGCGCCGACCTCAGCGGCGCGCGCGGCGACGTCGAAGCGGGCCGGGTCTCGCTCGGCGACCTGCTGCGCAGCAACGGCCTCGCCGTCGACGCCGACGCGGTGCGTGCCTGGTCGCGCTGGGTCACCCCGGCCGGCGAGGTGCGCCGCTACGACACCCGCTTCTTCGTCGCCGCGCTGCCGAACACCGCCGAGGCGCAGGACGTCACGAACGAGTCGAGCGAGGCGTCGTGGGTGCCCGTCGCAGCCGCGATCGAGCAGGCGCAGCGCGGCGAGCGGCAGATGCTGCCGCCGACGATCAGCACGCTCGCCACGCTGCTGCCCTTCGCGTCGGTGGCCGAGGCGCTGGCCACCGCCGACAGCCGCTCGCTCGAGGCCGTCCGTCCGGAGGTGCGCCTCGGACCGGACGGGTCGGTCGCCGTCGAGTTGCCCGACGGCACCGTCGTGCCGATCCCCAAGAGCCTGCTGTCGTGACGCTTGCCCATCCCGCCTACGAGACGGTGCGCGAGGTGACGCCGTACGCATCGGTGCTGCTGCAGCACAATCCCAACTTCATGACGCTCGACGGCACGAACACGTGGGTGCTGCGCGCGCCGGGCGCGACGGCGAGCGTCGTGGTCGACCCGGGTGAGTCCGGCGAGGAACATCTCGACAGGCTGCTGGCGGCCGCGCCGGATGCGGCGCTCGTGCTCGTCACGCACGGCCATTTCGACCACAGCCAGCTCGGCCCGGAGTTGCATGAGCGCACCGGGGTGCCGGTGCGCGCGGCCGACCTCGAGTACTGCCACGGCGCCGCGCCGCTGACCGACGGCGAGGTGCTGGACGCGGCGGGCCTGCGCATCGGAGTGCTCGCCACCCCGGGGCACACCGCCGACTCGGTGTCGTTCGTCGTCGGCGACCGCGACGCCGTGCTCACCGGCGACACGATCCTGGGCCGCGGCACGACCGTCGTCGCGCATCCGGACGGCGTGCTCGGGCTCTACCTCGAATCGCTGGAGAAACTACGGGACCTCGGCCCGGCGCGGGTGCTCACCGGCCACGGTCCGGAGCTGGAGTCGCTCGAGGAGGTCGCGTCCTACTACCTGGCGCACCGCGCGCAGCGGCTCGACCAGGTGCGCGCCGCGTTGGCGCAGCTGGGCCCGGATCCGTCCCCGCGTGAGGTCGTCGAGGTCGTCTACGCGGACGTCGACCAGATCCTCTGGCCCGCCGCCGACCTGAGCGTCCAAGCCCAACTCGCGTACTTGAAGACGGCGGACGCCTGATCAGTTGGCGATGAGCAGCCGCGCGCCGAGTTCTGCGGCGTCGAGATCGATGAGTTCGCGGTTGCGCTCCGTCCACCGGCCCGCCTCGAGGTCGGCGCGCAGAGTGTGCACCGCGCGTTGCTCGGCGTCCGGCCCGACCGCGTCCCAGACCGAGATGCCGCGCCGGACCCGCTCGTCCAGGTATGCCTCCGGTCGGCGCCAGTAGGCCTCGTAGAAGCCGTCCGCGCAGTCCCACGGGATGAGCACCGGTTCGATCCGGGCGCCGACCGCACCGGCCAACTCGGCCGGCGACGCCAGGATTTGGCAGCTGCGCAGGGCCGAGAACTCCGGCAGGTAGTCGCGGGTCAGCCAGAACCGATCGGCCTCGCTGGTGTCGAACAGGAACACCACCACCCGGCGCGCGACACGGCGCAGCTCGCGTAGGCCGGCGATCGGGTCGCGCCAGTGATGGACGGTGCACACCGCCATCGCGGCGTCGAACGACTTGTCCTCGAACGGCAGGTTCTCGGCTGCCGCACCCAGGCACGGCGCTGCGTCCGGGTGACGCTGCGACCGCATCAGCGCCGACGGCTCGACCGCGAGGACGTCGCGATCGGGCGGCTCGTACGATCCGGTGCCCGCGCCGACGTTCAGCACCGTCCGGGCGTCGCCGAGTGCTGTCCAGATTGCCGCGGCGATGCGTGGCTCGGTGCGCCGGGTGACCGTATAGGTCGCGCCGAGGGTGTCGTACAGCTGGCCGGACAAAGTCAACGGGCGCGGCGGGCCAGGCGCTCGCGGTCGAGGATCACGACGCTCTTGCCCTCGAGGCGCAGCCAGCCGCGGGACGCGAAGTCGGCCAGCGCCTTGTTCACCGTCTCGCGCGATGCGCCGACGAGCTGCGCGAGCTCCTCCTGGGTGAGGTCGTGCGTGACGCGCAGCTGGCCACCGTCGATGGAGCCGAAGCGCTGCGCGAGCTGCAGCAGCTGCTTGGCGACGCGGCCCGGCACGTCGACGAAGATCAGGTCGGCGAGCATCGTGTTCGTGCGGCGCAGCCGGCGCGCGACCACGCGCAGCAACTGCATCGCGATCTGCGGCCGCTCGGTGGCCCACTTCTGCAGCGCGGACTTGGGCAGCCGGGCCAGCCGGGCGTCGGTGACGACGGTCGCGGTCGCGGTGCGCGGGCCCGGGTCGAAGATGGACAGCTCGCCGAACTGGTCGGACGGGCCGTAGATGGCGACGAGGTTCTCCCGGCCGTCGGGCGAGCGCCGGCCGAGCTTGACCTTGCCGGCCAGCACGATGTAGAGGCTGTCGCCGGGCTCGCCCTCGTGGAACAGCACGGCCCCGCGGGGCGAGTCGAACGTCTCGAACTCGCCTGCCAGTGCCTCGACGTCGTCCGGGTCGACACCCTGGAAGATGCCGGCCCTGCGCAGAATCTCGTCCACGTCTGCTCCTCGATCGGCCGCCGTAATGCGAGCCTCGTCACAGTCTCGCGCGGAGTCTAGTGCCTGAACTGCCCGCGGATCAGTCGGCAGCCCGGCGCCACCCACGACGCAGCCGGTTCAGCCCGAGCCTGGCCTGGAACCGGGACAGCGCCGAGTCGGTGCCCTCACGCACGAACACGTCGAGTTCCTCGGCATTGGCGTCATCGAGGAACTGTTCGATGTCCCGCTCGGCCGCGATCTCGCTCAGCGGCTCCTCGACGCGGCCCATCACCATGACGAACCCCAACAGGACGAAGGGGAACAGCAGCAGCGCGAAGCCGATCATGGTGCGTCCCATTGTGCCGCATCGCGAGCTTGCGAGCGATGTAGCAAGCATTGTCGGCAGGCTTGCGGCCGATGTAGCCGGCAGAGCATGGTCGGAATGCGCCCGTAGGCTCGGCTCGTGCACTGGGAAGACGAGACGCCGCTGGGACGAAAGCGCCGGGCGCGGCGGATCAACCGCGAGCTCGCCGCGCTGTATCCGACCGCGCACTGCGAACTCGACTTCACCAACCCGCTCGAGCTCTCGGTGGCCACGATCCTGTCGGCGCAGTGCACGGACAAGCGGGTCAACGAGGTCACACCGGCGCTCTTCGCGAAGTACGCGACGGCGGCTGACTACGCCGGCGCCGATCGCGACGACATCGAGCGGATGATCAAGTCCACCGGCTTCTTCCGCAACAAGACGACCTCGATCATCAAGCTCGGCCAGGCCCTCGTCGAACGCCACGACGGAGTCGTACCCCACCGCATCGAGGAACTCGTCAAGCTGCCCGGCTTCGGCCGCAAGACCGCGAACGTCGTACTCGGCAACGCCTTCGACATCCCCGGGCTCACCGTCGACACCCACTTCCAGCGGCTGGTGCACCGGTGGCAACTCACCGCGGAGAAGGATCCGGTCAAGATCGAGTTCGCGCTCGTCGAGCTGATCCCGAAGAGCGAGTGGACGCTCTACTCGCACCGGATCATCTGGCACGGCCGCCGCATCTGCCATGCCCGCAAGCCGGCGTGCGGCGCGTGCCCGCTCGCCCGGCTGTGCCCGTCCTACGGTGAAGGCCCCACCGACGCAGCGGCCGCGGCCAAGCTCGTCAAGTCCGAGGCCGAGATGGTCGCCACGTCGTGAGCGGCGCGGCATGACCGAGGAACTGCCGGCCTGGCTGCAGCCGCTGGCGGCCGCTGCGACCCACATCGACGACAGTGACCTGTCACGCTTCCCGGTGCCCGACGACGGCAGCGGGCGTGCGTCCGCGGTGCTCATCGCGTTCGCCGACGGGCCGTCCGGGCCGTCCGTGCTGCTCATCCAGCGTGCGGCTGACATGCGCAAGCACGCCGGCCAGGTGGCGTTCCCCGGCGGTTCGGTCGACCCGACCGACGAGTCGTTCGACGCGGCGGCGCTGCGCGAGGCGAACGAGGAGGTCGGCCTCGACCCCACGACGGTGCACATCGTGGCCGACCTGCCGCCGATCTTCATCCCGGTGTCCGGTTTCGTCGTCACGCCCGTCCTCGCATGGTGGCGCGAGCCGCACGAGGTCGGCCCCGTCGACCCGGCCGAGGTCGCCGGTGTCGCGCTGGTACCGGTCGCCGAGCTCGTCGAACCGGACAACCGCTTCCTCGTGACCCACCCGTCCGGCTGGCTGGGTCCGGGCTTCGAGGCGGGCGGGCTGTTCGTGTGGGGATTCACCGCCGGCCTGCTCGACCGGCTGCTCGAGTTCGGCGGCTGGGCGCAGCCGTGGGACGACACCCGGCGCCGGCCGATCCCGAACCTGCCCTCCGCGTCCTGAGCACGCCCGGCGGGGCGAGGTACCCGCCGGTACCGTGCTCGCCATGACGTTTCGCCGTGGAGCGGTGCTGCTGCTCGCGGTGACGGCGGTCGCCGGGTGCAGCAACCGCCAGGCGGCGGTCAACAAGCAGCCGCACAGCGGCACCGGGGTCGCGTCCGACGTCGGCGGCGTCCAGCAGATCGTGGTGCGGTCGGGAACGGACCTCCGCTTCACCCCGTCGACGCTCGTGGTGCACCAGGGGCGGGTACGCATCCTGCTCGCCAACACCGCGCGCCCGGGTGCCGGCCCGCCGCACGATATCCAGATGAGCGGTCTGCCCGGAGTCGATGTGCCGCTGACCGCGGCTGGGCAGACTCACTCGGTGACGTTCACCGCCCCTGCGCCGGGCACGTACTCGTTCGTGTGCAGCATTCACGCCGCGCAGGGCCAGAACGGGAAGTTGATCGTCCGGTGAATCTCCTGGACATCATCATCGTCCTGGCGGCGGTCGCCTACGGCTTCGGCGGCTATCGCAGCGGTGCAGTCGTCGGTCTCTTCTCGCTGATCGGCTTCTTCGGCGGTGCGGTGCTCGGCGCGCAGATCGCCGAGCCGCTCGGCTCGCGCATCGTGCACGGGCGCGCGCAGGTGCCTGTCGCGATCTTCTGCGTGCTCGTGCTCGCCACGCTCGGCCAGTTGCTCGGCGTGTACATCGCCGGTTACGTGAAGTCGCACGTGGTGATGCACGAGCGTGCGCATGCCGTCGACTCCGGCATCGGTGCGGTGCTCGGGGTCGTGTCGGTACTGCTGGTGTCGTGGATGGTCGCGGTGCCGCTGGCGCGCTCGCCGTATCCAGGGCTCGCGGCCGAGGCGAGCCACTCGAAGATCGTCCGCTCGGTGAACGGCGTGGTGCCGAGCGAGTTCCGCAACCTCTACTCGTCGTTGCGCTCGTTCCTCGACCGGAGCGGATTCCCACCTGTCTTCGGTGATCTGCCGTCGACGGCCGTGGTCGCGGTGCCGCCACCGCCGGCGAACCTCAGCCCGGCGGTCCAGCATCAGGTGCAGCTCGCCCAGCAGTCGGTGTTCAAGATCTACGGGCAGGCACCCGAGTGCGGGCGCAGCATCGAAGGCTCCGGGTTCGTGTACGCGCCGCACCGCATCCTCACCAACGCCCACGTCGTCGCGGGCACGAAGCAGGTGTCGGTGCAGGTCAACGAGCACAGCGATCTCGCCGCGACCGTCGTGCTGTACGACCCGGCGCGTGACGTCGCGGTGCTGGACGTGCCCGACCTGAACGCGCGCACGCTGAAGTTCACCGCGACCGACGCGAAGACCGGCGATCCGGCGCTCGTGCTCGGGTATCCGGAGAACGGGCCGTTCACGGTGCGCTCGGCGCGCGTGCGGTCGAAGACAAAGGTCGGCGGAACCGATATCTACGGGCGGCACAGCGTGCGCCGCGACATCTACTCGGTGCGCGCGATCGTGCGCAGCGGCAACTCAGGCGGTCCGCTGATCGCCTACGACGGCACGGTCCTCGGCATGGTGTTCGCCACGGCGATCGACTCCCCGGACACCGGGTTCGCGCTGGCCGACGACGAGATCGCGTCGGACGCGGCGAGGGGACGCACCCTCGACACCGCCGTCGCGACCGGCAGCTGCACGCCCGACTGATTGCTCAGGTCAGTTTGGCCCAGCGGATGAGTTCGCCGCTGACGAACTCCGGTACCTCGTTGTGCGGGAAATGCCCGACACCGTCGAGGACGCGCCACTCGTACTGCCCGGTCACGTACTGGCCCGAGCCCTGCGCGGTGCCGGGCAGCACACAGGTGTCGAAGTCACCGTGCAGATGCAGCACCGGCGCGGTGATCGGCGCGCGCAGCGCTTCGGCGTAGCGGCGTCCGTCGGCTCGTATCAGCGAGCGCACCATCCACCGGTAGTGCTCGGCCGCGCAGAACGAGACGGGGTGGATGCGCATCGCCTCGGCGTAGCGCGCCACGTCGTGGACATAGCCAGGGGTGCCGCGCCAGCGCGGCCCCGTCCACCTGTCATACAGCGCGCGCACCCAGGTGGGGTCGCGGGAGAGCAGGTTCTCCGCGCGGCGTGGCACCTGGAAGGTGCGCAGGATGTACGCGGACGCCTGCCGTTGGCGCGGGCCGGCACCGAGGCGCAATTCGTGCCGCATGCGCAGCGGGTGCGCAGCGCCGAGCGCGACCAGCGAGCGCACCACGCGCGGGTGCGACGCCGCCATCGTCCACGCGAGCGTGCCGCCGAGGTCGGTGCCGACGACCATCGCGTTCGACTCGCCGAGAGAGGTGACGAGCGCGGCCATGTCGGCGGCAAGCGTGGGGGAGTCGTAGCCGCGCGGCGGCTTGTCGCTCGCGCCGTAGCCGCGCAGGTCGACGGCGACCGCGCGGTATCCGGCGTCGGCGAGGTCGAGCAGCTGCTGATGCCACGCCCACCAGAACTGCGGGAAACCGTGCAGCAACAGCACGAGCGGCCCGGCACCCATCTCGGCGACGTGCAGCGCGATGCCGTTGGCCCGCACCATGCGGTGCGTCCACGGCCCGTCGACCAGGACGACCGAACTGTCGGGGGCACCCGGCAGCGGCCCGAATCCCATGGCGGCCTAGTTTCTCGACTTCTTGAGGTAGTCGACGGTCTCGCGCGTCGTCTTGATGGTCTGCTTCGGCGGCGCGACGCGCTTGATCCGCTTCACGCCGAAGATCACCAGCAGCACGGCGAGCACGACGAACGCGCCGAAGACGATGAGGAACGCGGCCCAGCGAGGCAGCGCGAGCGCGATGGCCTCGGCGATCGCCTGGAAGCCGTAGATCAGCCCGAACAGCAGGAGGACGGCCGCGGTGATGAATGCGCCGATGCTCACGATGCCGACCCGAACCGACGTCTTGAGCTCCAGCTTCGCGAGCTCGATCTCGCTGTGGATCAGGCTCGACAGCGCGGCGGACGCGTCGGAGACCAGCTGACCCACGCTCGGTTCGGCGGCGTGCCTGCCGTTGGGTGTCGCGGCGCTGCTCGCGGCTGGTGCGGCGACCGCAGCGGTCGTGGTGGCCGGCGGCCGTGGCGTGGGCTTGGGGCCCTGGCTCGAACTCGCCGTCACGATCGGCTCCCTTGAGTTGTGAACGCGTTGCAGCGAATCATTGCAGCCTGCGGGTGCCGGACGCATCAGCTCGGCGTGAGCTGGCACGTAGCCTGCGAGGCGTGGCTCCGGATCCGCTCGTCCCGCTGCTGGCCCTGCCCGGCGTCGAGGACGCCGTGACCCGTACCCGCGCCGCGGTCGATGCGATGCTCGCGCATCGGGTGCTGCGCCGGCGCTCTGCGGACGTGTCGGCCGAGTCGGCGCTGCACGGGGCGTGGGCGTCGGCCTGGTTGTCGGGTGCCGAGTTCGCGCTCGCCGACGTGCGCAGTGGCGACGCGGCCGGGGACGCGGTGGTGCAAGGCGCGCTGCGGGTGCAGGGCGCGATCGGTGAGCTGGTCGACACGTGGCGGCCCGCGCCACGGCAGGCGCTGGCGAAACTTCACGCGCTCGCCGCGGCCGACCTCGCGCCACCCGACGAGCTCGGCCGGCCGCGACCCGGGACGGCAGAACGGCTCGACCTGCTCGCCGAGGTGCTCGCGCTCACCTCGGCGCCGGCGGTCGTCGTCGCGGCGATCGTGCACGGCGAGATCCTCGGCCTCGACTCGTTCGCTCCCGTGTCGGGTCTGGTGGCGCGGGCAGCGGCGCGGTTGACGTTGATCGACCGCGGTCTCGATCCGAAGTCGCTCGCGGTCATCGAGGCCGGCCACCGCGACCTGGGCGACGCGTACCTCGCCTCCCTCGAGGCCTACCGGTCCGGCACCCAGCCGGGCATCGCCACCTGGCTGACCCACTGCGCCGACGCGCTCGTGGCCGGCACGAGAGAAACAACCGCAATCTGCGAAGCAATGCAACGAGGCTGACGCTGGAAGTCGAAGGCAACGACGCAACGGAGTTCGCGGCTGGAAGGAATCAACAAGAGGGAGACGCCGGGGAGGCGGGGGAGACACGCCGTGCGGGGGTTGCGTGACCGCGGTCACAGCTGTCCAATACGGGTACGGACGGCGGCCGTCGATGGCGGTCCAGCCCCCAGCGACCGGCGTCCCGCACGGATGAACCGGGCACCCACGCGGCGAACCCACCACGCAACAGGTGAGTCGGCGCGGTACTGCGAAGCGGTCTGCGCCTGACTACAACGCAAGGGCACGCTTGGTAACCCGACAGCCGTGCCACGTCGACGGCGCCGCGTCAATCGCGGCGCCGTCGTCTTGCACGAATGGCTCGGTCAGGCGCGTCCGGTGCGGCGCTTCGACGCGTACCAGACGATCCCGGCAGCCGCGACGCCCGCGCCGACGACCGTCGCGGACACGACCGGGTGTTCAGGACGCATGCCGGCAAGCCGTTCGCGCAGCGGTACCGCGTTGGAGAACGTGAGCAGTGGCCAACCGTTCTCGTTGGCGATCTTGCGCAGCGCGCGGTCGGCATTGACGGCGTAGGGATGCCCGACGGCCTCGAGCATCGGCACGTCGGTCACCGAGTCGGAGTATGCGTAAGAACCGGCGAGGTCATAGCCGCGCTGCTCGGCGAGTTGCACCACCGCGACGGCCTTCTCGGGCCCGTACGTGTAGCGCTCGATCTCGCCGGTGTACATACCGTCGGCCACGATCATCCGCGTCGCGATCACCTCGTCGGCACCGAGCATCGCCCCGATCGGTCCGACGACCTCTTCTCCGGACGTGCTGACGATGACGACGTCGCGGCCGGCTGCCTTGTGCATCGCGATGAGTTCGACGGCCTCGTCGTAGACGATCGGGTCGATGATCTCGTGCAGCGTCTCGGAGACGATCTCGCGCACCTGCGCGACGTCCCAACCGGTGCACATGGACGTGAGGTACGCGCGCATCCGCTCGATCTGGTCGTGGTCGGCGCCGGCGAGTGCGAACACGAACTGTGCGTACGCGCTGCGCAGCACGGCGCGTCGATTGATCAGGCCGCCCTGGTAGAACGGCTTGCCGAACGCGAGCACGCTGGACTTGGCGATGATCGTCTTGTCCAGGTCGAAGAACGCCGCGGTCCGTGCCGATGCCACGAGGCTGAGAATACGGATTTCCCGGCGCTGCAGCCGGTTGGGCGGCGCGTGTCAAATTCTCTGTCCACAACTCACGTGTTGTCCACAAGGGCGGTCCGCGCGGCCGATCGACGACGCCGTCGCGCGTCAGGCTGCGATGCATGGGCGCGGTGATCGGAATTGTCGGGGGTAGTGGTGGTGTCGGCGCATCGTCGTTCGCCGCGGTGCTCGCAGTCGTGGCCGGGCGATCGTTGCTGGTCGATCTCGATGCGGCGAGCGGCGGCGTCGATGTCGTGCTCGGCATCGAGGCGCTGCCCGGAGTGCGATGGTCCGGGCTGCAGGTCGGCGGTGGCCGGCTCGATCCGCATGAGCTGTTCGAACGGCTGCCGCGGTGGGCGACGGCATCGGTACTCGCCGCGGACGCCCGCGAGCTCGACCCCGACGCGGTGCGCCAGGTGCTCGTCACGGCCCGCGCTGAAGGCACCGTCGTCGTCGATCTTCCGCGGGCCGCGTGTGCCGAACGCGCCGCGGCGCTGCTGCACTGCGACGTCGTGGTGGTGCTCGCGCGTGCCGACGTGAGCGGGCTGGTCGGCGCGCATGCGATCGCGGCGTCACTGCCCGACATACCTCTGGGCATGGTGACCCGGCGTGACTGCGTGTCCGGTGCGGACGCGGCCGAGCTGGTTGGCTGCTCGCTGCTGGGCGAGCTCCCGGGATTGCGCTCGCCGTGGGCACTCGACGCGGCGCGCCCGCCGCGCACGCACGTGCGGGTCGCGGCCGGGGTGTTGCGCGGCCTCGGCGCGGCACAGTTCGCACCGGCGGCGTGACGTGCCGGCCCATCGTGCGGACCTCGTAGAGCGGGTGCGGCACCGGCTCGCCGACGCGCCCGCGCCGCTCGACGACGTGTTGCGGGCGGAGTCCGAGCACCTCGTCGACGACGCGGTGCTCGCCACGATGCGCCGTGACCTCACCGCCGAGTTGCACGGCGCCGGTCCGCTGGAGCCGCTGCTCGCGCAGCGCGGCGTCACCGACGTGCTGGTCAACGGCGCCGGGCAGGTGTGGATAGATCGCGGTCATGGCATGGAGCGCGCGGCGGCGCGCTTCGCCGACGACGCCGCGGTGCGCCGGCTGGCGCAGCGGCTCGCGGCCGGGGCCGGACGCCGGCTCGACGACGCGATGCCGTTCGCCGACGCGGTGTTGCCCGACGGGACCCGGTTGCATGCCGTGCTGCCGCCGCTCGCCGAGCGCCCGACGCTGTCGTTGCGGGTGCTCGCCCGGCGTCGCTTCGACCTC
Source organism: Jatrophihabitans sp. (assembly GCA_025927835.1). Lineage (GTDB taxonomy): Bacteria > Actinomycetota > Actinomycetes > Mycobacteriales > Jatrophihabitantaceae > Jatrophihabitans. The sequence goes on along the minus strand of JAICKR010000028.1, from coordinate 12,062 downwards.
GACCAGCTGGTCGCCCAGGGCACGATGCCGGCGCGCGTGGCCGACCTGCTGCGTGGCGTCGTGGCCGCGCGGCTCACGGTCGTCATCACCGGCGGCACCGGCACCGGCAAGACGACCCTGCTCGGTGCGCTGCTCGGCGCGGTCGCGGCCGACGAGCGCATCCTGCTGATCGAGGACGCGCCGGAGCTCGTGGTCGCGCATCCGCACGTCGTGCGCCTCGTGACCCGGGCCGCCAACGTCGAGGGCGCCGGGGGCGTCGGGCTGCGCGAGCTGGTCCGCCAGGCGTTGCGGATGCGTCCTGACCGGCTGGTGGTCGGTGAGTTCCGCGGCGCAGAGATGGTCGAGCTGCTCGTCGCGCTGAACACCGGGCACGACGGCAGTGGCGCGACGTTGCACGCCAATTCGGCGGCCGACGTGCCCGCGCGCGTCACGGCGCTCGGCGCCCTGGCCGGGCTGCCGGCCGCCGCCGTGGCCAGCCTTGTCGCCAGCGCGATCGACGTCATCGTGCACCTCCGGCGCCGTCCTGACGGGCTACGTGTCGTCGACGAGATCGCGCTGCTCGAGCGCCACGGCGACGAGCTCGCCGTCGACGTCGCGTGGTCGGCGCGTGATCCTGACGGAACGACCGGCGCCACGCTGCACGATCTGCTGCGCGCTCGTGGCGTGTCGCCATGACCGCCGTCGGCTGGCTGGCGCTCGCGGTCGCGGCTGTAGCGAGTTCGCGGCGAGCGCCGCCGGTGGTGCGCACCGACGCGCTCGCCGAACGCGGCCGGTTGGTCGAGCCCCCGGCGCACCCGGCCCGCGCCGGGCAACGGGTGAAGTGGGCAGCCGCGCTCGCAGCGCTGCTCGCCGTCGGTGTTGCCGCGACGTGGTGGTGCAGGGGAGCGCTGCTCGGCATCGCGGCCGCAGCCCTCGGCGGCACGGGCTGGCTCATCGGCCGCGACCACACCCAGAGGCGCGTGGCCGACCGGCACGCACGTGAACTGCTCGCCGCGGTGCGGCTCGTCGTCGCCGAGCTCGAGGTGGGCACCCAGCCGGCCGCCGCGCTTCACGCGGCTGCCGAACTCGCGCCACACCATGCGGTGTCGCTGCACGAGGCCGCGATCGCCGCGGCAGGTGCCGGTGATGCCGCCGCGCCGTTGCTGCGTGATCCGGCCACGGTCGCGATCGGGTCGGCCTGGCAGCTCGGCGAGCAGGCGGGCATCCCGCTGGCCGGGGTGCTCCACCAGGTGTCCCACGACCTCGCCGCGGCCGCCGAGCACCGACGTGGTGTCGACGTGAGCCTGGCCGGACCGCGCGCGTCGGCATTCGTGCTGGCCGCCCTGCCCGTGCTGGGCGTCGGGCTCGGTGCCGCGCTTGGTGCCCGGCCCTGGGCCTTCCTGTTCGGGACCGGTGCCGGACACGGGGTGTGCTGCGCCGGTGTCGTGCTCGATGCGGCCGGTGCGCTGTGGATGCGCGCGATCCTGCGCCGCGCGGAGCGGATATGACGGCAGGCTGGGCGTTGCTCGCCGTCGCGGTGCTGACCGCGCCCGCCTTGCCGCGCAGGCACCACCGCGCGGGGCCGGGCGGGCGCTCGACAGCGCTCGTGCTCGATCTCACGGCTGCCGCGCTGCGCAGCGGCAAGCCGCTTGCCGACGCGCTCGCCCTCGCCGCGCCCGCTGCCGAGCCTGCGGTCGCGCACCTCCTCGGTCGCGTCGCGCGGTTGTGCGCGCTGGGCGCCGACCCGGCGGAGGCCTGGTCGGGTCTGCCGCGGGACGGTCCGCTCGCCGAGGCCGGGCAGATCGCGGTGCGCAGTGCAGCGAGCGGCATTCGCATGGCGGGCGGTTTCGAACGCCTCGCCGCGGACATCCGGGCGCGACGCGCGGGCGCCGCCACCGCGCGGGCGCATCGTGCCGGCGTCGCCGCGCTCGGTCCGCTGGCGGCGTGCTTCCTGCCGTCGTTCGTGTGCCTCGGCATCGTCCCGGTGCTTGTCGGCGTCGCGCGCAGCGCACTGTCCGGCGTACTGGGGTAGCCCTGCCGAGGCTGCACCGCCCGGTCGTCCGCAAGCCTTAGGCAACGGCTCGCCTTAGCTGTCGGAATGCCCGGTTTGGGACCCCTTATAGGTGCCTCTGAGCCAGGAAATCCGGGGGCTCTAGGCAAAGTCCCGATGCTGCCTACCCGGCCTTACGACGAGAGTCATCGGTGTCGAGAAAACGAACTGCGGAGGACACCATGAACGTCTACGTCAGCGACCAGATCGCCCGTGACCACGCCAACCAGATGATGGCCGATGCAGCCCTCGCCCGCCGGCTCCGCCGGGTCCGCGCCTCGCGTCGCGCGGCCGGACACCCGGCCGACACCGGCACGAGCGCCCGCTCGGGCACGCGCGTCGGGCACCTGGTCACGCGTCCTTATCGGGCAGTGCACACCTGGCTGGCGGCCGGCCTCCTCTAGCAGCGCGCAGCAATGCGCCGCTACGAGCTCGCCGTGCCGACCACGTGCTCGCCCACGACCACGAATAAGTCGGTGGCCCGGTCGATCAGCTCGTCCCGGCTGATCGCCAGGTCACCGCGCACCCATGCCGTCATCGTCTCGGCCAGTCCGCCGAGCACGTACGCGGCGCCGAAGTCACCCCACGACCCGACCCGCAGCGCGGTCGCCGGTCCGTAGAACTCCTGCGCCTGCCCGACGATCAACGCCACGAATGCCCGCGCAACCTCCGCACGCCTCGCCATGAGCGCCGGCGCGGCCAGTGGCTCTGCGAAGACCACCCGGGTCTTGCGGTCATCGTCGGTCAGCAACTCGATCGCCGCCGCGATGGCCGCCCGTGCCTTCGCACGGGTGTCCTGCGGCGCCGCGGCAACCGCCGTCACGATCGCGGACGTCAGCTCGGCGAGCACGTCGTCGAGCACAGCGCCGAGCACCTCGTCGGTGCTCGCGAAGCTCTCGTAGAAGTAGCGCTCGTTGAGCCCGGCCCGGGCGCACAGCCCGGCGACGGTCAGCCGCGCGGAGCCCTGGGTGCCGACGATGTCGAGCCCGGCGGCCACCAGCGCCGCGCGCCGCAGCGCACGCCGCTGCGCGGCAGGCACCCCCGCATACGCGCGTCCGGCGGCCATTCCGCAATTCTGGCATGACGTCTTGCCAAATTCTACGGTGCGGCGGATGATCGGCAGCAACGCAATGTGGTGGAGCGTCTTGCCAGAAGGGGACGAGGCGATGCCCGGGTACTTCGACGCCGATTCGATGGCCGTCCAGGTCATGAGCAACCGCGCGGTCGGTCTCACGTACGGCCAGCGCGGGCTGGTCATCGGCGCGGTGCATCCGCAGCTCGCGGTCGGCACGATCGAGCAGACCAAGCATCGCGACACGCCCTACAACCGGCTGATGCTCACCGCCCGGCTCTTCGAGGCGGTCTTCCTCGGGACGAAGGAGGAGGCCGACCGCGCGCTTGCCTTCACCCACCGCAAGCACGCAACCGTGTCCGGTGTGCTGCCCGACGACGCGGGCGCGCACTACCCCGCGGGCACGCGGTACGACGCGACCGACCCGCATCTCATGTACATGACGATGGCGTTCACCTTCGACTCCGCGCACCACATGCAGAACCTGCTCGTGCGCCCACTGTCCGCCGCGGAGAGCGAGGCGCTCTGGCAGGATTTCGTGCGCTGGGCCGAGCTGTTCGGCATGCCGCGCGATGCGGCGCCGGCGACCTACCCGGAGTTCCGCGCGGACTTCGACGGCTACCTGGCCTCGGACAAACCATTCCTCACCGACGAGGCACGCCTCGTCGGCAGCTACCTCGCCGGCGTCAAGCGCGGCGACTACGACGTGCCGCCGCCGATGCGTCCGCTGTTTCGCACCATGGACCTGCTCGTCAAGGGCAGCCTGCCGTCCCATGTCCGGGAGATGTACCGCTTCCCGTGGACGCCGGCGCACGAGGCGGCGTTTCGCACCGCGGTGCTCGGCGCCCGCGCGCTGCACGTCCGTCCGCCGCGCTTCGTCCCGCACCCGCTGCGCCCGATCCTGCACGGCTCGAACCGCCGCGCGTTCGGCATCGTCGCGCGCACCGAACGGCGCCAGCTCAAGCGCGGGCGCTACAGCATGCCCGAAGCCCGCTAGTCGCTGGTCGCTAGTCGCTGGGTCGCTGGGTCGCGATCCATTCGCCGGGGATCGACGGGTCGAGCACGCCCTCCTCGAGCCACACGTGGTCACCGGCGAGCACGGCCGCGGCGAGCGCGCGGTCTGCCTCGTCGGTGTTCGTCCAGAGCTGCTCGAACAGCGCCTCGACGCGCGCCCGCGCCTGCCGGCAGAACGTGTCGGCGAGCTGCTGCGCGCTGTCGGCGTGCTGCGGGTGGTCGGTGCGGATCATCTCCGCGCGTACGCACGCCGCGCTCATCGCGTACAGCTCGGCGCCGATGTCGACGACGCGGGCGAGGAAGCGCTGGTGGTACTCCATACGCGCCTGCCAGCGCGCCATGCCGTAGAACGTCTGCCGCGCGAGCTTGCGCGACGAGCGCTCGACGAAGCGCAGGTGCGTGGCGAGCGGGCCGAACTCGGCATAGCCCTTCGGCAGCTGACCGCGCCCGGCGACCAGCGTCGGCAGCCAGCCGGCGTAGAACGCGCCGGCCTTCGCGCCGGCCTTCGCCTTGGCCTTGGCGTCGGCCTTGGGATCGATGATGTCGCCGGCGACCGACAGGTGTGCGTCGACGGCCTCGCGGGCGATCATCAGATGCATGATCTCGGTCGAGCCCTCGAAGATCCGGTTGATGCGCATGTCGCGCAGCACCTGCTCGACCGGGACGCCGCGCTCGCCGCGCGCGTGCAGCGACGCCGCGGTCTCGTAGCCGCGACCGCCACGTACCTGCACGAGTTCGTCGACGACCTGCCAGCCCATCTCCGATGCGTACAGCTTGGCCAGGGCGGCCTCGATGCGGATGTCGTGATGGCCCGCGTCGGCCAGGTCGCTCGACAGGTCGAGCACCGCCTCGAGCGCGAACGCGGTCGCGGCCATGAACGCGACCTTGCCGGCGACGGCCTCGTGCTCGCCGACCGGCTTGCCCCACTGCACGCGCCGGCTCGACCACTCGCGCGCGACGCGCACCGACCACTTGGCCGCGCCGGCGCAGATCGCGGGCAGCGAGAGCCGTCCGGTGTTGAGCGTGGTGAGAGCGATCTTGAGGCCCTGCCCCTCCGCGCCGATCCGGTTGGCCGCCGGCACCTTGACCTGGTCGAAGCGGGTCACCCCGTTCTCGATGCCGCGCAGTCCCATGAACTGGTTGCGGTTCTGCACCGTGACACCTGGGCTCTTGGCCTCGACGACGAACGCAGTGATGCCGCCGCGGCGTCCTTCGCTCGCGGGCACGCTGGCCATCACGACGAGCAGGTCGGCGATGACACCGTTCGTGGTCCAGAGCTTGACGCCGTCGAGCACGTAGTGCGAGCCGTCCTCGCTGGGCGTCGCTGTGGTGTGCAGTCGCGCCGGGTCGCTGCCGACGTCCGGCTCCGTCAGCAGGAACGCGCTGACCTCACCGCGGGCGCACCGGGGTAGGAACTCCTTCTTCTGTTCCGCCGTGCCGAACAGCTTCAGCGGCTGCGGGACGCCGATCGACTGGTGTGCGGAGAGCAGCGCACCCACCGACGCATTCACCGAGCTGGCGAGCATGAGCGCCTTGTTGTAGTAGCGCTGGGTGAGCCCGAGGCCGCCGTACTCGCGGTCGATCTTCATCCCGAACGCCCCGATCTCGGCCAGGCCGCGGATGACGTCTTCGGGGATGCGCGCGTCGCGTTCGATGAGCGTCGAGTCGATGTGCTCGGCGCAGAACTTCTCCAGCGTGGCGAGGAACTCCTCGCCGGCCGTGTGCGCCGCCTCGTCCGGACGCGGGTGCGGGTGGATCAGGTCGAGGTGGAACCGGCCGAGGAACAGCTCCTTGCCGAAGCTCGGCTTGTCCCAGCTGGTCTCGCGGGCGTCCTCGGCGACCTGCCGCGCGTCGTCCGCACTCACCTGCCGCTCGGTCGCGGTGCTGCTGTTCTCGTGCTCGGTCGCCGTCATCTGCTCGCCTCCGGCTGCTGGGTTGCGCCGCTGCGCACGAGCCGGGGTCCGCCCGCGGCCCGTGCTTCCAATCTGCGCCGTTGTTACTCGCGGGTCAACCTTCCCCATTTGGCAGGCAAGGCAACCCACCTGGGGCATCCCACCTGGGTACGGGTGGCGGGCTAACAGACGGCTGCGACGGGACCGGGCGGCCCGTCCACAGTCGACGGCGCCGTCCACAGCCTGAAGATCCGCGCACCGGCACGACGGGCCGCGCCGGTTGGCTGACGGCATGAATCTCCTCAACCGGATCAAGCGGCTCCTGCGGCGGGTGCGGGCCGGCGCCGAGGCGGGCATGTCGACGGCCGAATACGCGGTCGGGACGGTCGCCGCGGTCGCCTTCGCGGTCGTGCTCTACAAGATCGTGCGCAGCCCGGCGGTCTCGTCGGCGCTGACCTCGATCGTGAACAAGGCGCTGCATGCGATCTAGACGGATCCGCCGCGCCGACGCCGGGATGGTCACCGCCGAGCTGGCCGCGTGCCTGCCGGTGCTCGTCCTCGTGCTGGCCGTGGCGGTCACGGCCGTGTCGGCGGTGGCAGCCCGGGTGCGGGTGCTCGACGCGGCGCGCGAGGCGGCGCGGGTCGCGGCCCGCGGCGACTCAACCGCGGCGGTGCGGGTGGCGCACGACGTGGCCCCGGGCGCGCGCCTAGTGTTGAGCCGGGACGGGCCGCTCGTCGTCGCGGTGGTGCGCGCCCGGCTGCAGCCGTTCGGTGGCTGGCTGCCGGGCCCGGCAGTGGTCGGACGGGCAGTCGCTGCGGTCGAGCCGAACGCGGTGTCACCGTGACCGGCCCGCGGTCCGCCGGCCGGCGCGGGCGGCAGCCGCGACCCGAGCGGGGGTCGGCGTCGATCTGGGTGCTGGCGTGCTGCCTACTGCTGATGCTGGTCGCCGTCGTCGCCACCGTGCGAGCGCTTGCAGTGCTCGTGCGCCACCGCGTCGAGTCCGCGGCCGACCTGGCCGCGCTGGCCGCGGCCGGGCGGATCGGTGTGGCCGGCGACCCGTGTGCGGCCGCCGAGCGCGTCGCAGGTGACAACGGCGGGATGCTCACCGCGTGTCGGGTGCGGCTGGCCACTGACGGGCGCAGCGGCACCGCGTCGATCACCGTGCGGGCGCGCGTCCGGCTGCCCGTGGTCGGGCTGCGCACCGCGACGGCCACGGCCCGTGCGGCACGGCTGCCGGCAGCGAGCGGCATGCGGGGACCGATCAAACGTGCGTCCACGCGCTCGCAGCCGCTGTGGCATGCTGTCGGAGCCGCCCAAGACGGGCTGACAGCGCAGCGATGCTGCGACGAGACAGACGTGGAGTATGCGGGTGGATATCACGGTTTCGCGGACGACGGCCGGGGACGTGCCGATTGTGGCCGTCAACGGCGAGGTCGACGTGTACTCCGCGCCTGCGCTCAAGGACAAGATCACCGAGCTGCTCGAGTCCGGGCAGACCACGCTGATCGTCGACCTCGGCGGCGTGGCGTTCCTCGACTCGACCGGGCTCGGCGCACTCGTCGAAGCGCGCTCGGCGACCGGTGAGGCGGGCGGCGCGCTGCCGCTGGTGTGCAGCCAGGAGCGCATCCTGAAGTTGTTCACCATCACCGGGCTCGACGGCGTGTTCACGATCCATTCGAGCGTGAGCGAGGCCGTCGCCGGCCTGCAGGCCTGATCGGCCGCTTCTCGGCATACCCGGCGGTCTGCCGGGCTGCCGCGCGGGCTAAACTCCGCCAGTCAGCGCACGGGCGACCACGCCGAGCGCATCCTCACGCCGCCGAACCCACGTGTCCGGCGTGATCCGCAACGCATAGGGGAGTTGCATGGCCTCGCACCACCTGCTTGCCGCCGACAACCCGCTGGCCATCACCAGCGGGCAGCGCGGCTTCCTGTTCGTACTCGTTGTTCTCGCGGTTCTCGCGCTCGCCTACGCCTACGTCCTCGTCCGCGAGGTTCTCAAGGCCGACCAGGGCACGCCGAAGATGCAGGAGATCTCGAAGGCGGTCCAGGAGGGCGCCGCGGCGTATTTGAACCGCCAGTTCCGCACGCTGGGCGTGTTCTCCGTCATCGTCTTCGTGCTGTTGCTGCTGCTTCCGGTCAACGAGGGCGGCACGAGCGTTCGCGTCGGCCGCGCCATCTTCTTCCTCATCGGCGCGGCGTTCTCCGCGGCCGTCGGCTACATCGGCATGACGATGGCGACCCGCGCGAACGTGCGCGTCGCGGCCGCCGCGCGTGAGGGCGGCGCCAAGCACGGCTTCCACATCGCGTTCCGCACCGGCGGCATCGTCGGCATGCTCACCGTCGGCCTCGGCCTGCTCGGCGCGTCGATCGTGCTGCTCTGCTACAACGACCACGCCCCGACCGTGCTCGAGGGCTTCGGCTTCGGTGGCGCGCTGCTCGCGATGTTCATGCGTGTCGGCGGCGGCATCTTCACCAAGGCCGCCGACGTCGGCGCCGACCTGGTCGGCAAGGTCGAGGCGGGCATCCCCGAGGACGACCCGCGCAACGCCGCCACGATCGCGGACAACGTCGGCGACAACGTCGGCGACTGCGCCGGCATGGCGGCCGACCTGTTCGAGTCCTACGCGGTCACGCTCGTCGCGGCGCTCATCCTCGGCCAGGCGGTCTTCGGCGCGAAGGGCCTGATGCTCCCGCTGATCATCGGCGGCATCGGCATCATCAGCTCGGTCGTCGGAATCCTGGCCACCAAGCTGCGCGACAGCGACCGCAACGGTCTCGTCCCGATCAACCGGGGCTTCGTCATCTCGGCGCTCGTCTCGCTCGGCCTCGTCGCGATCGCGGCGTTCACCTTCCTGCCGAGCAGCTTCAAGGACTTCCACATCCAGGACGTGGCCGGCCTCGACGGCGACCCGCGTGTGATCGCGTTCGTCGCGGTGCTCATCGGCATCGTGCTCGCCGTGCTCATCCAGCAGCTCACCGGTTACTTCACCGACACGATCCGCCGCCCGGTCAAGGACGTCGCCAAGACGTCGCTCACCGGCCCGGCGACCGTGATCCTGTCCGGCGTCTCGCTCGGTCTCGAGTCGGCGGTCTACGCCGCCCTGCTCATCTCGGGCGCTGTGTTCTGCGCGTTCCTGCTCGGCAGCGGCTCGGTCGCGGTCTCGCTGTTCGCGGTCGCGCTCGCCGGTTGCGGGCTGCTCACCACCGCAGGCGTCATCGTCTCGATGGACACCTTCGGCCCGGTCAGCGACAACGCCCAGGGCGTTGCCGAGATGAGCGGCGACATCGACGAGGCGGGTGCGCAGGTGCTGACCCAGCTCGACGCGGTCGGCAACACGACGAAGGCCATCACCAAGGGCATCGCGATCGCTACTGCGGTGCTGGCCGCGAGCGCGCTGTTCGGTTCGTTCCTGAACACGATCTCCGACGCGCTGGCGAAGTACCACGCAACCAGCTCGCCGCAGTTCGAGATCGTCGGCCCGAACATCCTGGTCGGCGTCATCATCGGTGCGTCGGTCGTGTTCCTGTTCAGCGGACTCGCGATCAGTGCGGTCGGCCGGGCGGCGGGCAAGATCGTGTTCGAGGTGCGCAATCAGTTCCGGACGAAGCCCGGGATCATGGACTACTCCGAGCGGCCCGACTACGCGCGCGTCGTCGACATCTGCACGAAGGACTCGCTGCGAGAGCTGGCCACCCCCGGCCTGCTCGCGATCTTCGCGCCGATCGCCGTGGGCTTCGCCTTCGGCGCCGGTCCCCTCGCCGGCTACCTCGGCGGCGCGATCGCGGCCGGCGTGCTGATGGCGGTGTTCCTCGCGAACTCCGGCGGCGCGTGGGACAACGCGAAGAAGATGGTCGAGGACGGCAACTACGGCGGCAAGGGCAGCGATGCACATGCCGCGACCGTCATCGGTGACACCGTCGGTGACCCGTTCAAGGACACCGCCGGCCCGGCGATCAACCCGCTCATCAAGGTGATGAACCTGGTGTCGGTGCTCATCGCGCCTGCGGTCATCAAGTTCTCGCTCGGCGAGGACAAGAGCCTCGGTGTGCGGGCCGCCGTGTCCATCGTCGCGTTCCTGATCATCGTCGCGGCGGTCACCGTCGCGAAGCGGCGTCAAATCACGATGGGCGACGAGCCGGCCGCCACGCCGGCGGAAGCCCCGGCGACGAAGGTCGCGTAGCAACCACGAAAGTTGTCCGCCCCTCGGCACGTGTACACGTACCGGGGGGCGGACAACTTTGTTAACGCCGCCGAGTTGTCCGCGCCGAGACACGCCCGGACGTGCCTAAGGGCGGACAACTCGATGAGCGGGCGGGCAGTATGGCCAGTCGTGACGCAGTTCTCGCTGTTCGGTGCCGAGGCGGCGTCGCCCGACCTCGCCGACCTGGACGGTGTGCTGCTCGCCGGCGGGCTGTGGGCGCGCTCGGCCGAGGGCGCGCGGCTGTCCGTGGTCGTGCCCGACCAATGGCGTGCGGACGCGCTCGCCACGGCCTTCGCCGACCGCGGCGTCAGCGCACCGGACGCGATCGTGCCCGCCGAGGCCGGCTTCGGCGTACGCACCGCGTTCGCGCCCGCGCTCGTCGAGCACGCGGCCCGCTGGACCCGCGGCGCCAACCAGGGCCTGCCGCCGGCGTTCACGTTGAGCGCGGGCGGATTGCGGCTGTGGGCCGTGACCGCCGGGCGCCGCGACGATGTCGGCTATCTGCTCGCGACCGCCGAGGCGGACGACCCGATCCACCGGGCCGCCGGGGCGCAGTTGGCGCGCCTCGGGGTGGCCGCCGTGTCGCTCGCACAGCGCGGCGGGCCGGGCTGGCGGGTGACCTCCGCGCGTCGCCTGCGCCGGCTCGTCGAGCTGGTCGGCGTACCGCCGGCCGGAGCGGAATACGACTGGCCGACCCGGCTTTGACCCGGGCAGCGTCATGGGACGCGCGGCACACCGGCGCTGAGTTGGGCCAGGCCCCGTTTGCGGGCGTCCTGTACCGTCCGCGGCGTCGATAAGGACAGCGAGCAGGGAGTAATCAGTGGCGGCGAAGGGCACGACGGGCACCAAACTGGTGATCGTCGAATCGCCCGCGAAGGCGAAGACCATCGGCGGGTATCTCGGCAACGGGTATGTCGTCGAGGCGTCGATCGGTCACATTCGCGAGCTGCCGCGCAACGCCGCCGCCGTCCCCGCGAAGCTCAAGGGCCTGCCGTGGGCGAGCCTGGGCGTCGACGTCGACAACGACTTCGAGACGCTCTACGTGGTCAGCCCCGACCGCAAGGACCAGGTCAGCAAGCTCAAGGCCCGGCTCAAGGACGCCGACGAGCTCTACCTCGCAACGGACGAGGACCGCGAGGGCGAGGCCATCGCATGGCACCTCGTCGAGACGCTGCAGCCCAAGGTGCCGGTGCGCCGCATGGTCTTCCACGAGATCACGCCCTCGGCGATCGCGGCCGCGGTGGCCGAACCGCGCGACATCAACGAACAGCTCGTCGACGCCCAGCGCACCCGGCAGATCCTCGACCGGCTCGTCGGTTACGGCGTCAGCCCGGTGCTGTGGAAGAAGGTCTCGCCAGGACTGTCCGCGGGCCGGGTGCAGTCGGTCGCCACGCGCATGGTCGTCGAGCGCGAACGAGAGCGCATGGCGTTCCGCAGCGCGACCTACTGGGACGTCGTCGGCACGTTCGCTCCCGCGCAACCGGAGCCGAACGATCCCGAGACGTTCACCGCGACCCTCGTGTCGGTCGACGACCGCCGGCTCGCGACCGGACGTGACTTCGACCCGGCGACCGGCCGCGCACCGTCCAACGTGCTGCACCTCGACGAGGACGGCGCGCGCGGGCTCGCCGCCCGCCTCGACGGTCGCGAGTTCGCCGTCCAGGGCGTCGAGGAGAAGCCCTACCGCCGGCGTCCGTACGCACCGTTCATGACGAGCACGCTGCAGCAGGAGGCGGGACGCAAGTTCCGCTGGTCCGCGCAGCAGGTGATGCGCACCGCGCAGCGGCTGTACGAGAACGGCTTCATCACCTACATGCGCACCGACTCGACGAACCTGTCCGAGACGGCGCTC